>JAGCJX010000024.1 GCA_017647795.1 Bacteroidales bacterium | reverse complement strand
TTGATAGGCGGTGAAGCCCTCGCATCATATCAGTCGCTCTACCTCCGATAAGCACTTGTGAGGCTGTCCCTAAAGACATTTCGGGGAGTACGAGCTATCTCCCAGTTTGATTAGCCTTTCACCCCTACCCTCAGCTCATCCGAATACTTTTCAACGTAAACCGGTTCGGTCCTCCATAGCCTGTCACGGCTACTTCAACCTGGCCAAGGGTAGATCACTAGGTTTCGCGTCTGTGACCAATAACTATGCGCCCTTGTAAGACTCGCTCTCGCTTCGGCTTACGCACCTGAAGTGCTTAACCTCGCTATTGATCAACAACTCGTAGGCTCATTATGCAAAAGGCACGCCGTCGCAGCTTACGCTGCTCCGACCGCTTGTAAACGAACGGTTTCAGGTTCTTTTTCACTCCGTTGCTCACGGTTCTTTTCACCTTTCCCTCCCGGTACTGGTCCACTATCGGTCTTTTGGGAGTATTTAGCCTTACGGGATGGGCCCCGTAGATTCAGACAGGATTCCTCGTGTCCCGCCCTACTCAGGTGGTCAATAATTACAACTTATTTTACGTGTACGGGATTATCACCCTCTTCGATGAAACTTTCCAGATTCTTCCACTTGTGAAATTGTAACGTTAACTGACTCCTACAACCCCGATATTGCCGTAACAACATCGGTTTAGGCTATTTCCATTTCGCTCGCCACTACTTTGGAAATCGATAATTTCTTTCTCTTCCTGCAGGTACTAAGATGTTTCAGTTCTCTGCGTTTGCTCACTTATAAAGTGTATACAGTCTTCAACTGTATGGGTTGCCCCATTCGGACATCGACGGATCATTTCTTGTTGGCAGATCCCCGTCGCTTTTCGCAGCTTGCCGCGTCCTTCTTCGCCTCCAAAAGCCCAGGCATCCTCCGTTCGCTCTTACTAACTTCGACTAACCTGTGTCTATTTTGCTCTCGAGTGATCTCTTCATTCTCTCGAATTTGAAATCGTAGTCCCTAATTTCTAAAAATTACAGACTTTCTCATTTTTTTACCTCGTTATCTCTCTCATTACGTCAAACAACTTTTTCCCGTTTCGCCTCAATCTCACTTCCTGTTTTTCTCAAACGGGACGCAAAGGTAGGTACTTTTTTTTAATCTCCAAATTTTTTTTGAAAAAAAGTGAGATTTTTTTCTTCAGGAATAAAATTTATACCTTTGTATAGTAAAAAAATTTGAAAAAAATCGATTTATGGAAAACCAAGAAACCAAAACCAAGGGGCTTCCCGAGAACGCGTACCGCGAATTGAAGCCCGGGGAAAGCTACCGTCCGTTGATGTCTCCGGACAAAGTTTATCCCGAAGTTACCGTTTGGTCCGTGAGTATCGGTATCCTGATGACCGTAATTTTCTCGGCCGCCGCAGCCTTCTTAGGCTTGAAAGTAGGACAAGTTTTTGAAGCCGCCATCCCGATTGCCATCATTGCGGTCGGTCTGTCGGGTGCTTTCAAACGCAAAAACTCCCTCGGTGAAAATGTCATGATCCAATCCATCGGTGCTTGCTCTGGAGCCATCGTTGCTGGTGCGATCTTTACATTGCCCGCGTTGTACATCCTTCAAGACAAATATCCGGAATTGACTGTCAACTTCTCCAAGATCTTCCTGAGCTCCCTGCTCGGAGGTATTTTGGGTATTTTGTTCCTCATTCCGTTCCGCAAATATTTTGTATCCGACATGCACGGGAAATATCCCTTCCCGGAAGCTACCGCCACCACCCAAGTGCTGGTCAGTGGTGAGACCGGAGGCAAAAGTGCCAAACTTTTGTTGACCAGTGGTCTAATCGGGGGTTTGTACGATTTCATCATCTCTACCTTTGGCTGGTGGAGTGAAATCTTCTCCTCCCACATCCTGCCTTGGGGCCAAACCATCGCCGACAAAGTCAAGCTGTCCGTTAAGGTCAATGTCGGTGCTGCCGTCCTGGGTCTGGGTTACATCATTGGTTTGAAATACGCCTTCATCATCTGCTGCGGCTCGTTCCTCGTATGGTTCGTCATCATTCCGTTGATGAACATCCTCTTTGGAGACCAAGTAATTGATTTGATGAACACCGGTTTGAGCACCCCGATCGCACAAATGACAGCCGACCAAATCTTTACAACCTACGCCCGTCATATCGGTATTGGTGGTATTGCCACCGCAGGTGTGATCGGTATCATCAAGTCGGCCGGCATCATCAAATCAGCCTTCGGTTTGGCAACCAAAGAATTCAAAGGCAAGAAAAATGGAGAACAACAAAAACAAATCCGTACCCAACGCGACCTTTCTATGAAAGTCGTGGTAATCGGATTGTTGATTGCGTTGGCCGTTGTCTTTGTCTTCTTCTTGTTCGGCGTTGTGAACAATTTGTGGCATGCAATCATCGCCTTGTTGGTGGTAGCAGTCATTGCTTTCCTCTTTACAACGGTAGCCGCGAATGCAATTGCCATCATCGGTAGCAACCCCGTCAGCGGTATGACCTTGATGACCTTGATTTTGGCTTCGTTGGTAATGGTAGCAGCAGGTTTGAAAGGCACCGCCGGTATGGCAGCCGCGTTGATCATCGGGGGTGTTGTCTGCACCGCCCTGTCTGTTTCCGGAGCCTTCATTACCGACTTGAAAGTGGGTTACTGGTTGGGATCTACTCCGAGAAATCAAGAAATCTGGAAATTCTTGGGAACCCTGGTAGCAGCAGCAACCGTTGGTGGCGTGATGATGGTCCTCAACAAGACTTACGGCTTCACCGGTGAAAATGCTTTGGTTGCTCCCCAAGCCAACGCAATGGCTGCGGTCATTGAACCGATGATGTCCAACGGACAAGCGCCCTGGGCATTGTACGGCATCGGCGCTGTCATCGCGCTCCTGTTGACCTTCTTCAAGGTTCCGGCCCTGCCCTTCTCCCTCGGTATGTTCATTCCGTTGTACCTGAACTTACCTTTGCTTATCGGTGGTGCCGTTGCTTGGTACGTAGGTTCTCGCAGCAAAGATCAAGCTTTGAACGAAGCACGCAAAGAAAGAGGTACCCTCGTTGCTTCCGGTTTCATCGCCGGTGGTGCTTTGATGGGTGTTGTCAGCGCAATCCTCCGTTTTGCAAACATCAACTGGGTGAATGCCGAATGGCAAGCCACCGCTTACGCACAATGGATCGGCCTCTTCGCATACCTCGGACTGATCGCCTACATGATTTGGGACTGCGTACGTGTTAAGAAAATTGACTAATTCTAAGAAATACAACATGATTATGGAATCTATTTTGGATCGCTTTTTACGATACATCTCTTACGATACCGCTTCAAACCCGGAGTCGCACAGCCAACCCAGCACCAACAAACAGTTCGTTTTGTTGGAGCTGTTGAAAGAAGAGTTGTTGGCCATGGGTTTGGAAGATGCCTCATTGGATAAAAACGGCTATGTAATGGCTACCCTCCCTTCCAACTTGGAAGACGGTAAAAAAGTGCCTACCATCGGCTTCATCGCTCACGTGGACACCGCCCCGGACATGTCGGGCGCCAACATCAAACCCCAGTTGGTACACAACTACGACGGTAGCGACATCGTTTTGAACCAAGAAAAAGGCATTGTGCTCCGCACCCAAGAATACCCGGAATTGCTGGCCTACAAAGGACAAACCATCATCACCACCGACGGTACAACGTTGTTGGGTGCTGACGACAAGGCCGGTGTGGCAGAAATCATGAACTTGGTACAAACCCTGGTTGCCAACCCGGACATCAAACACGGCGATATCAAGATCGGCTTTACCCCCGATGAAGAAATCGGCCGCGGTGTCGACTATTTTGATGTGAAAAAATTCGGTGCCGACTTTGCTTACACCTTGGACGGTGGTGCCATCGGTGAATTGGAATACGAAAACTTCAATGCGGCAGGAGCTACCCTGACCATCCACGGATGCAACATCCACCCGGGCTTTGCCAAAGACAAGATGTTGAACTCCATGTTGGTCGCTATGGAATTGAATGCCCTGTTACCGGTTGAACAACGTCCCGAATACACAACCCATTACGAAGGTTTCTTCCACTTGATCGGATTCAAAGGTACTGTTGAAGAAAGTACCATCCAATACATCATCCGTGACCACGATTTTGACAAGTTCACGGCCAAGAAGGAATTACTCAACGATTGTGTAACGTTCATGAACAAAAAGTACGGAACCGGCGTAGTGGAATTGGATTTGAAAGACCAATACTACAACATGCGCAAAGAAGTGGAACCGCATATCCACATCATTCACATTGCAGAGCAAGCCATGGAAATGGCCGGTGTTCGCCCGAAAATCCAACCCATCCGTGGTGGTACCGACGGTGCACGCCTCTCGTTCATGGGACTGCCCTGCCCGAACTTGTTTGCTGGCGGACACAACTTCCACGGCAAGTTTGAGTACGTACCGGTAGAAAGTATGGAAAAGGCCAGCGAAGTAGCCTTGAACATCGTCAAGCTCTTTGCTGCATCAAATCTTTAATTGAATCTTGAGTTTGCCCAGCGCAGCAGTGAACGCCACGATGACTGCGGCAAACAAGATGGAACGGAAGATCCCGCCGAGGCCCTCACAAGCCCAGGCGGGATATTTCATTCCCACCCAAGCAATCAGCGCATACACCACCGAAGGCAACATATAACAGGTCAACGTAGCGGTACCCGCCGGTTTTACCCAATGGAACCAATGTGCTTTGCCACGAATGTCGGCACAATAATGCAAAAGCAACAGGGCCGCAAAAGAGATAGCCAGGCAATACAGGACCCACGGTGCCGTTTCCTGCAACTTGGAAATAATCCAGAAACGGTGGGTGAACCACCCTCCGACTGCGCAAAGCACAGCGGCTAACCCCAGACGCTTGGCCAATTTCCCAAAATCAGCCACCGTCCCATGTTGTTGCAGCCACAATCCTGCCACCACTCCCGCGAAGGTCAGGGTATGGAATGAGCCATTGCCTGGAATCACGTGTTGGAATCCTCCCAGACAGCCCTCCGAAGATAGCATTGCCAGCACCAGACTGCCCAGGGCCAACAAAAGGTTGGGCACGAGTCGGAAGCGCGTCAGCAAGAACAACGAGGCAGTATAGAAATAGGTCCAGCCTATCAATCCCAAGATCTGCCACCAGCCCGGTCGAAGACCTACCCATCCTTGCTTGTCTGCTCCTTTGAACAAAAACAGGTACAGCAACAGTACAGCGGCTATCCGAATCCAGCGCTCATACCGCTGGTACGCCCACTTCCAAGAGCGGAAGACCAGCAAGTAGGCCACCATCAACAGAATAATTGTGAATTGGATATAATACTTAACTGCCGCTGGCATGGAGAAACTCATCCAACTGGTCCGCACAACAAGGTCGTCTGCCCCCGGTTTTCGGATGTACAGCAAAGCCAACATACCTAGAATCGTCCAACCCAAAACCTTGAGCTGGTTGTACAACTTCTCCTGCTTCGGCGTCGCCCGCGGGTACTTGTTCCAAATCAGGAAGAAGGCTACGACCGACAGGATCTTCAGCAGGTGCGAAGGAAGGCCCATGGATTCTGCCGTCATGCCGAAGCTGTTGGAGGCGAACAGGCCCATGATCAACAAGGCCAAGGAGCGCTCCACAATGTGGTAGAGACAGGCAGCCCGCCCCTCTCCCCGATCCAGGCGCTGGCGCAAAGCAAACGGGATGGACAGCCCCACACAGAACAAAAATCCGGGGAAAACAATGTCGGACAAGCCCAACATATCCTCGTCGTAGGCCGCGTGGTGCAGCCAATGCGGGATGGTCTCGCCCAGACCCGGAATGTCGTTCACAAAAATCATCAGGACCATGATCAAGGCCCGCAGGATGTCCAGTGACTGAACCCTGGTTTGCTCTTGGATTTGCATAAGGACAATTATTTGTAGGACAAAGTTAACAATTATTACCTTTGTCTCATGGAACTAAACGCACACAACAAACAAGAATACCCGCCGATGCATACGGCGGAACACATCCTCAACCAAACAATGGTCCGGATGTTCGGATGTCCCCGATCAAAAAACACACACATCGAACGCAAGAAAAGCAAGTGCGACTACCTGCTCAACGAATGCCCCAGCGACGAACAAGTTGCGGCCATCGAGGCACAGGTCAATGCAATCATCGCAGCGGCTCTCCCCGTGACCATATCGTATGTCAGCAAGGAGGAAGCTGCGGATATCGTAGATTTAAGCAAGTTGCCGGAGGATGTTTCCGACACGTTGCGCATTGTACGGGTGGGCGAATACGACGCGTGCGCCTGTATTGGCGCACACGTAGAAAATTCCAAGGAAATTGGCCAATTCCGCATCATCAGCCACAGCTTCGACAACGGAGTTTGGCGGGTTCGCTTTAAATTGAACGAACCTTCTTGCTAACCTGTTTGTTCATGGATTGACGGGCGGGAGCCGAAGACACATCCTGGAAGTCCAAGGTTCCTGTCCAAGATCCGGAAATCAGGTTCGGCGTTTCAGCGTTATCATACAACTCCATCACAAGGTTGTAGGTGCCGTCTTCGTTCTTGGTAAGTTCAAACGAGCCATCCACCAGCGGTGCACGAAGACCTTCAAAATCCACATAACCGTCTTCCAATTGGAGGTACCAGCTACCGATTACATAGCCTTCTGAGTAAAAGCCCGGGGCGAAGGTCATGCTTTCAGCACCCTCCGAGCAAGTGTAAATACCGCTCAGGTCTGTGTCTGCGCCCAAACCCGGTCCAACAAAGTCCAAGGTAATGCGGTCACCGTTTCCGGTTTGCGGGAAGAAAGTAATCATCCAGTTGCCATAACCCACTCCGTAATAGTCACCATAATAATAACCGGCACTCATCCAGTAACGGGTATTCAATTCGATCGTCTCTGTCAAATTGGAGTTGCCAAAGTCCGGATCAATTTCCGGTTCGTCGGGATCTTGGCTACCGGTAGCATCGGACAAACTATAATCACCAATCTCATAGGTCACATAGTGGGTCTGACCTTGCTCATCCGTAATGTTCAATACAATCCGATCCTCGGTCACCGTCATCGTACCGGATTCGATTCCCAACTCATCCAGGGTTTGGCCGTTTTCATCGGTAGTGAAATAGGCAGAATAGGAAATGTTGATGGTATTCGGAGCACAGCTGCTCATAACATCCACTTCATAAACACCCTCCGGAACACGAATTTGGCTACCACTCGGTTCTACAACGGAATAGCAGTCAATGGTATAGAACCAACCATTAGGACGGGCCGCACCCTCTGCGTCAAAACCGACATTGGTCAAGTGGATGAAGTAGTTCGGATCGTCCGAGAAATAACAACCGTAATAGAAACCAACGATCTGCGAGGCTTCGCGCACGAAGTCGTTTCCGACACCGGCATAGCCGGCTGCTTGCACCAATGCTACGGTCTCAACGATGCCTTCGTATGTCAAAGTCAGGGTGGCTGTTCTTTCTTGTTCTTCGACGTTCACGTCCACAACAACGGTAATTTCACCGTAAGATTGGGTACGAACTTCGGACACCCAGTCCTCTTGTACAGAGGCTTCCACAATCCCCGTCGCAGTCGGGTTTTCAATGGCATAGGTCACCACGCCTTCTCCCCCTTCGGCGTCAAAGTTCAGGGTCTTTTCAGAGGTGATAGTGAAAACAGTTTTGGGAGCTTCCGGCTCCTTTTTTTCATTCTGGCAACTGCTCAAAGCAACGAGGGCCGCCACAAACAAAGTCCAATATTTCTTCATCGGTCAATTTATTTTTGAATAGATAATTTTGCCGGTCTCTTTTGTGCATAGGACGCGGTCATATCGTAGAGGTTCACCGTTCCGGTCCAAGTTACAGAAACCAGGTTCGGTTCTTCCGCATTGTCATAAGCTTGAACATCGATGGTATGGGTACCGTCCTCGTTGAGGGTGATTTCGATAGATCCACCCCACAAAGGAGCTTGATTACCGGCCACATAACCATTGTACAACTGCAAGTACCAGGTACCGGTGTAAGCACCGCTGCCAAACACGCCCGGGAAGAAGGTGTAGGCCGAGAAGTCCATGGCACAGGTATAGGTTCCTGCAATACCCAATTCAAAGCCGATACCTTCGGTCACCATATCCAAGTTGATGGCGTCACCGGTACGGTCGGGAGCACGCATGTTGAATACCCAGTTGGAGTTACCATTGCCATAATAGTTACCATAGTAATACGCATTCACTTCCCAATTTTCGGTGTTCAATTGGTAGTCACCGGTCAGGTTGGAATCCCCACTACCCGGGTTGGGATCCGGATTGCCAGGATTATTCGCAGAAGTGGATTCGTCCCAGAATTCGAGGGTTTCTGCCTCATAGGTTACGTGGTGGGTCTTGCCATCTTCGTCAGTCAGAGACAACGTAATTTTACCATCGGCCACTACCATCGTTCCGTCGGTATATTTCACCGCATAAGATTTTTCTTGGTTTTCGTCCAATTCGAAATAGTAGCTGTACTGCGTCGAGAAGGTAAATTGTGCGAAACTGTTAGTCGGGTCGAAACGGTATTCTCCTTCCGGCAAACAGATGGTTTGTCCTTCTTCCGGAGCCGGACCGTACGCATCTACACGGTAGTACCATGCACTGGGAACAAAATCACCTTCGCTGGTAAAAGCCTTGTCCGACAAGTGGAAATAATAGTTCGGCTCATTGGAATATCGGGTACCATAATAGAAACCCATGAGGTACTCCGCTTCACGGAAATAATCACTGCCCAAGCCCGGTTGACCGGCTTGTTGCACCACGGTAACGGTGAAAGACTGATCTTCGTAGGTCACGGTAATGGTACCGGTACGTTCTTCCTCCACTTCGTTGATCGCTACAGAAAACGTAATCGCACCATAGACTTGCAAGCCAAAATTATCAATCCAACCCACATCGGCAGAAGCATCCACCATGCCGGTTTGTGTCGGGTTTTCGATTTGGTAGGTAATCAGACCTTCTTCGGCTTCGGCCGCAAAGGTCATGGTTGCATCCGAGGTCAAAGTAAAAACAGGAGCCTCCACAACCGGCGGTTCCGGCTCGGGTTCCGGAGTTTTTTCCGGCTCACATCCTACAGCCACCAAGGCAAGCAGGCAAGTAAATTTCAACAACTTTTTCATAGTATCGTCTTCGTTAAGTTAGTTTGGTTATTCTTCGATCATGGTATAGTCTCCTTTGAAGGTCACATGGTGAACAGAACCGTCTTCCATAGTTGCCCACAAATCGAAACCTTTTTCAGAAACTTCCAGCGTTGCTTCTTGGAAGTGCAACTGTTCCGGACGGTTGCCCGAAGCATCGGTAGTAAAATAGAGAGAATAGTAGTTGCAGAAAGTGTTCGGATCGCAAGTGTCTTTTGCATCATAGTGGTAGGTTCCGTAAGGAACTTTCGGGTCACTGCCGGCATCGGTATCGTGGTACAAGTCCAGAGCATAGAAATACGAGTTGGTACTTGCGATTCCACCCGAAGCATAGTCACCATCGGTAAATACCACGTAGTAGTTCGCATAGGTGGAGTACGTTCTACCATAGTAGAAGCCGCAGAGCTTCGGTGCTTCGCGTTCCACATCCGCTTCCAAAACGGGTTCTGCAGCCGCTTGGTTGATGATCACAGTGAAAGACTGGGTTTCATAAGCCACGGTCAACACAGCTGTGCGGACTTCTTCTACTACGTTGGTCAATACGGTGAAGGAAATTTGTCCTTCCACTTCTTTCACAATGTTGGTCACCCAGGGTTCAGAAGCGGTAGCCGTCAAAACACCGGCTTCGGTCGGGTTTTCCAAGGTGTAGGTAATCAAAGAATCACAACCTTCGGCAACGACTTCTATCACGTTATCGCAGGTCAAGGTCAACACGGGATCGGGTTGGGGTTCCGGTTCGGGTTGAGTTTTGGAGTTTTCACCACAGGCGGTAAACAAAAGAGAGCCCAAAAGGGCCATGAACAAAATTTTCTTCATAGTACGTTATAATTTTAAATCATTGATTTCACTTGCAGGGTTCCGGTCCAATCCACCTCAATCCGATGCGGTTCTTCGGCATCATCCAAGGCTTGGATACGGATGGTATAAGTGCCCGTCTCAGAATTTTGCAGGATGGTCATCTCGCTACCCGAGGCCAACGGAGCCTTCGGATCGGAGATTTCACCGTCTTTCAACGTCACATACCAACTTCCCATATAATAGTCATTCACACAAACACCTGGAAAGAACGTCATCACGTCTGACGCTTGAGTCGCAGTATAGGTGCCACAAAAATCTGCCTCAAAGCCAAAATCGTTCACAAAGAAATCGACTTGAATGGCCTCACCGGTTCCATTTTCCGGCATCATTTTCAAATACCAGTTGCTCAGTCCATTGTCATAATAGTCCCCATAGTATTCCAATTCAACCACCCAATCTTCACAGGCAACTACACAATCTTCGGTCAAAGTGGACAAAACTCCGTCGGAATTTCCAGAATCCGAACGGTCGGTCAAGGAATAACTCCCTTGGTATGCCACGTGGTGCCATACCCCCTCCGTATCCAAGGCTTCCATCACCAGGCTACCCTCTTTTACCACCAAGGACAAACTTTCAAAACGACGTTCGTGCAACAAGGCTCCCGACGCATCGGTCTGAGCGTAAGAAGAAGATGCAAAAGATACCGTCCCCGCTGCACAGCTGTCCTGAAGATCCAGTTTGTAGGTACCCCGGGGCAACATCATGGAAGCATCCGCCGGAGGGTCCTGTGCATATACATTCAACTGATAATAAGTTGCATCTGCCTGCAGATTGCCGTCATTGTCCAAGCCTTTGTCCGACAACAAGAATCGATAATGCGGTACCGGAGCATCGGTGGTTCCCAAATACTCACCACTGACGATGTTCGGAATCCACGGTTCCATCTTCTCCTGCGTCACAAACACTTTTTCCAAGACTTTCTCGTGCATCTTCAACAAAATGGTACCGGTACGCACACCCATCGTCTCATTGGCGTCTACAACAAATTCAATTCTTCCATAGGTCGTTGCATCCGTAATGGTGATCCAAGATCGTGTCGTTTCCACCTCCAGATCCAAGACCCCTTCTCCGGCCCACAAGTAGGAAATCACTCCATTACCCCCGTCTCCGGAAAACCGGCAATCCCCTGTTGACAACAACACAAGGTCTTTGTCAACAGGGCTTGGGGGTAGACTCATTTCCATACTGCAAGCAGCCACACAAAGAGTGGCGATGAGTGCCCATAAACAACGATATCGTTTGTAATGTTTCATTCGATCTATTCTGCTTCGCTCTAATACAAACTCCAAAGATAGAGATTCTTCAAAATAGTACAATAAAAAAGTCGGATCCTGGATCCGACTTTTCATCTATCTGTTCAACCAACGACTAGCGACGAGGAGTCATTGAGAATTTTTCAGACATTTTAGTTTTTGCAGCGAATGCAGGAGCAGCTGACAATTCTGTCGGGGGAACGATGTAACCAGTGTAGTTCATGGTAACAGCATAACCGTTTTCATCATAAGCTTCCATCACGAAGGTGTGGGTACCATCTTCGTTTTCAGAGATGGTCAACTCACCTGCTGACAGCGGCGCTTGGTTCACGGTTTGACCCATAGAATCCACTTCAAAATACCAAGTACCACCCGGGTAACCACCATCATTAAAACCAGTTACAAAGGTGCTCGGTTCGAAGTTGAATGAAGCTTCGTAGGTACCCAAGAAACCTGATTCAGCATCCGGATAAGCAGAAATCAAATCCAACAACAAATAGTCTTTTTGACCTTTTTCAATATTCGGGAGCATTTCAATGTACCAGTTACGGTAACCGCATCCCCAATAGTCTTCATAATCAGTCACGCGAATGGTGCAATTCGTCATATCGGTTTCCACATCATCTGTCAAAGTTGACAAAGAAGAGGGTGATTCGTCTGCCAAGCTGTAAGAACCTTCAAAGGTTACGTGGTGAGTTTCACCAGCAATCACAACATCCAATACCATACCATCTTCTGTTACAACCAATGTACCGGATTCAAAAGGAAGGTTATCAAATTTAGGAGAACCCTCACCATCGGTTTCCCAATAACAAGAATAAGATGCTGAGAAAGTCCATTGGGCAAAAGTATCTTCCGGATCAAAAGTATAGGTACCTACAGGAACATTGATGTTGCTCGGATCTTCAGCCAAGGGAGCATAGAGGTCAATACGATAGTAAGTAGAGTTCGGGTATTCCCAGCCGTATTCATCAAATCCATTGTCAGTCAAGAAGAACCAGTAGTTACCATAACCCGGAGTGTACATCTCACCATAGTACATACCCCAAATTTGATCTGCAACGAAGTTTACATCACCCGGACCTTCAGCCTCGAGGGTGCGGAACACTTCCCATTGCAATTCTGAAGTGTAGGTACCGTCGTAGTTCAAACCGAAGGCATAGACTACATAGTCAGTATTCGGAATCATCGCGCTCGGAGTCCATTTGTCATCACCAACGGAGCACATGATTTCCAAAGTTTCTTCCAAAGAAAGACCTTCTTCAGCACCCATTTCTGCCCACAATTCCACGATGAGGTCGCACAATTCGGTGGGTTCATACGTTTCGAACTCTTCCAAGCTCATGGTGTCGAAGTAGTAGGACATCGTTTTGTCTGAAGGATAAGCCCATACGGTAGCACTCGTGCTGGTCAAATCTTCCACGCCAAATTCAAAGGTCAATTCGGTCGGTTCGGGAACACCTTCAATGATTACTTCTTGTGAATCAAATTCTGAATCCAAGTACAATTCAGATCCTTGGGGAGCATTTGCTTTCACTTTTACAGTATAAGTACCTGCTGCCAAGTCAGTGTAGGTTTTGGTAGTTTCAGCAACTACTTCAGAGACTTCGTTCAAAACAACGGTGTAGTCCGCTGCATTTTCTACAGCATTCCAAGCTACGGTAAAGCCGGTTTCAGTAACTTCAGTCACCTCGATGAGGGGCTGTTGCAATTGTTGCGGTTCCGGTTTCGGAGTGGGTTTCTCTTCTTCACAAGCGGTGAAGCAGAACAAAGAAACCAAAGCCAATAAACTAAAAAATTTCTTCATATCACTTTGTTTTTAAGGTTATTTGTACAAATAATAAGCTTGCGAACGAGTCTTGAAGGCTTCTTCATCCGCTCTCCAGCGTCCTTGGATGTCTTCAAAACGGTGGCGCAACGCAAATGTCTTGCGAAAGTAATCATTTCCTGTGACAATATCAAACATCCGGTGACGATTTTCCGGGGCGAGGTTGAAAGCAGCTCTCTCGGGATTCAATTCTGCAATCACTTCGAGGATATGGAATTGGATTTCAGTCAAACGAGCCGCCTTTGCGTCGGTGACATACAATTGTACCCCTTGCAAGGTCTTGCCGGCACCCATGGAGTAGAAGGGTTTCACGTGCAAAGGACGGAACAAAACACCCGGAAGTTGTTTGGCATTCAAACGGTCAGCGAGCACATCGGCATCGACACCTTCAGTAGCCAACATTTGGAACGGCAGGGTATAACCCACACCGATGGAATAAGCGCCCAACTCACCGGCAATACCTACGGCCGGATAATAGAAGGACGAAGCCGGTTGCGGGATGTGCGGAGAAGGCAATACCCACGGCAGGTTGGTGTCTTCGTAGATCATGTGCCGTTCCCAACCTTCCATCGGAACGACGGTCAAGTTGCATTGTACACCGTCTTTGAGCAACCCTTCCTGATTCAACATCAGAGCCAACTCACCACAGGTCAGACCGTACACATAAGGAATGGCAAACTGGCTCACGAAAGAGAAGAAACCTTCTTCCACCAGCGGACCTTCCACCTTTTCCCCACCCAGGGGATTGGGACGGTCCAACACAATGACTTCAATGCCTTTTTCGGCAGCAGCTTCCATCACCTTACCCATCGTACTGATGAAGGTAAACGAACGGCAGCCGATGTCTTGGATGTCGTAGATGATGGCATCCAGACCTTCCAACATTTCCATGGTCGGTTTTTGGGTCTTGCCATACAAAGAGTGCACGATGATGCCGGTTTTGGGGTCAACGTTACCTTCCACCTTGTCACCGGCGTGGATGTCACCACGCACACCGTGTTCCGGTCCGTACAAAGCCACCAATTCAACACCCGGAGCATTGTGAAGAATGTCCACGGTTGAAACCAGGTTGCGGTCCACACCCGACGGGTTGGTTACCAAACCCACCCGTTTGCCTTGAAGAATGTCAAAACCACGATCGCGCAGTACTTCGATACCCGGTTTAACGACCACTTCATCAGCTTGTTGTTTGCAGCAGCAAGAGGACACCGCTGTCACACAGGCCAAAACGGCCAGAATATGCATGAAACTCTTTTTCATAATTTATTTTTTACCGTAGTTAGGGTCAATTTTCTTATCCACAAAGAAGGTCACGAGCAGCGTTGCGACACAACATACCATCACCATCCAGAAGAAATTCACATAACCGATGGCCTCTTGGATGTAACCGGCCACCATACCCGGCAACAACATGCTGGCTGCCATAAAGGCGGTACAGATGGCGTAGTGGGAGGTCTTGAATTCTCCGTCTGAGAAGTACATCATGTAAAGCATGTATGCTGTAAAACCAAAACCGTAGCCGAACTGTTCAATCGCAATAGCGGTAGAAATGAGAACCAGGTTTTCCGGTTGGCACATCGCCAAGTAAACAAAGGTGATGCAAGGCAAGGTCATGCAGGCTGCCATCACCCAAAGAGCTTTCTTCAAACCGACTCTTGATGCAAAGATACCCCCCAGGATACCGCCGATGGTCAAGAACAAGACCCCAATCGTACCGTAGGCAATGCCGACATCTGCGGTGGACATACCCAAACCGCCCAATTCTGTCTTCGCTACAAGGAAGGGCATGCACAATTTGAGGAGGAACGCCTCCGGCAAACGATACAACAACATGAAGATAATGGCCAACCAAACCCCTTTCTTGAGGAAATAAGTCTTGAAAGTACGACCGAATTCCGAGAAAATGGCACCCGCCGTCACCTGTTTGTTTTCCAAGGTAGACTTATCACTCGCCGGTCTGGGAATGATGAAGGTATGGTACAAGGAAACCAAAGCAAATACCACAGCAGTGATGCCCATGGTCACCTGCCAAGAAAGCGGAATGTTGTTGGTTTTCAATTCAATGATACCGGCAACTGCTACCAGGACCCCTTGTCCAAAGATGGAAGAAAGGCGGTAGAAAGTAGAACGGATGCCAACGAACTGAGCCTGATTACCTTGCGACAGAGCCAACATATAGAAGCCGTCGGCGGCAATATCGTGCGTCGCAGAAGCAAAGGCTGTAATGACAAACAGAATCAACGTAATGTAGAACATACTCATCGGCGTTGTTCCTGCCACAATTTGTTCGGCTTCCGGTACCGGAAGGGTCAAGGTCAGCAATACAAAGGCTGCCGTCATGAGCAACTGCATGGTAACGGTCCACCATCTCTTGGTTTTGATGATGTCCACAAACGGACTCCAGAAGGGTTTGATCATCCACGGCAAGTACAGCAAACTGGTAAAGAAGGCCATCTCGCCGTTCGGAACACCCATCTTGGTGAACATCATGACCGACACAGTATTAACAATGAAGTACGGAATCCCTTGTGCAAAATACAAGGAAGGGACCCACATCCAAGGTGATCTGCTAGTAGAATTCATAAACTCGAATTTATCTTTGAATCAATTAATATCTTCTTTCAATCTCTGCTCCGGAGAAATAATGGAGCAAAATCTTGTCGTACGTATGGCCTTGAGCTCCCATCACAGCAGCTCCGATTTGGCAAAGGCCAACCCCGTGGCCCCAACCGGCCCCACGCAAGATGAACTTCGCCGGCAATTCGGTTCCCGGCACCGTTCCTTCTTTTTCCACGATGAATGCGGAGCTGTAGAGGTGTGAGGTGGACAGCGTACGACGGATCTCCAGTTCCTTGCCCAATTCCATCGTGCGAAGCGTTCCCACTATTTTCAAGCGGATGAGGCGGCCGGAAGGTCCCCGTTCAATGGGAATCAAGTCCACAATATCCCCAAAATCAATACCGGAACGTTCCCGCACCAATGCCGACAGCTCGGCTTGGTCATAGGCCTGGGTCCAACGGTAAAAATGCGCAGTTTCTTGGTCGTAGTCATTCAATACCTGCGAGAGAATTTCGTGGTCACGGGTATTGCAATACGCCTCGGGCTCCGAAAGGATCCAACGACGGGCTTCTTCTTCCTGGGTCAAATCCGGAAGGGTTGCTTGCGCCGCATCCCGGATTTGGACGAGGTAAGGATGGTGTACCGGTTCCCAGCAACTTTCAAAAGCCTCGGAAACACCTCCACAGCATTTGGAGAAACGAGCATCACAAATCTTACCGTCGTACACAAGGGTTTCCCCCCAGGTTTCGGCGATCACTTCCGCAACGGTGCGGGAAGTCGCACGGGTCAGTCCTTGGTAGCGTTGGCAGTGGTCGTCTGCACACACATCAAAATGAGTATGGTCTTCCCGATCGTACCATTTGATCCGGTTGTGTTCGTCCTCGTGGCAACTGCAGTACGATGCTTGTGCTTCGACCAAGGCCCGGTTCTTCATCCATTGAGCCATCAACCAGGAACGTGAAATCACAGCGTGGGCTTTCAATAGGTTCTTGGAGGCGGTTGCACTCATTTCCGAAGAAATAACGCTCAACAAATAGTCTTCCACGCCGATGCAGTTCACCGCAGTCAGACGGTTGTTTTCCACGATGAGTTTCAAGTCACCGGCAAAACATTGGTTTTCTTTGCGTTCCCAGTGGAAATTCACCCCAATGGTCACGTCTTTCAACTCAAATTGATCGGTCGGTTCGGTGGCTTTGAAATACAATTCCGGATACAAGGCCCCTCTCCAGGCAACCTGACCATCCTGGCACACAAACGACTCTTCGCCCGAGCAGCAGGTTTCACCTTGGCGGTACGAACCTTTGAAATCCACCCGGATCTCCGGCTCGTTCATAATACCCACGGTCACAGCTGGCTGAAAGCGACGAAAGTCTGCCTGAAGGGCTTGGTACAAGGCTTCCTGACCTTCCTTGTCGGTACAAACCTCGAAGAGGATCTTTTCCAGGTCAGCAGCGGTAATCTTCTCAAAGTCCTTCGGCAGCGGAGTGATGAACACACCCCCCAAGTCCACCGAAGCGGGACTCAACAAAATATTTTCCTCTCCTTCTGCAAAATAGCAGCTCGGACGGTGCTGACGACGAGTCAAAACCAACAAACGGTAGGTTCCTTCATCGAACCAACACAACAAGTTCATCATCGGCTCGGTCTCGTCTTCGCGAACCGGCAGGTGACGGTACAATTCTTCAAAATAGTAAACGGCCTCTTCGGTCGATTTGGATTCAATGACAAAGCAGCCCGGCAACAAGGTTTCCAACAAGGACAGGCGGGTAGATGCTGTCACCAAAAAGTCGCGACGAGGCAACTCTGCAAATTGGGCCTGCAAGGGCAAAAAGCCTTTGTTACCAGCCTGGAAGTGCATGTGGTCGGGGGCCGAAGCACCGCATTTGGGTCCATTGTAGAACAACACGAAGTCGTCCAATTCCGCAGCCAGTTCCAACATGTCTGCAACACGACCCTCGATGCGCTGATCGGTATGTACCGCATCAGGAATCGTCAAGTGTCTCGGGAAAATCGGGAACGGATTCAACAAAACTTGGTAAGTCCGGCCAGAAGCACTCTCGAAATCAATACCCCATTGCACTTCGGGACGGTTTTGTTCACACAAGAAGCACTTGCGGGTTTGGATGGTTTTGGCATCCACTTTGGCTCCCGAAGAAACAATGCGCGCAGGGTTGAATTGCACAATGACATTCATCCCGTTCACACAAACAGACTTCTGCTCTACTTGCTCCAAAGCCCGGTAGTTATCCCGGGCTTGAGTCCATTGCTCCAGCTGTTCCGAGAACAGCCGGGCAACTTCAGTTTTTGCGATCTTTCCCATCGCTATTTCTTTAACATATTAATACGTGCTTGGAGTTCCCAAGTACGGATACGGTCTTTGTAAGTATTGTGACCATTCATCTTCACCACATCCAAGGCGGCATCGGAGTTTCCGTCCCAACGACGGCAGTGGTAAATCACGTCATAAATACGGCCAATTTGGTATTCACGAGAGAAACGCAAACCCAACGCATAGTCTTCACCATAGCTGGTATTGGGCAACTTCACTTCTCTCAAGAGCGGTGTATAGAATGCACGGGGAGCTCCCAAACCATTGATTCGCAATGCATTGTTGCGACCGTTCTCGGGAGTCCATTCTTTGTGGTCAATGATACCCGGAGCAATCATCTCCATGTTGAAGTTGGTCATCATGTAGGTTCCTACCACCATCGCGCAATTTTGTTCATAGAAGGCAGCTACCACTTTGGTCAAGGTGTTTTCGTCAGCGTAGATATCGTCGCTGTCCAATTGAACGGCGAACTTACCGCATTGCGGGTGGTGAATACCCAAGTTCCAGCATCCGCCAATACCCAAGTCGCGACGTTCGGGAATGATGTGGATCAAACGGGGATCGTCCGCATATTTGCGGATTACATCGGTGGTACCGTCGGTTGAGTGGTTGTCCACCACGATGAGGTTGAATTTGAAATCTGCCTTTTGGGAAAGCACGGAACGGATGGCATCCTCGATGGTGCGGATACGGTTGAATACCGGGATAATCACAGAAGCTTCGTATTCAAACGGAGTGTCAGCGAAACGGATTTCTTTGAATTCGGGTTTCAAATAGCCACCAATGCGTTTGAGGTGTTCGGTACAAACTTTTTCCATTTCGATTTGTACCTCTCTGTTTTTCGGATCCACGTAGTCAAAGATCTTTTCTCCTGATTTGCGAGCATCTTCTTCCACTTCGGTGTACAGATATTCGTTGATGTGTACGATTTCACCCAGCTGGGAAATGCGCAAACGCAAATCATACAAAGCACCAAATTGGTAATCACAATCCATCGCAGCCACGGCTTGTTTGAAAGCATCGGCACGGAAGAACAACAAAGAACCGAAGTCAAAGTCGTCACGCAAACTTCCGAATTGGTAATCAATCACCGGGAAAGCCTTGCGTTCACCACCGGAAACGCGGTAGTGATCGGCATACAACATCACCGCTTGGGTATCTGCAGCAATATTCAAAACACGTTCCTCTGCATACATGCCCATTTCAATGCGGGTATTTTGGGTATGCAATGCTACGTAAGGAGCTTCTACTTGTTGTGCAATTTCTCTGAGTTTTGCGGTTGAACAAATTTTTTCAACCACAAACGTTTGAATAGATCCGATCATATTGATTTGTGTTAAAATTTATGTCTGATTTTTATGGAATATATCCCCACAAAGATACATATTTCTAATAAGATGCGCTAATAAAATCCAGGTTTTACAAGCCCAAAAATTCACGCCACTTCGTTTTTACGATTTTATAGGGAGGGTATTTCAATTTGAGGTCAAAAGACCGTTTGGATTCCAAAACGGATCGTTCGCGGGAAAAGGTCTCAAAAGAAGTCCGACCATGGTAAGAACCCAAGCCACTCTTGCCCACTCCGCCAAAGGGCAAACACCTGTTTACCAAATGAATAATAGCATCATTGATGCAGGCTCCCCCGGAAGGGACCTGCTCCACAAAGCGACGTCCCCCGGCCGTTTTCCCAAAATAATACAAAGCCAACGGCTTCGGCTCCCGCTGCAAGCGATTGACCAACACGGCTTCGTCCTCAAACTCCAACAAGGGAAGAATGGGGCCGAACACCTCCTCCTGCATCAGGGGATGCTCCTCCGACACCTCCACCAAGGTCGGTGCAAAGAAACGTGACGGAGCATCGTACCCTCCACCCAACAACACCCGCGCTCCGGACAACAGGCCGACCAACCGATCAAAATGCCGGTCCGTCACAATGCGCGCATAATTCGGACTTTCCTTGGACAAACCCGCCGTATCCCGGAACAAAAATGCCAGTGCCTTAGCATAGGCCTGCACAAAGGCCGACTTCACCGAAGCCTGCACCCAAACATGGTCCGGAGCTACACAGGTCTGGCCTGCATTCAACATCTTGGCCCAGGCAATGCGCCGAGCAGCCACTTCAACATCCGCTTGCTCTGTCACAATGCAAGGACTTTTGCCACCCAATTCCAAGGTGACCGGAATCCACCGGCGGGCCGCCAGTTCCATCAAACGACTCCCGGTTCCCGGACTTCCGGTAAAGAACAAATAATCCGGTCCCTCCTCCAACAAGGACTCCAAGCCTTCGTGGTTGGTACGAACCAAACACACGTGCGAAGCTTCAAACGCCTCCTCCACCAGGTCCTGCAACACCCGAGCCACGTGAGGCGTTGTCTCTGCCGGTTTCAAGACCACACAATTTCCAGCAGCAACGGCTCCCACCAAGGGCATCATCAGCAACTGAAATGGATAATTCCACGGGGCCACGACCAAGACCACCCCATAAGGATCGCGCACAATGCGGCTACGCGAAGGGAACAATGCCAACGGCGTACCGACCCGGCGAGGACGGGACCACCAACGCAAATGCCGGCGCTGGTAACGGATTTCTCCCAAGACCAACGCAATTTCTGTCAACCAACTTTCCGCCGCAGATTTCCCCAAATCGGCATGGAGTGCCTCCACGATACGGTCTTGGTACTCAACAATCTTGTTTTCGAGCCTTGTCAACGCTTCCCGACGGAAGGCCACCGGACGGGTCTGGCCGCTCCGGTAAAATGTTCGCAATGTTTCCAACATACACTTTCCTTGGTTTGAGTAACAAATTTACTCCAAAATCCGGCAAGTCGTATTATCTTTGCTGAATGCAGTTCAACCCCCGCACCAGAAAAATCCTCATCTTCTCAGCAACCACCCTGCTTTTGGTTGCCGGCATCGTCGTGTTGGGTACGCGCCGCTGCTCCAAGCCGCACGCATCCACCAACAATACGGTTGAACCCTACATCTCCATCAACGAATGGCTGACCAATGAACTCTGCGACAGCCAGGGAACAGCAAAACTGGACCAATACATTAATCGCTTTCTGCAACGCTGGGACATCCGGGGCGGTTCGCTGGCGGTTATGAAACATGGCAAACTCATTTACTCCAAAGGATACGGTTGGGCCGACGAAGAAGCCGGCATCCGCACCGATGCCCATCACATTTTCCGGGTCGCCTCCCTCTCCAAACTAATTACAGCCGCAGCCGTAATGAAGATGGCCGAGGATTCGCTGCTGTCCCTCAACGAAACTGTTTTCGGGCCGGACGGAATTCTCCACGAAGAACCCTTTACCGAACTGCGGGACAAACGCATGAAGAAAATCACGGTCGAGCACCTGCTCCGACACCAAGGCGGCTTCACCAACGCCCGGGGAGACCTGCTCTTCTCCACCCGCGACATCATGCGCAAAGAAGATCTGGACAGCGTCCCGACCATGGACCAGGTCATCCAACACGCCCTCTCCTATCGCCTGGGCTACACACCCGGCCAAAGTTCCCGCTACTCAAACTTAGGCTATTTGATTCTGTCCAAAATTATCGAAGTACGCAGTGGCATGGACTACGAAACCTATTGCCAGGAAACCATCCTCAAGCCGGCCGGTTGCTACGACATGCACCTGGCCAAAAACCGGTACGAAGACCGTTACCCCAACGAGGTCCGTTACTATGAATCCCACGACGCCACCCCCATCCCCGCCTATAACAACAGCGGCGACAGCCTCTATCGCAGTTATGGCGGCAACAACATCGAAGGACTGTATGGTGCCGGAGGTTGGGTAGCTTCCCCCGCGGAATTCCTACGTTTTGTCTCTGTAATTGACGCCAACGAAAACGTTCCGGACTTGTTGTCCAAATCCAGCCTGCGCAAGATGATGAGTCGTCCAAACGGTGCCTCTCCCATTGGATGGGCCTATGGAAGCTGGGACGGCAACTGGATCCGAACCGGGAACCTCGCCGGCAGCAGCGCCATCTTGAAACGACAACAAAACGGACTCTGCTGGATCTTCATCACCAACACCAGCTCGTGGAAAGGATCCCGTTTCCCCCGCTACATGGAAAGCATGTTCCGCACAGCCTCCTCACGTGTGAGCGAATGGCCCGAACACGACCTCTTCGACCTCAATCAATCTTCGGCATCACAAAAACTGTAATAACGGTTGCCGGCGATGATGACATGATCCAACAGGAGAATATCAAAATATGCCAGGGCGGTCCGCAATTGCCGGGTCAGTTCCAAGTCCTGTTTCCCTGGCTTCGGCTCCCCTGACGGATGGTTGTGCACCAGGATCAGCCCGCTCGCAGACTTCTCCAAGGCCCTTCGCACAACGATGCGACTATCGACCACCGTAGCGGTCAACCCTCCGACACTGATGCGTTCTTTTCCGAGAACTCGGTTGGCACGGTTGAGGTACACCACCCAGCATTCTTCGTGCAGAATATGGCCCAACAACGGTTGCATCATCCGCGCGACGGTCTGCGAACACGTCAGCGTCTCAGCGGGAGGACGCTCCATCGTCCCCATACGACGCCCCAACTCCAGGGCCGCCAAGAGTACCACCGCCTTCACCGGTCCCATTCCAGGAACCGCCGCCAACGACTCGTATGAAAAATTTGATAAGGATCGAAGGTCGTATCCGGCCTTCTCATAGACATTCCTAGCCAAATCAACGGCAGAACACGACCGTGTCCCATTTCGAAGCAGAATGGCCAACAATTCTGTCACATCCAACGCTGCTGCGCCCCGCTCCATCAACTTCTCCCGGGGACGCTCCTCCAAAGTCCAATCTTTAATTTTCACAACAAAAAAAATCTTCCCAAATTTCAGGAAGATTTTTCTTTATCTTTTACAAAAACGTAAATTCTTACAATTTGCTAACGTAAACTGCGATACCGCTCTTCAAGTTTGCTGCTTTGTTCTTATGAATAACGTTGATCTTAGCCAACTTGTCAATCATAGAGGAAACTTTGGGAAGAAGTGCCATTGCAGCTTCTTTGTCAGTTGTGTTACGCAAAGCTCTGATTGCATTGCGTGTCGTCTTTGCATAATATTTGTTATGCAATCTACGTCTTTCGCTTTGACGGTGACGTTTGTCTGCTGATGCGTGATTTGCCATTATATTCTTTTTTTATTCGTAGTGGATAGGGGAATCGAACCCCTATTGCAAGAATGAAAATCTTGAGTCCTAACCGTTAGACGAATCCACCGTGTTACCCGCTCGAGCACCGCTCTTTGTGATTGGGATTGCAAAGGTAGACACTTTTTTTCAATCTGCAAATTTTTTTGCAAATATTTTTAAAATATTTTTTCTCACTTTTTCCAATCAAATGTATAAATAATTGACTCTACGTTTCTTACATAGTTTCTCTTATCATACTTCGGTGCATACACAAATCCTTCTACAACCACAACACGACTGCGAAGCTGATCCAGATGGGCATGCATCACAAACGGACCACCCATAAAATCGTTCTGCAACTCCCACAAACCGCGCACTTCCACAAACGATTTCTTGCCACTCTTGATCCAACGCATGGTCGGTTGGGCCAAGGTTTGAGCCGTATACATATAACTTCCTTCGCGTTTACCCGGCACATTCACCCGCATCACGCTGTCGCGACGAGCAATCAAATCCGACAAAGTGAAGACATAATCCGGTTCTACCGGGAATGAATAAACCAGGATACTTTGGTTTACGTAAGTAGATTCTTGGGATACCCAGGCAAAATCTTCGCGCAGACTTTTTAAACTGAAGCCATTCGGATACACCGGCGCTCCTCCCAAGCGATTCATCACCTCGGTTTGTACCGATACATCGTTGAACTTGCGATTGGATGCGATGGCTCGGTTACGCTCGCTGTTTTCAAAAAACTCTTGAATCTTCCGACCATTTTCCTGCAACAACGACAAAGCCTCTTCACGATCCTTGGCATTCACAACCACCACGGCCTGCGGTGCCGCCCAGGTGTTTTGCTGACAATCCACGCCGGCCTCATTTTTGCCCAAATTGAGGATCAGGATGTTCCGATGCAAGTAAAACGAACCCGAGAAGGCATTGTGAGGCACATTGTACACCGTAAAATACGGTTCTCTTTGCGGAAGCATCGGGTAATCACCCGCCAACACTTCCTGCAAATAAGCACCCACCTCTGAGTTCCAACTCTCG
Source organism: Bacteroidales bacterium (assembly GCA_017647795.1). Lineage (GTDB taxonomy): Bacteria > Bacteroidota > Bacteroidia > Bacteroidales > UBA932 > JAGCJX01. The sequence goes on along the minus strand of JAGCJX010000024.1, from coordinate 23,628 downwards.
TGATCGATGACGATGAGCAGATCCCCAGGTTTTCCACTTACCTTCGGCAAGTAAGTTTTTGTTGTTTCACCTTCTTTTTCCTGTTGCTTGCCTTGACCACAGGCGACCACAGCACACAAAGCCAACAACGAAAGAATTCTACCAAACCATTTCATATTCTATTCCTTTATTAAAATACATATCGAATGAAGTCATTGGACAAAGCAAAGACCACTAGGGTCAGCAACAGAACCATGCCCACCATCTGAGCATATTCCAAGAACTTGTCTGAAGGCTTGCGACGGGTAATCATTTCGTACAAGACAAACAAGACGTGACCACCATCCAAGGCCGGAATCGGCAACAAGTTCAAAACCGCCAACATAATGGAAAGCCATGCGGTAATGTTCCAGAAAGACTGCCAGTTCCAAGTTGAAGGGAAGATACTACCAATGGCGATGAAACTTCCCAAGGACTTGTAGGCTTCGGTCTTCGGGGTAAAAATGAGTTTCAACTCTTTCAAATAATCGCCAATGGTCGAGAAGGTCAACTGAAAACCAGCGGGAATGGCTTCCAGGAACGAATACTCCTTGCGGGTCCATTGGACAGCACGCACGTCGCCGCCCAAGCCCACTTGAATTTTACCCAAATCGTTCACTTGCAACGGCACTGCAACGGTATCGGCGCCGCGGAGGAAGAGCACGTCCACCGTGGTATTTTTGTACTGCTCCAAAGCCGCTTGCAATTCCTTATAATAAAAGACGGGCTGGGTACCCACTTGCAAAAAGCGGTCTCCTGCCTGCAAGCCTACGCCAGCATTGATGGAGGTATCCGGAACAGAACCCACCGCCATCGGTACAGCCAGGGAGAAAAGACCCGGGGTATTCATCGCCTCCGGCAACAATTCCGGATCAATGGCCAATTCCAACGTATCACCGGCGCGCAGCACAGAGGCTGTTGCCGCTTGCGAACGGACCAAATCGGCTTGCAACTTGAAGAAGTCTTCAACCGGTGCGCCATCAAAAGCCAAAATGCGGTCTCCGTCACGAAAACCCATTCTTTCCGACAATTCGTTCACTTGAATACCGTACACCGCATCGTCGTTGCGCAAATATTCCTTGCCCCACACGAACAAGATGGTACAATACAAGAAAATGGCGAAAATAAAATTGAAGAGTACGCCACCAATCATCACAAAAAGGCGTTGCCAAGCCGGACGGGTACGAAACTCCCAAGGTTGGGGTTCTTGGGCCAGAGCCTCCTTGTCCATGGACTCGTCAATCATCCCCGAGATTTTGCAAAAACCGCCCAAGGGAATGCAACCAATACCGAATTCGGTATCACTCTTCTTCGGCTTGTATTTGAAAATTGCCGGCGGGAAGAACAGGTAAAACTGCTCTACCCGGATTTTGAAAAGGCGCGCAAAAATATAATGGCCGAACTCGTGGATGAGCACCAACAAGGACAGGGCCATGATCAATTGAAGTACTTTAATCAGTATAACCATTGTTTCTTTATCTATTTACTATCGTTTCAAAAACTCTTGGACGCGAATCCGGGCCTCCCGGTCGGTCACAATGATATCCTCCAGGGTCGGGACTTCCACGATGGGAGTCACCGCCATCGTCGCCTCAACGGCTTTTGCGATGGTGGTAAAAGGAATTTCCTCCCGCAAGAAAGCGTGTACCGCCTCTTCGTTGGCCGCATTCATGACACACGGCAGGTTTCCTCCTTGTGCAATGGCTTCGTAAGCGAGCCGGATGCACGGGAATCGTTCCAGATCAGGAGCCAGGAAGGAAAATTGACCCAGTTGAGCAAAATCCAGTCGCGGAATCGGCAAGGCCGGACGCTCCGGATAAGCAAGGGCAAACTGAATCGGAATCCGCATGTCCGGATTGCTCATCTGCCCCAAGACCGTACCGTCTGTGAACTGCACCATGGAGTGGATGATGGATTGGGGATGGACCACAATCTGAATGTCTTTCGGTGCCACGTTGAACAACCAATGGGCTTCGATCATTTCCAACCCTTTGTTCATCATCGTCGCACAATCAATGGTGATTTTGGCACCCATGTTCCAACGAGGATGACGCAAAGCTTCTGCACGGGTAATGCTGGCCATCTGCTCCGGTGTATGATGCAGGAACGGACCTCCAGAAGCTGTCAAAAGCAACTTCTCGATGCAGCCGCGCTGACCTTGCAGACATTGGAAGATCGCAGAATGTTCCGAATCCACCGGCAAAAGAGGCGTTCCCTTCTCTTGGGCCAGACGCATGACCAGCGAGCCGGCTGCCACCAAGGATTCCTTGTTGGACAAGGCTACCGGACGACCATTGCGCAGGGCAGCCAACGTCGGTTCCAAACCACTGAAACCCACCTGAGCCGACAACACCACGTCCACATCCATCGTTTCCATCAGTCCTACCACCGATTCCTTGCCGGCATAGACCTTCACCGGTGAACCGGCCAACAAGTCCTTCGCCCGACGGTAAGCGGCTTCGTCGTGCAACACCACTTGGTTGACATCAAATTGCAAGGCCTGCTCCACCAGCAAATCGGCGCTGGTATTGGCCGTCAACAACTCCACTTCAAACAAGTCCCGGTGCTCGGCAATCACCTGCAACGCTTGACGGCCGATCGACCCCGTAGAACCCAATATGGCTATTTTTCTTTTGTTCATGACGTTTTACAATTTCATGTATTTGATCGGATCAATGGGCATTCCCCGGTACCACAATTCAAAATGAAGATGAGGTCCCGTCGTCAGATGACCCGTATTTCCGGACATCGCCACCGGCATGCCTGCCGTCACCTTGTCTCCGGCCTGACGCAGCAGTTTAGCATTGTGCTTGTACACCGAAATCAAATCGTCCCGGTGCTGGATGTACATGGTATAACCGGTCTCATCCTGCCATCCGGCAAAAACCACCGTACCGTCCAGGACTGACGATACCACCGAATTCTCTTCGACCGCCAGGTCGATATAGGGATGACGGGCCTCTTCATAGGCCGATGACACCACCCCTTTCACCGGAGGGAAGAGAACCAGGGCTTCCAGCCCCAAATCACGGTTCCGGTTCTCCGAAAGATTGAACCGCTCCACGCGATCAATTTTATCGCGCAACAGCGAGTCTTCGTATTGGTACAAATCGGAATAAGCATATTCAGACAAGGCTGAGCGGTCTTGCATCAGACTGTCCATTTTCAAAGGTTCTTCCCCGCTCAGAATGCGTTGCAGGTTGCTGAACTGCAGGGACCAGATCCACATTTCCCGTTCCAGGGAATCCACTTTCCGCGCATTTTCTGCAGCCAAGTGGCGGGTCTGAGCAGAGGGATATCCCGGAATCACACGACGGATTGGGGTGTACATCACCAAGGCTGCAATACAGAAGGCAAACAAGAGCAAAGAGACAGCCAAGGTTGCAAGAATCTTCCACTTGGTCCCGTGGAAGGCAAAGAGGTTGCGGTGGGACTCATCGTCAATCACCGCAATGCGGTATTTCCGAAGCAAATCCCGTTTTTTTTCTTTATTATCTTTACTCATTTCGTTTAAAAACCTACCTTTGTCGTATGAATCGTATCCTCGGCATTGATTACGGAAAGAAACGGGTGGGCGTTGCAGTCAGCGACCCCCTCGGCATCTTTGCTTCTCCTCTGGAGACAATCCCGTCCGCAAAGATAGTGGAATATCTCAAAAATTATACCCAAAATCAGCCAGTTTCAAGATTTGTCGTCGGCTACCCGATGAACCTGAATAACAAGCCTGCGGAGGCAGCTGCCTACGTGGATGTCTTCCTGAAACAGCTGGCCAAACACTTTCCGGACATACCGGTCACTTTGGAGGACGAACGGTTCACCTCCGTCCTGGCCTTCCGCTCCCTCATCGACAGTGGGGTGAAGAAAATGGATCGCCGGGACAAAAGCGCCATCGACAAGGTGAGCGCGGCCCTGATTTTGCAAACTTATTTGGACAGAACGAAATAAACCCATGATTTTACCGATCTATTTGTACGGCTCGGATGTGTTGAAAGCACAAGCCGCCCCCCTCAACCCTGAGGAAGTCAATCGTGAAGAATTGAAAACGCTGATTGAAAACATGTTTGAAACCATGCGCAACGCTGATGGTGTCGGCCTGGCTGCCCCCCAAATCGGCTTGAGCCAACAGATTCTCATAGTGGACGGCAGCGACCTGACCGATGCATACCCGAACCTCAAAGACTTCAAACGTGTCATGATCAACCCCACCATCCTGGAAGCCGCAGAAGAAACCGCTATGTACAGCGAAGGTTGTTTGAGCATTCCGGACATCCACTGCGACATCATCCGTCCCAGCTGGATGCGCGTGGCTTACCTGGATGAAAACCTCGAACCCCGGGAAGAAAAATTCGAAGGTTTCGCTTGCCGCATGGTGCAGCACGAAATGGACCACCTGGCCGGCATCGTCTTTACAGACAAAGCTGCACCGATCCGCAAAAAAATGATCAGCAGCAAATTACACAACATCTCCAGAGGCAAGGTAAGAACCCACTACCGCGCCAAATATGACAAATAATATGGGAGCATTTCACGCATACGACATCCGCGGTATCTACAACCAGGATTTCAACAAAGACACCGTTTACCGCATCGGCTATTTCTTGCCGGAACTCCTGCAAACCAAAGCCATCCTCGTGGGACGGGACGACCGCAGTTCCTCCCCCGAAATCCGGGAATGGCTGACCAAAGGGATCAACGACGCCGGTGCCGATGTGTACGACATGGGGTTGAGCACCACGCCGATGGTCTATTTTACAACCGCCAACCGGGGATTCAAGGCCTCTGTCCAAATCACGGCCTCCCACAACCCGGCGGAATACAACGGCCTCAAAGTCTCCCGTGAAAATGCACTGCCTGTCGGTTACGACACCGGCCTGGGCACCTTGGAGCAATGGATCCTCAACGACCGTGCAATCGTTCCCGTACCCGAAGCCGAACGCGGAAAAATCATCGAAATCAATGTTCGGGAAGAATACCTGACCTTCCAACGCCAGTTCCTGGGTGACCTGTCGAACCTGCACATTGCCATGGATATTTCAAACGGCATGGCCTCACTCTTTGCAGACGAGTTGTTCGGCAACCACCCCACCTACTTGTACAAAGAAATGGACGGACGCTTCCCCAACCACGAACCAAACCCCTTGGTTCCGGAAAATACCCGAGACCTGCGCGAATGTGTCCAACGCGAAAAATGCGACATCGGTGTCATCTATGACGGAGATGCCGACCGCGTAATGTTCGTGGACGAAAACGGACGATTCGTTTCACCGGACCTGATCATCGGCCTGTTGGGAGATTTCTTCCTCCAAGGCAAAGGCACAAGCGAAGCAGCCCGCAGCCAACAAGCAAACCGACCGACAGCTCCGGTTCGCGTTCTCCAAGACATCCGCAGTTCCAAAGCCATTGCAGAATACCTACAACCTTTTGACGCAGAAGTACATACCTGGAAAGTGGGTCGTGCTTTTGCCGCCTTGAAGCTCCGCGAGATCGACGGTCTTTTTGGCGGGGAATTGGCAGGCCACTACTATTTCAAGGATTTCTTCTACTCCGACAGTGGCATCATGGCCTCACTCATCGTATTGGACCTGGTTGCCACCGCCAAACGGGAAGGAAAAACCTTCTCCCAACTCATCGGCGCTATTGAGCGTTACGAAAACTCAGGAGAAATCAACTTCAAACTGGAACGCAAACGCGAGGCCATGGATGCAGTCCGCGCTCACTTCCTCGAACAAGAAACACCGACCCAACAAATGGACTTTGACGGTTACCGCGTAGAATTCCCGCATTGGTGGTTCAACATCCGCCCTTCCAATACGGAACCCTACCTGCGCTTCCTCTGCGAAGCCGACAGCCACGAACTGCTCGAACAAAAAATCGCAGAAACCCGCCAAATCATTGAGTCCTTTAACCGATAACCAACCTTCAGCTATATGAAAATCATCAACCTGAGCGAACAGAATTCCGTCTTCAACCATTTCATTGCAGAAATGCGTGACCAAGTCATCCAAAAAGACGCCATGCGCTTCCGTCGCAACTTGGAACGCATTGGCGAAGTCATGGCCTACGAAATCAGCAAGACCCTGGATTACCAAACCCAAGAAGTTACTACTCCCCTGGGAATTGCCCAAGCCAACCTGGTTTCCAACTCCATCGTTATCGCCAGCATCCTCCGCGCAGGACTTCCGTTGCACGAAGGACTGTTGCACTACTTCGACCGGGCTCAAAACGCATTCATCGCCGCTTACCGGAAATATGGAAAAGACAACAAATTCACCATTCAGATTGAATACTCCAGCAACCCGTCCATCGAAGGAAAGACCTTGTTGCTGGCGGACACCATGTTGGCAACCGGCTCCTCCATTGTTTTGGCACACGAACGCCTCTGCAAAGACGGAGAACCCGAACACACCCACATCATTTGCCCGATTGCCAGCCGTTTTGGCGTAGAATACCTCTCCAAACACCTCTCCCACAAAAAGACAACCTTGTGGGTAGGCGCTATCGACGAAGAATTGACCAACAAATCCTACATCGTCCCGGGATTGGGCGATGCCGGTGATTTGGCCTTCGGTGACAAATTATAATTCCTTGCGAAGACGGGCAATGGGAATGTTCAATTGCTCGCGGTACTTGGCTACGGTCCGACGGGCCACCTTGTATCCTTTTTCTGCAAGCAAAGTGACGAGCTCCTCATCCGTGAGGGGCTTTCTTTTATCCTCGTTCTCTACCTGGGTAGCCAAGACGTTCTTGATCTCACGGGTAGAAACTTCTTCTCCCGACTCTGTCATCAGACCTTCGGAGAAAAAGTATTTCAAGGGGTAGATACCAAAGTGGGTCTGGATGTATTTGCAGTTCACCACCCGGGAGATGGTCGAAATGTCCAACCCCGTCTTTTCTGCGATGTTCTTCAGGACCATCGGCCGCAACTTGGTTTCTTCACCATCCACAAAAAATTCCTTCTGGAAGTCCAAAATGGCGTTCATCGTGTTCATCAACGTGTTTTGACGTTGCTTGATCGCCTCAACAAACCATTTGGCCGAATCCAGTTTCTGTTTCACAAACGAAGCCGTTTCCCGACCCGAACGGGTTTGTGACTGGGCCGACTTCATCAGGATGTCTGCATAGCGTTTGTTCACCCGCAACTCCGGAATGGAGAACTTGGGCATGGACAACACCATTTCTCCGTCCTGAATGTCCAGGACAAAGTCCGGTATTACCTGTTGGGTCTGTTCGGAATACGAATCATCCACTTGTCCACCCGGACGCGGGTTCAGACGAACGATCTCATCGATGGACGCTTTGAGCTCGTCTTCCGAAATCTGCAAGCGCTGCAAAATCTTTTGGTAATGGCGTTTTGTAAATTCATTGAAAAAATCCTTCAGGATGCGTTCCGCAATTCTACGGGCCGGCGTCGGTTGTTTGGAACGAATCTGGAGCAACAGGCATTCCTGCAGGTCACGGGCGCCGATGCCCACCGGTTCCAACTCCTGCACCACGCGCAAGACTTGTTCCAGTTCTTCTTCTGAGGATTCGATGTTCAACCGGAAGGCCAAGTTGTCCACCAAGGTCTCCAGGTCGGTGCGCAAGTAACCGTCATCGTCCAGGCTGCCAATCAGGTACGAGGCAATCTCCCGCTGACGGTCGTCCAACGGGCTGTACCCCAACTGCATCTCGAGGCTCTGGTGAAAACTCTCCTTCACCGGAAACACCGTGTACTGGGGCTTCATGTCTTTGCCTTGGTTGTTGATGTAAGTTTTGTAGGACGCAGCAGACTCCTCCTGCTGGTAGTCACTCAACGAAACATTCTTCGGAGCGGCGTCGTCTCCTTCTTCTTCTGAAACTTCATCCAGCACCGGATTTTCTTCCAATTCTTTCCGGATCCGTTGCTCCAACTCCAAGGTCGGCAATTCCAACAATTTGATGGTTTGAATTTGCAAGGGAGACAATCCCTGTTGCATCTTCTGCTGAGCTACTTGCTTAATCATATTTACAAAGATATGATTTTTATTTAACTTTGTCGTGCAATTATACCCTATTGCAAAATACAGACCGAAACAAGATGACGACAGAAAAAAAATTACACGTGGACATTGAAAAGGTCATCGAGAGCAAGCTCCCGGCAGGGAAAAAGCGCCTCCCGAAGTTCCTGATCCGACTGATTGAGAAGCTCATACACCAAGATGAGCTCAACCAGGCCCTGAGCGACCTGTCCGGCAAAGAAGGCGTGGAATTTGCCACCGAAGCCCTCCGCTGGATCGATGTGGACTGCCGGATTCACGGCGGCAATCTCCTGGATCCCAACAAACGCTACATCTTCGTCTGCAACCACCCGTTGGGCGGATTGGACGGCATCATCCTGATGTCCCACTTCGGACAACGCTTTCCGGTCATCCGCTTTGTCGTCAACGACCTGCTCCTCTTCATCGAGCCCTTGCGCAACCTGTTCATCCCGGTCAACAAATTCGGAAAGATGAAACAGGATTATGCCGCCCAAATCCAACAAGCCTTCGACTCGGAAGCCCAAATCCTCTATTTCCCGGCGGGCCTCTGCTCCCGCAAGATCGGCAAGGAGGTAGTGGACCTGGAGTGGAAAAAGACCTTTGTCGTCAAGGCACGCGAAAGCCAACGCGACATCGTTCCGCTCTATTTCGACGGATTGAACTCCAAATGGTTCTACCGCATCGAACGATGGCGGTCCCGGTTGGGCATCAAATTCAACATCGGCATGATTCTACTCCCGCACGAGATGTTCAACAAACGTGGCAAATGTTTCGACCTGTACATCGGAGACCCCTTCCCGCACGAAGAATTGACTTCGGAACGAAATTTGAAAGAATGGGTTACTTTCTTCCGAAACAAAACCTATGCACTAAAACCTAGCAAACAATAATTATGGAAACCATCATCCCCCCCGTTGATCGCGAACTGATCCAGGCTGAACTTACCCAGGACAAGTACGTTCGCAATACGCGAAAAGGCGAGAATGAAATCTACGAAGTAACCGCAGCCAACTCCCCGAACGTCATGCGTGAGATCGGACGGTTGCGCGAACTCTCTTTCCGGGCTGCCGGTGGTGGCACTGGAAAGGCGCTGGACATTGATGAATTCGATTTGGATCCGAACAACCCGTACCGACAACTCATCGTTTGGGACCCGAACGAACAAGAAATCATTGGTGGCTACCGTTATTTGGTAGGTACCGAAATCATCCCCGAACAACTGGCTACCCGCGAATTGTTCCAATTCTCCGATTCCTTCGTCAACGAATACTTGCCGAAGACCATCGAGCTGGGACGATCCTTCATCCAACCGGGCTACCAAGGCACCAGCACCCGCCGCAAAGGACTCTATTCCTTGGACAACCTGTGGGACGGCCTGGGCGCCCTGATGATCCGCTACGAAGATTGCGAATACTTTTTTGGAAAGGTGACGATGTACACCACGTACAACGTCAAGGCCCGCAACATCCTGTTGCACTTCCTCCACCACTTCTTTGAAGACCCGGACCACTTGGTTCGTCCGATTCAACCCCTTGAATACGACAACAACAATTCGGAATACCTTCACCTGTTTGACGGCATGGAATACAAAGAAGCCTACCGGAAATTGCAACGCCTGCTAAAGGAAAGAGGCGAGTTCATTCCGCCCCTCATCAACTCTTACATGAACATTTCTCCGTCCATGCGCGTGTTCGGGACCTCCAAGAACCCCGGCTTTGGTGGGGTGGAAGAAACCGGTATTTTGATTTATATTCCGGACGTTTACGAAGAAAAAATCGGACGGCACCTCAACCCCATCCGCTTCATCCGACAAGCCATGGCGCAACGTTTCCTCCCGAAATGGTGGAGAAACAAAAACAAAAGGGGACAGGGACAATAAACTTACTCTTGCGTGACGATCGCTTCACGCACCAGGAAAGCGGCAGGATAGGCAGACCGGATCTTTTCCATGAACTGCAAAGCATCGGATTTGGTCCGGAAGTCTCCCACCGTTACTTTGAAATACGGGTTCACGTACGAACGATAGACGGGAACCTGCGGATAACGGATCAAAAACTCAATGGCAACCGCTTCGGACTCTCTCCGGGCGGCTTGTTTGTTATCAAAATAGATCCGCAGACGGTAGCCATTCACTTGTCTGGAGGCATTGGCTTCCACCTGTTTCTGCAACTGGTTTTCCACCGCCGGCGTCATCTGAACACGTCCTCCCACCTGCATCATCAGTTGGTCAAACTTTGAAATGCTGTCGGTCACCACACGGACGGTATCCACGACCAGCGAAAGCGAATCCGCTGACAAATAAACACGTTCAATGGATTGGGCTGAGCCCGCTGCCGCTGACAAGAACAAAGCGGCCATCAAAACCAGTATCTTTTTCATATTTCCAGATTCCAACTAAAAGAGATTCATTTGATTGGCAAGTTCCACCAGGGGACGTTCCTCCAACGCAAACTGGTGCGTATAACCGCGGCCGTTCTCACGACGGGACACTTGAAGATCGGCTACACCCCGCACATAAAAACCATCCAGCGTCTCCGGGGAGAGGTTCAGACCGATTTTCAGCAGCAGCAACGGATCAGACAACTGCACACGGACGGGCACCAGCAGGTTTTCCTGGGTATGGGCAGCCACACGGCAGGTATCAACCAAAGCAATGCGGGCCACCACCCCTTCCTCGGTGTAGATTTCCCCATCCACGCCGGTCAGGGCCAAGTAACGGCTACTGCCGTTGTTCACCGGAGCCTGCAGTTCGATCAGCACACTCTTGGTGTTCATTTCCATCCGAAGCTTGGAGACCTGTACGTCGCCCACTTCGACTTCCTGAACCCAATTGCAACCGGTCACCACACAAAGGAGGACCAAACAAGCCAAACCAAATTTTCTCATAATCCTCAAAACTTGATCACGCAAAGATATAAAAAGTTATCTTTGCAGTATGATTGAGAACAATTTTCACTCCGTAAGACCTGTCTTTGACCCGCAGACAAAGCACGTCTTCATTGAAACATACGGCTGTCAAATGAATTTCAACGACAGCGAAGTGGTGCTGTCCATCCTCCAAGGAGCAGGATACACCCTCTGCGACGGCCTGGAATCGGCCGATTTGATCCTGGTCAACACTTGTTCCATCCGGGACAATGCAGAACAACGCATCTGGGGACGTTTGAACCACTTCCTCCAAGAGAAAAAGAAACGTCCGGCCTTGTTGGTCGGCATCTTGGGCTGCATGGCCGAACGCCTGAAAGAGCAGTTGTTGGAACACAAAGCCGTGGACCTGGTTGTCGGCCCTGACGCCTACCGGGATCTTCCGCGCCTGCTGATGTTGCTCAACGACTCAGGCAAACAGATCAACACCAAGCTCTCTCACGAGGAAACATACGCCGAAATTTCACCCGTCCGCATGGACAAGAACGGCGTATCGGCCTACATTTCGATCATGCGCGGATGCAACAACATGTGTACCTACTGCGTTGTTCCGTACGTTCGTGGAGCAGAACGTAGCCGCGACCCGCAAAGCATCCTTCGCGAAGCCCGCGAAGTCATCGCCAACGGCTACCGCGAGATCAACCTGCTCGGCCAAAACGTAGACTCCTACCGCTGGAAAAATCCGGAAAACCCGGAAGAAATCCTCACCTTCGCCCAGCTGTTGGAGCAAGTGGCCCTGGTGGATCCGGCTACCCGGATTCGTTTTGCCACTTCCCACCCCAAAGACATGAACGATGACGTACTCCACACCATGGCCCGTCACGCCAACATCTGCCCGCACATCCACTTGCCCGTTCAATCCGGCAACGACCGTATGTTGGAAAAGATGAACCGCAAATACAACCGGGCCACCTACCTGGAACGCATCCAGAAAATCCGCGAAATCATCCCTGGCGCCGGCATTTCCACCGACGTCATCGCCGGTTTCTGCAGCGAGACCGAAGAAGAGCACCAAGACACCCTCTCTTTGATGGAAACCGTAGGGTTTGACAGTGCCTTTATGTTCCAATACTCGATGCGTCCCAACACCAAAGCAGCGCGTCACTTTGTGGACGACGTCCCGCTGGAAACCAAGACCCGACGCTTGAACGAGATCATCGCCCTGCAAAACCGCAAGTCCCTCGAAAGCAACCAACGCGAAATCGGCAAGATTTTTGAAGTACTCATCGAAGGCCCGTCCAAACGCTCGGACGAACAATGGGTCGGACGAACCCCGCACAACAAAGTCTGTGTTTTCACAGCGAAAGACAAAAAGACCGGAGACTTTGCCAAAGTCCGCGTGTTGGAATGCTCTTCCGCCACTTTGATTTGCGAACTCGTCAACGAATAAATCAGATATAATATTAAAAGTACATTGCTATGACAAAAATGAAAACCGTCTATCTCGGCGGCTATAGAACCGAGATCGAACACCTCCAATCCGGAAACAAAGTAATTACCGATGCTCCCTTGGACAACAAAGGAAAAGGAGAATACTTCTCCCCGACCGACTTGTTCTCCTCATCGTTGGCTTCCTGCATGTTGACCATCATGGGACAAGCTGCAGATGCTCACGGATTCAACATTGATGGCACCGTTGTAGATACCGAAAAGATCATGGCGGCCAACCCGCGCCGTGTTGCTGAAATCATTGTAACGTTCACCTTCCCGGAAGGAAGCAACTACTCCGACCGCGAAAAACGTTTCATTGAGTCTGCTGCAAGAACCTGCCCCGTAGCAAACAGCTTGCATCCGGACATCATCAAGACCATCAAATTCAATTACTAACAAATACCTGGATTTGGGCGTGAGGGAATCCCGTGAAAATCGGGAACAGTACCCGCTGCTGTAAAGCCAATCCATCAGGATTCAACCGAATAAACCACTGTCCTTCGGGATGGGAAGGTCGGGCAGGCAAAGTCAGAAAACCTGCGCTCAAATCAGGGTTAACCATACTTTCGGGAAATAGAGTATGCTTTTAACACTTCTCCTTGCATTGTTTGCATGGGGTACACCAACAACGGACAGCTGTGCGCGTCCCTTGTTCGAGCAAGATACCCTGTATTTGGAAGCCGGTTGTGTCACCGCCTTCCGCAACGTCGGCACCTCCGACAACAGTCGCTACGGCATCGGCCAGCGCAACCTCTCCTTCAACGAGAAAATTCTCGACAACGAACGGGCCCAATCCCTCTCGGACTTTCTCAAAGCCAGAACCTCGCTCTACATCAAAGAATACGGCAACGGCGCCAGTGCTTACCTATCCTTACGGGGCACGTCGTCCTCGCACACCAGCATTGACTGGAACGGCCAGGATCTGAGCCTCCCCACCCTGGGGCAAACGGACCTGAGCCACGTCCCCCTGTATTTCTTTGACGGGTTGGAAATTCACCTAGGCGGCAACTCCTCCCTGTACGGCAACGGTTCCATCGGAGGGGCCCTCCAACTCCGCACAACCCCGCGCTGGGAAGAAGGCTTCTCCGGCAACGTTCTGATGCGAGGTGGAAGTTTCGAACACAACTTCCTGGGAACCACCCTACGCTACAATTCCGGCAGGCTGGAAAGCAAAACCGCCCTCTTCTATACCGGAGCCAAGAATGATTTCACGTTCCGGAACAACACACGAGCAGGCCATCCGGTCGAGACGGTGAACAATGCAGCTTACCGGAATTACGGTGTCCTCCAAGAATTCTTCTACCGCATCAACGATCAGCACCTGCTGTCAACTGGCGTTTACTACCTGGATTTCAACCGCGAAATCCAACCCTCGGTTGCCAGCAACGCCCACCCCAAGACCTATAAGTCTATCTTTGACAACAACACCAAGGCGTACCTCAACCTCCAAGGAAGTACCGCCTCCAACACCTTACACTACAACGTTCGGGCCTCCTACAGCTACGACGATGAACGCTACGAAGGCGATGTCATTGCCGCCCACCGAGGCCAAGCCAATGTGGAAGCCGAATACCGACAACGATACTTCTCCCTCAAGGCAGGAACCCTCCATCTCTACACCCTTCCCCAAGTATATGCCTACGGAGAAGGCATTCACGAATGGCGAAACGAAGCCTATGCCACCGGCCGCCTCCTGCCAGCTGAGGGTCTGACGCTGAGCGCCGGAATCCGCCACATCCACGTAACCGACGTCTCCGTCCCGTGGTTGCCCTCTGCAAACCTGCAATACGAGTGGAACCTTGGTAAGCACCGCATCCAGCTTCGGGGTGCCTGGGCCCAAAGCACCAAGATTCCCACCCTCAACGACCGCTATTGGGGCGGTAACAACGTCCACCTCCTTCCCGAAATCTCCAACAACCTGGAAACGGGGGTTGCCTATCATTACGAACACGCACAATGGGAGGTTGGATGCGACCTGACTGTCTACCAAGCCAACGTACGCAACTGGATTCGCTGGCTGCCGGTCGGCGAAATCTGGCGTCCCCAAAACCTTGCCCAAGTAGAGTCCCGCGGACTGGAAGCCAATGCTCACCTCCGCCGGGAATACAACTGGGGACAGCTCGGGTTAACAGCAGACTATGCCTATACCCACGTCTGCCAGACCGCATCGACACGGCCCAACGATCCCAACCTCGGCCACCAGCTCGCCTACCAACCCCAGCACACCGCCAACGCAAGTTTCGAGGCCTCCTACCGGAATTGGCTTTTCCAACTGGATGGACATTTCATTGGCAGTCGGACCACCACCGACCGTTTCGAGCAGCTTGATCCCTACTTCCTGCTGAATACCACCCTCCGCTACCGGCTACATTGCTTCCGGCAGCCCAGCGATTTGAGTTTCACAATCAACAACCTGTTAAATACCAATTACCAAAACGTATTGTTTTACGCCATGCCCGGTATCAACTTCCAAATCGCCTGGATGTTCCGATTCTAACTCCGAAATACAGTAATTTTTATATATTCGCAACCAAAACCAAAACACAAGATTATGAACAAGAAATTCTTCCTCTTGGTAAACTTACTGGCTGTCCTCGGCTTGGCTTCCTGCTCCGAAACCAAGAACGACGGTCCAAAATACGAAAATGACACCCAAGTCATCGTCTTGAATCAAGGTAACTACACCGAACAAAATGCCAGCATCTCCCTCTACAGCGAGATCAACAACACCGTTCAAAACAGAGCCTTCAAACAAAAGAACGGCTTCAACATCGGCGGCACCATCATGGGCGCAACCATGGACCTGTATGGAACCATGTACATGATTTGCTCAAATCCTGACAAAATCATGATCCTCGACGGGGCCACCACCGAATGCTATGTGGAAGACCTGTTGAACGGCCATCCCGACCTGGTAACACCCCGTTACATCGCCAACGACGGCTCGTACTTGTATGTGACCGTATCCGGCAGTAAATACGAAGTTCTCCCGGACGGCATGTACTCCTACACCGAAAGCAAATTGATCGTCATCAGCATGCTTTCCGGACAAGTAGTGAAAACCATCAACATCGGTAGCGATGCAGAAGGCATCCTCTGCTGGATGGGTTACGTATTTGTAGCACACCGTGAGGGTGTCAGCGTGATCCTTGCTGCTGGAAACGGTTCTTCGGTGATCAAAAACATCGAAACACCGGCACCGGTACGTCATTTGGTCTATGGTGGCAACGAACACATCTACGCATCTTGCCCGGGTGTGGGCTTGTTGGAAATCGACCCCTTCTCCCAAACCATCTACGAAACCCACGAAGTGGAAATGGATTACGATGGTGTCATCACCACCGACCGCATGGCCAACAACATCCTCTATTACGTCAACACCTACGACGAAAATTGGAACTCCTCTGCCAAAATCAACCGATTCAACATCTCTTCTCGCGAGGTGCAAACCTTGTTGGAAGGCTCCTACTTCTTTAGCATTGGCGTGAGTCCCTTCACCAACAACATTTACACCGCAGAAACCGACTTCTCTTCCAACTCAACATTGAAAGTCCTTTCACCCCAAGGACATTTGCAATACGAACACGAAGTCGGTGTCGCTACCTGCCGCTACCTCTTTATTTCATACGGAAAAAAGATTGAGGAATAAGATCGTTAAGAATTTTGATGACCTATAAAAGACGAAGAAGGTGACTAAAATTGTCTTAGTCACCTTCTTCGTTTTTCTAGTGGAGCAATTATTTGATCATCGTCCACTCCGTTCCTTCTCGGGTGTCTTTGATTTGGATACCCAATTCCTTCAGACGATCGCGAATGGCATCGCTCGTCGCGAAATCCTTGCGAGCCTTGGCTTCCTTGCGTTCAGCCAAAACCATCTCGATCAAACCGTCCAGCAGTTCTTCGTTGCCTTCAGAAGCGCCTTCTTGTACGAGACCCAAAACATCGGTCATCACAACGACCAACAACTCCTTGAGCAAAGCCAAATCTTCAGCGCTCAACGCCACTTGTCCATCTTTGGCCAAGTTGACCCAGCGGACAGCTTCGAACAAATGCGACAAAGCAATCGGAGTATTCAAATCGTCACACAAGGCTTCGTACACTTTTTCTTTCAAAGCAACCAGTTCTTCGTTCACGCCTGTGCCTTTTGCTGCAAGAGCTTCCACATCGCGGGCAGCTTGCATCAGTTTTGCCAAGCCTTTTTCGGCCGCTTGCAAAGCTTCGTTGCTGAAGTCCAACGTACTGCGGTAATGCGCTTGCAAGATAAAGAAGCGAACAGTCATCGGAGAGTATGCTTGTTCCAAGACCGGATTTTCACCCGAGAACAATTGCTCCAACGAAATGAAGTTGTTCTTGGATTTCGCCATCTTCTGTCCGTTGATGGTAATCATGTTGTTGTGCATCCAGTATTTCACGCCACCTTTTCCGCGAGAAGCTGTATTTTGAGCCAATTCACACTCGTGGTGGGGGAACAACAGGTCCATACCGCCCCCGTGGATATCAAACTCTTCACCCAAGTACTTGGCACTCATAGCAGAGCATTCAAGGTGCCAGCCCGGAAAACCGTCACTCCAAGGTGAAGGCCAACGCATGATGTGTTCCGGAGAGGCTTTTTTCCACAATGCAAAGTCATAGGAATTGCGTTTGTCGGATTGGCCATCCAATTCTCGAGTATTTTCTTTGACATCCTCCAAGGTACGACCCGAAAGAATGCCGTAGTGATGCTTGCGATTGTATGCTTCTACGTCAAAATACACCGATCCGTTGCTTTCGTAAGCGAAACCGTTTTCCAGCAACTGTCTCACCAAGTCAATTTGCTCAATGATGTGTCCGGAAGCACGGGGTTCGATGCTCGGCGGGCAAGTATTCAACTTGCGCATGGCTTCGTGGAAGAGTAGTGTATAGGTCTGAACCACTTCCATCGGCTCCAATTGCTCCAATTTGGCTTTCTTTGCAATCTTGTCTTCTCCTTCGTCCGCATCGTTTTCCAAGTGTCCTACATCGGTGATGTTTCTGACGTAACGCACTTTGTAACCCAAGTGACGGAACAGACGGGTCAAAACATCGTAAGTGATTGCCGGACGAGCATGACCCAAGTGTGCATCGCCATATACGGTCGGCCCGCAGACATACAAGCCTACCATACCGGGATGAATCGGGGTGAAGCATTCTTTCTTGCGAGAAAGGCTGTTATATAAGTAGAATTCCCTTGTCATAATCGTATGATTTTAATCCGACAAAGGTACAATATTTTGCGCAAATCCCCACAATCTATTGGGACGAAGAATCTTTCGGTTCTATCACCATCCGGGAAGCCAACACGTCGTTGTAATGACGCTCGGTCCCATCCTGCGCTTTGTATTTTTGATTCCGGACTTTACCGACCACATACACACAACTCCCCTTGCGGATGTCCTCGAAAAACGGCATGCCCTTGCCTGCCCACGCGACAATGTTGTGCCAGGTCGTCACTTCACGCATGTTCCCATTACGATCCTTCAGGATTTCATTGGTTGCCAATGTAAAATTAATCACACTGTTTCCTCCTGCCTCTGTGATTCGGGGTTCCTGTCCCACATGTCCCCGAAGCTCAATTCTGTTCATTGACTGTTCCATAATCGAAAAAATTAAATTCCGCTGCAAAGAAATGGCAAGTCCGCCTGCCAAAACGAAACTTAAACGATTATAAACGTTTATTTACGGATCATCCTGTGTTTTTTACGCAATGGTTTGCGACTCCCGCTGGCTCCTCCTAATTTTAACTCATGAAAACAAAACTTTGCCTGGAATGCCAATCCCCAGTCGCGGGACGTAGCGACAAAAAATTCTGCTCGGACGAATGCAGAATCTGCTATCACAACCGGAGACGGCGTGAACGAGAAGCGAACATGCATCAAATCCTGCGAATCCTTCTTCAAAACCGCAACATTCTGGAAAGGTTCTGGAAAGAGAAACGAGGTATCTGTGATCGGGAAGAACTGGTACTGGCCGGATTTTGCTTTGACTACCACACGGCCCAACAACGGAAGGGACTATGCACGACCTACGAGTGCTTTGAGTGGACGTACCGGCTTCAAGGAAGGAAGATTACAATCGGCCGCTGCCCCAAGTAAGGGACTCGCCGTCAAAACACAAGTATTCCGCATCGTGAGCCCAATCCCCCAGCACATAGAGGGAGGCCCCTCCCGGAAGTTTTTCTTCACCCGGAGTATGGTAATGACCGAAGACAAAGAAATCCACCGGATGCTTCTGAGCAAATTCAACCGCAAACTTCCACAACGGTTCCTCTGCCCCACGGAAACGGTATTTGACCCAATCTTCCGTTTTGGACAAACGGGAATGACGCGACCAGGCATAACCAAAGCCCAACGCCCAACGCGGGTGCAAGGTACTGAAAAGCCGTTGCAGGAAGCGGCAATGGAAAATGGAACGCAATAGGAGGTATCCCCTCGGCACCGGTCCCAACCCGTCACCGTGGCCCACACAGAATTGTTTTCCCGCCACCGATACAACTGCCGGCTGCTCCAGACGAATCATGCCCAACTCCTGCTCGAAATAGCGGTAAGCCCAGACATCGTGGTTGCCGATGGAAAAATACACCTTGACACCCCGGTCCACCAAGGCCGCCAAACGACCCAGCACACGGGTGTGTCCCGTCGGGATGACGTACTTGTACTCGTACCAAAAATCAAAAATGTCCCCCAACAGAAACAACGATTCCGTCTCTGCCGGCAGGGCATCCAAGAAAGCCAAGAAACGACGTTCCACCACGTCAGCGCCCCCGGCTTTCAAACCCAGGTGGACATCCGATACAAAATAGGTGAGACGTTTCTTATCAGCCATAACTACAAGATATTACAGATTGCATCCAGTTAGATCAGCCCACTGACAATCGCAATGGCACCGACGATCAAACAATAAATTGAAAAATAGACCAGTTTGGAATTTCTTACCAGACGGATCATCCAGTTACATGCCAGAAATCCGGACACAAACGCAGAAACAAAACCCAACGACAATGCCAACGGTGAGATACCAGAAGCCTCCATTGAAAAACCTCCGCCAACCAATTCCAGGAAGGCTTCACCGAGGATCGGCACCAGCACCATCAGGAAGGAGAATTGTGCCACCTCCGATTTCTTAACCCCCAACAACAGACCGGTAGAGATGGTGGTTCCCGACCGGGAGAGGCCCGGCAAAACAGCACAAGCCTGGCTCAAACCAATGATCAAGGCCTCTTTGTACCCAATGGACTTGCCACGAATTCCTTTTCTCTCCTGACGCTGCGTCAAACGCTCGCCCCAAAACAATAGGGCCGCTGTCACCCACAACATCACCCCTACAATCAAGACTCCGGATCCGAACACGGATTCCACAGCATCCTTGAAAAAGACGCCCACAATCAGGATCGGAATCATCGAAACCACAATCTTCATCAGGTAATCGGTCTCTTCGTTCCATCGGAATCGGAACAGACCCGCCAACAAACGGCCAATTTCCTGCCGGAAGGCAACGAGGGTACTAAGAACCGTTGCCGCATGCACGGCAATCTCAAACGTCAAGCCTTCGACCTCCACCCCAAACAACTCTTTGCCCAGGGTCAAGTGGCCACTGCTGCTCACAGGCAAGAACTCCGTCAAACCCTGGAGTAGGCCCAAGAGGATTGCTTCCAGTTCGCTCATGGTTATTCTTCGTGGTTACGTTTTCCTTTGTACATGATGGCCACAACCTCGATCACGATGCCCGCCACAATCAGGAACGGAGCCACATACATCCGTCTGAAATTAAAGATTTCGGGATTGAAAACTTGCGGATCGTCCGAACCACCTCCTGCCAACAGAACAAAACCCAACACCATGACCGCCAAACCGGCCAACAAGTACCAGAGATTCTTTTCCGGCAATGCAAATCTTTTATCCATATCGCTAATAATACAATTCGTCTTTGTTCAAATTAATCAATCTTCGTACCACCCACACGGTACACAACACACAAATCAAGACCCCGCTGACAACCACAATACCCATCACCTCCAAAAGAATCTTGAATTCAAACAGCATGAACAGCTGCGTAAACTCGTTGCGGATCAACGAAAGCACTCCCAAGAGTCCCAAGACCGCAATCAGGCCAGAAATCAAGCCTTGATAAAAGGCCTGTGCGACAAACGGGCGGGTAATGAAGCCCTTGGTAGCCCCCACCAGCCGCATCGTATGAATGGAAAAACGTTTGGCATACACATTCAAGCGGACCGTATTGTTGATGAGCACAAACGAGATGAACAACAACAACACGATGAGGACCAGCAAGAAATAACCAATTTTCTCCAGATTTGCATTGAGCAAATCAACCAAGGATTCCTGGTATACCACTTCCTCTACGGCCGGGAATTGCATCAGGCGTTCCTCCACGACTTTCAGACTATCCGAGACCAAATAATCCGCTTCCAGTTGCAAATCCAACGAAGTCGGAATCGGGGCTGAGCCAAACGCAACCAGAAAATCTTCTCCCAACAGGTCCTTCATTTCCTGAACTCCCTGTTCCTTGGTCACACAAGTCACCGATTTGATGAAAGGCAACTCTTCCACAGACGAAGCAAGTTTTTCAGCCTCCTGGTCACTGGCCTCCACGGACAGGATGGCTGAAATTGTCATGTTCTCCTTGAAATAATCTGAGACAGAGCTGGCATTGAGTACCAACAAAGCCGCAACCCCAACCATAAACAGAACCAGACTGATGCTGATAACGGAGGACAGGAACGATTGGAACAGCCTTCTAAACAGAATATGGGTATCTCCTTTGCTCATAAAAGCTCTGAAAAATAGGGTCCAAAGATAGTTAAAACTAATTATCTAAAAAATTTTTCGTACCTTTGTAAACAAATTACCCAAATTATTGACAAGATGAAAGATCCCAAAAGAGTACTTTTCGTTAACTCCGAGATTTTCCCCTATCTTCCGGAAACTCCCCGGGCGATCCTCGGTCGGTTTTTACCCCAAGGCATCCAGGAGCGAGGCAAAGAAATTCGCTCTTTTATGCCCCGTTTCGGGTGCATCAACGAACGCAAGAACCAATTGCACGAGGTTATCCGGCTCTCGGGCATGAACATCATCGTCAACGATGTTGACCGCCCGTTGGTTATCAAAGTCTCTTCCATTCCGTCTGCACGGATGCAGGTTTATTTCATCGACAACGAAGACTACTTCCACCGCAAACTCGTCTTCACCGATGCGGAAGGCAATTTCATCGATGACAACGACGAACGTGCCGCCTTCTTTGCCCGTGGCGTTCTGGAAACCGTCAAAAAATTGAGATGGAAACCGGACATCATCCACTGCCAAGGTTGGATTTCACACTTGTTGCCGCTCTACCTCAAAAAGGCTTACTCGGATGACCCCTTGTTTGAAAACACCAAGGTAGTTGTTTCCTTGTACGACGAATTCCTGAACGAACGCTTCTCAGATGATGCCTGCAACAAAGTTTGCATGAACAACGTCACCCCCGAAGAAACGAAAATCCTTCAGGAGCCCACTGGCACAAATCTTGCAAAATTGGCGATTCAATATGCAGACGCCTTGGTACTGGGTGACGAATCCCTCCCGGAAGACCTGACCCAAGCAGCGACCGAAAGCGGTCTGCCCACGTTGGGTTACCACATCGTCAGCCAAGAAACGACTGCATACATTGACGAATACAATAAATTTTACGACCAAATTTTAGGCATTGATGGCGAATAAAAATTCCATCCTCTTCGTGTTGACCCTGTTGTTGACACTGACCCTCTCCTCCTGCATCCAATCAGAGCGGAATGTTGGTACCGGTTTCCTTCCGGACGAACAAATATTGAAAGTAAAACAAGCCGTGCTGTACCCCCAGTTTGTCAACAACAAACCGGACAGCATCCAAGCCATCTCCTATAATGCGTTGATTTTCGGAAATCTCACCAACGAAGATTACGGAACTACACGCATGGGTACCGTGGCACAAATCATCCCCTCAGCGGACACCTTGGACCTCGGACAAGATCCCCAACTCATCAATGCTTACCTCCAACTCAAGATTGACTCCACCGTCTTTCTGAACCCGAGTCAAGAAGGGATTGCACAAAACGTGTACCTGCTCCGACTCAATTCCAAATTGGATTCCATCCACCTGTACAACAACTCCATCACCTTGGAAGACTTTGATCCCACTCCGATCAGCACGGGTGCTCCGGTTCTCTTCGGAAAGGACTCCATCAAAATCTACCTCAAGGAAGAGTTTGCCCGTGAATTGATAGCCTTGACTCCGGAAGAATCCGATTCAGCGGCTTTGTTTGTCGAACGCATCCCGGGTATGGGTATCATCACCGATGCTCCTGACGGAACACCGGGCGGACGTCTGAACTACCTGCCGGTCGGAGGTTCTACCATTGTTTTGAATTATACAATGAACCACGAAGAAATGGGCGTGAAAGACACCGACACCACAGCTTATTTCTATTTTGGATATAACTACTGCCTGAACTTCTTTGAATCAACTTCAGGCGACCGTTTGGGCGACAAAACTCCGGGCGAGACCCTGTATTTTGAATCATTGGGTGGCGTAAAACCCTACTGCTCGGCCCAGTCCATCAAAACCCTGCTCAACGAATGGATCGAGACCTTGGACGTGGATCCGACAACCACCATCGCGCTCTCACGCGCAAGTTTGGACTTCCATTACGAAGTTCCCGAGAACTACGACGAATTTGACTACTTCCCCGGGTCGCTCACGGCCTCCTACCACGAATGCCGTGCAGACTCTACCCAATACTTCTACCCGCTGCCCGAAGTACAATACAACGTCAACATTGGCGCCCGCAACCCTTCGTTGCGCAAATACACCTGTGACATCACTTCGTACTTGCAAGACTTGATTGACAAGCCAGAAGAAGAATTGACCGGAAACGACGATTTGTGGCTAATGCCGCTGCTGATCAGCGAAGATAGTTACGCCAACACCTATTACACCTGCAACCCGACTATCTACCGTTACATAAAATTGAACGGCAGTACATCCAACAATCCCCCGACACTGAACATTGCCTATACCTTGGTGCATGAATAGCGAATAACAGACAAAGAAAAAGGACGACATTGCTGGAGGGCACTGAAAAAGGTGCCTAACCAGAAGGCCTCTGACAATTAAGACAATCGAAGGATATCGAGATATTTCGGTATCCTTCGATTTTTTCGATTCTCAATGTGATGATTGTTCGATTTAAGGGTATATTTCTGGTATT
>JAGCJX010000023.1 GCA_017647795.1 Bacteroidales bacterium | reverse complement strand
CGATTTGTGTTTCTGTGGGAGTGGCCTTAAGTATAAAAAATGTCATGGTGCAAAATGATATTTTTGTAGTAATGCTGGATTATTGCCTAGGTATGTAGGGTATTATAGGCGTTAGTAAATAATACGATAAGATTGCTATTTTGGGAAAATATCGTTTTAACGATACTTAGAGTCCTTGAAGTGGAATATGTTCCAAAATGGAACAAGTTCGAGGTGAAAAGTCAGGTAGGTATATTTCCAGATTGCTTGTTCAGCCCGGAATTTGCTGTAAAGCGTTTGGGCGTTCTGCCTATGTCATAAATTGAAAACACGCGATTCCTTAGTAATCGTCAATAAATCATTAAAACCATAACTATGCTGGATTTTGAAACAATCATACAGATCTTTTTCATCGTATTTGCAGCTATGGCTCTGTTTGCCGGAGTCTGGACGATTGCAGATAACTACGATACTTG
The DNA here is from genome assembly GCA_017647795.1 of Bacteroidales bacterium. GTDB lineage: Bacteria > Bacteroidota > Bacteroidia > Bacteroidales > UBA932 > JAGCJX01. Next base: position 178,093 of record JAGCJX010000023.1, on the reverse strand, counting down.
GAACGACTTCTTTAAGATTTTTAAGGATAAAGGATATAGCTATCTCTCTTTTGTTTTCAGGAAAGGGAAGCATCTGCGTTTTATTACCGATTTTCCTGCAGACTTGCGTAATGCCTGTCTGGGGAAGAACTCCTTCTACATGGAAACAGAAGAAGATAAGAATCCAAAGAAAGCGAAGAAGAGGGAAGCAAAGCGGTTGGTGAGGGTGGTTTTGACCAGCGATGATCTGATAAATGAATATTTCAGAGGACAGTATTTTACATACGAGGATTATTTAAGTCTGAGGGAAACAATAAGTGCGTCAGAAGAAGAGGATAAGAAGAATGTATTGGACTATCTGAAAGGAAAACTCAAGTATGAAAATACGGCGGAAGCAATACTGGAAATAATAGTAGATGAGATGACTGGCGGCGATTCAGACCTCCCGGCTGGAAAGCGTCAGGCAGCTTTGTACTATGCTCTTTCAATGGAAAATTGCATTATTAAGTGGATGCAGAAAGAATTCGTTGACTTCGTCACAATGCAATAGATCAACCCTAAGCTACTACTTAAATAGTGAGGAAGTAAAGTAGAATTCAGGGGCCATCCGTATAAAGATTCATCAGGCAATAGCACCTTTTATCGCAGAATAAGAGCAATTCGATTCGCGATTCGATAATTCGATAGTAATCGTTTGGATATTTAGTCAATTTGCAGTTGTTCCCGGGTTGGGAGCAGCTGATTTTTTTATAGGGCCCATTAAGAGATTGGTCATTTATCAACTTAAAAAAGATTGTAAAATGACAAAGATTCTTACCATGCCAGCAATGGCGACAGAGGGTACGACAGTTTGCTACACTGTCACCCACGATGACCTGATCGACTTCGCTCGAGAGATCATCGAAAGAACAAAGGAGATGGACGAAGCCGAGAAGGCTGAGACATCTGCATCCGTAGTGGATGGCTACTACACTCGCAAGGAGGAACTTATAGAAGACCTCAATAGTGACGTGTCACAGAAAAAGAATCGTTGTAGATATCTGGATTTACAGATCAGTAATCGTGATGCTGTGTTGCAGCAACGTCAGAAGCAAGCTGATGGTTTGCCTTCGTTGGGATTTCCACCGGAGAAGGGGCCGCTAGGCTATAATACCAAAGAGGAGGAACAATACTTTGCGTCAGCGGTGGCAAAGGATAGGTTAAGGGTTGCCAGCGCCATCAAAGTGGATGATGAACCGACCCGTAAACAGATGTGGGATGTGATCCAGGAGTATCGTCCTAAGGTGAAGGAGTATGATAAACTGATCAGCAGTCCGGATGCTCTCGAGCGCAAGGCTAAGGAGATTCGTGAACAGCAGTCCCGACAAAGAATAATGGAAGTCATATTAGTGGCATTGGGACCTGACTTTAAGCCGGAGTATTTTGAATCACTTCCGACTTATGGCGGATATGATGAACTGGTAACTGGACATTGTGAATATGGCGGTGATTGCGGGGCTCTGCAGATCTGTCCAAGCGCCAAGGTGTTCAGTACATATAGTCGTGACGTTAGGGATATATCCTCTGCGAACTCATTGGGTGATCGGGAGATATGGACGTCGCATGGTAATGTTGTTGATCTGAAACTGCAGTTGCGGATTCAGGAATTCATCAATTCGCAGAAGATGTCTCGCATAAGATTCACCAGCTTTGAAAAGGAGAGCACATCCTCAGGAGTTGAGTATCTTTTCTACGGCGATGACGGCAGGAACTATCATAGACAGTCTAATGGAAATGTCTATAGTGCAGATGCGTCCAAGATACCGACTCTCAGCCAATGCCGTGAAAGGGCTAAAGACAGCATCCGGAAAGTGGAGATCAAGATGAAGGAGGTGACTATGCCTTAGCAGTCTAAAGGAAATGGGTTGAAGAAGTAACACTTATTTCGACGCTGATTAGAAACCGGAATTGAAAGCATTTGTGTTTAAATCCGGTTTCAATAACCTTAACTCAGGAATATGTGGGATTTCGCGTAGTTGTAAGTCAAGAAATTAGGCGAGAATTATATTTGAAAATGTGTTACGTTGTTTTTTGTGAGGGAGGATATCGGAGTTGAGAAAATTGGGAAAATTCATTATCTTTGTATCTTTCAGTGAATTGTCTTCGTAGGATGAGATTTTTGAGATTTGTGCTGCTGTTTGGCACACTATGAGGCTATATTTGTAGACTAGTAAGAATTTGTCATGTCAAAAAAAATAGATGGTATAATATCCGATATTAAGGAACAATATCTGGAAAATGATAATAATATTCCTTGGATTATTGGTTATAGCGGTGGTAAGGATTCAACTGCTGTTCTGACTTTTGTGTGGAGAGCATTGCTTCAGATCCGACAGGAGTATGGGCAAGATTCGTTGAAAAGACCAGTTTTCGTTGTAAATAATGATACTCTGGTTGAGAATCCAATCATCACAGATTATGTTGCAGAAGTACTGGATTATATCCGTTCAGCAGCAATTGAACAGGAACTGCCGATAAAAGTTCAAGTTACGACTCCGTTGTTGGAAGATAGTTTTTGGATTAGTTTTCTGGGTAAAGGTTACCCTGTGCCGAATAACGCTTTTCGTTGGTGTACAGAACGCCTTAAGATTAAGCCTACCTCACAATTCATTCTTGATAAGGTTGATGCTTTAGGAGAAGCCATTGTGTTGATAGGAACGAGAAAATCCGAGAGTGCGACACGAGCAAGGACAATTGAGCGTCATGAAATTAAGGGCAAGAGACTGACTAAGCATCCTTTGAATCCGAATACCTATAACTACGCTCCAATTAAGGATCTGGACATTGAGGAAGTATGGTATGTGCTTAGTCATGAACCATCTCCTTGGGGATATGATAATAATAAATTATTCAGTATCTATGCTGATGCAAGAGCAGATGACTATGAGTGTCCTACTGTGATCACAGATAAAAGCCAGCCTGCATGTGGCCAGAGTCGTTTTGGTTGCTGGGTATGTACAGTTGTTAAGGAAGATAAGTCGATGACTGCTCTTGTAAAGCGTGGTAATGACTGGATGTTGCCTTTGTTGCAATATAGGAATGAGATGGTTGAAGGTAGGAATGTTTCGGAGAATAGATATGCGACTAGAAGGAATGGACAAGCAGCAGTAGATGCGGATGGTAACAATCAAGGAAACTACACATTCGAATACCGAACTTACATGCTTCGTAGACTTCTTGAGACTCAACTTGAAATACAGAAGATCAAACCTCACATGGAGTTGGTATCTAATCAAGAGTTGGTTGCAATCCAGATGAATTGGTATCGTGATGGATTTTTCTCCCCAAAGGTAACTGAAATATACAATGAGGTTTATAAGAGGAATATGCCTTTGGAAAACATGCAGTATCAAGAGAGATTGATTCTAGAAAATGTTTGTAAGGACAATCCGGACGACTACCATCTAATCAACGATTTGGTGTCACTTCATAAAAGCAAGACGATCTTGATGAACAATAATGGTTTATTGGGAGATATTGAAAAGAGATTAGAAAACTATATAAACAGTAAATAATGTTTATTGAATCTATCATACTAAAAAATTTTCGTGCATACAAAGGATGCAACAAGGTTTCGTTTGAACAAAACGGAAAGAATATCTTTGTGTTGGCAGGAAATAATGGATTTGGTAAAACGACTTTCTTAACATCGCTAGTTTGGTGCTTGTATGGCAAATTGATGGTAGATGTAGATGAGAAGTTTCGTAGGGAAATCAATGATTCTCAGGGATATAAAAATTATTCCAAGTTAAATCTAAATAAATCTTCAGCTGCTGATTTACTTGCAATGCAACTTGATAATGATTTAAGGAGGCACATTGCAAAAACGGGTTATACGGAGCAGCAGAAAGCGATAAAGGATTGTGCTCATTGCTATGTGGAAGTTAATATAATTGACACCTTTATTCCTTCTATTCCTTGTCGAAGAATATCCATCCGTAGGACATACGATTACTTTCTGGATAACGAGGTTGTTGAGGTGTTGATTGATGGCCATGTCAACGAATTAGCAAAGGAGGTTGGATACGATATCTTTATAAATGACTTCATCTTGTCAAAAGATATAGCAAAGTTCTTTTTCTTTGATGCAGAGAAGATAGTGAACTTGGCTGAAGTGAAGTCTGTCGAGGAGAAGAGGAGGTTGAGTACTGCTTATAGCGAAGTTTTGGGCATTAAGAAGTACGAGGATATTAGAAGAACTCTAGAAAACTTAAGACTTAAATTAAGAAAGAATACAGGTGCTTCAGTAAGTGTAGCAAGGTTAGAGAAGTTGTCTACTGAGGTCGCTTCAATAGAACAAAGCATAGACAAGTCTATTGATGAAAGGGCTGCGATGGATGAAAGAATCGCTACTTTGAAAATCGAGAATGATTCGCTGCAGGAGCGTTTGATCCGAGAAGGAAATGCTATGAGTATGGAGGAGCTTGAGAAGCAGAAGGCATTACTTAAATCTTTGCAGGAGACAAATACCTCTATGAAGCAGAAGTTTCGTGATATGTTGGATCTTGCTCCTTTTGCTATATCTGGAAAGTTGTTGTATGACCTTTGTCATCAGTTACGAGCAGAGCAGGACGCTAAGGCTAAGACAGCGAATGCGGATGCTATTATATATGCATTGAGATCAACTCATCACGAACTGACTAGTAATATTAAGAATGTCGGATTAACAGAGTCGCAGATAGAATTATTGACAAGCATTATTAATGATTCATTTGCCCATCATATTCCGGCTCAGTCTTCAGTGGACACTTCTTGTAAGGTGTTGTTAGAATATACTGCTGGAGAGATTAATGAGTTCCAAGCACTGTACGATAACTTAAGGTTCTCTTTTAGCATTGCATTTAAGCAGTTAGTTAAGGATCTTAAAAACAATAGTAATTTCCTTATTAAAACCCAGAAAAAGATTCAAGCTGCAGAGCAGGATGATAAGAATGCTGAGGTTGCAATGTTGAGGAAACAAAAGAATGAAGTCTCGAATGAGATATCTGATCTAGAAGCGAAGATTAGAAGCATCTCGGAAAAGATTGGAGTTCTGAATAAGGAACTAACTGTAAAGAAGAAGCAGCTGTCTGAATTGTCAAAGACAATGAGGGTAGATGATCTTGATAAAGAAAAGGATGCTATTGCAGAACGCTTAATAGCCGAATTGACAGACTTACTGCAGACATTGCGTCATAAGCGTAAGCAATCATTAGAGGCAAAGATAAAGTCAGAAATTGATATCCTGATGCATAAATCTGACTTTATCCACAAAGTGAGAATTGACTTGGAAGAAGATATTATTGACATAAATCTGTTGGATAGCAAAGGTGAACTAATCAATAAAGAAAAGTTGTCAAAAGGAGAACAGCAATTATATGCGACAGCAATTCTTAAAGCATTGGTGGATGAGTCTAATATAGAGTTCCCAGTGTTTATTGATAGCCCATTGCAGAAATTTGATAGCATTCATTCGAAGAATATTATTACTAAGTTCTATCCGGCGGTATCAAAGCAGGTAGTAATATTCCCTCTGTTGGGTAAGGAGTTGTCTGCTGGAGAGTATGAGGCACTTCTTCCGAATGTTAACAAATCATACGTCATTAAGAACTATAACGGAGTCTCATCTCTGATAGAGGTTGAGCCTTCGAAGTTATTTGATACTTTATCATAATATGTTTACGCAAATAAAGACATCTAAACAAAACCGAGAGGTAGTAACAAATCTCAGTAGGAAGTTTAATCTGGGAGCGGAGAATGTTGTCGCAAGAATTGCGTTGACATATTCTTTGTCAAAAGGATACAAACTTTCTTTAAATGACATAAAGGACTCCCAAGGGAAAGAGTATAGCAAGAGTGTTCTGTTTGGAACAAATTATCCATTCTATTTGGGATTGATATGCGTTCATTATAACCTATATAAAACAGACAAGGATATTCCTAAGTATATCAAGATGCACATAGATGATGGGCTGGAGTTGATGAATAAAGAGTTGTTGGATAACCCAAATCTTAACGGCATTGACTATTTAATTGATAAAATTGATTCAGGACTAGACCAATTCTTAATCTATGATGCAAGATAATATTGACATATCTGAATTATACGATAGCGGTGCAATCAGCGGAGAGACTTTCTTGTATTGTGTTGAACATGATCTCAACACGATTCAGGATCTATCTTCGTGTAACTTAAATGATGCAAGCGAGTTGGTGTTGGCTGAGTTGACTGAGTTTATGACCGAAAATCAGTCAATAGTTGCAGGCTATTCCGAGATAGAAAATAATGACGCACCTGTTCTATGTGAATCATCAGCAGAGTATTCATCTGTCTTAGACCGTAAAATTGAGCATTTGGATTCAAATGTTAGATCATTTGTTGATAGATTAATCCATTATTATGGTGATAAACAAATTTTATTAGAGAATTTGCTGGAATATAGTGGGGTTGATTCTATACCGATTTGTGAGGGCGCTGAGGATAATGTAATCAATGCTTTTTTAGACCTTGCGTATGATCTTCAGATGTATGGAAGACAATACTCATTATTCGAGGAGGTTTTTAGTAAGTGTAATGATGTAAGAAGTACAAATGTGCTTAAGGCTCGTTATGAATCGTTTGGTAATAAGCTGGAATTTGTACACTGGATACTCACTTGTAAGAGTGTTGAACTTTATTCTTTAAAGAATTGTGGACGGAAATCCTGCGGTATAATATGGGGAATTGTTAAAGAGATTAGAGAATTAGCAAAACATGATAAACTTAATTTAAGTCGTCCTGAAGCAGATACGACTTGTTCGGAGGGAATTGGTAAATATACAGAAGATGATGTCTTAAAATTTAAACTGTTAGTAGAATCTAAGAGAGAAATGCTGTCAGTTAGAGCAGCAAATGTTCTGGATGGTATCATAGAACATTGTCATGGCTCTTATGAAAATATGTTAGGGCTTTTTATGTCTTCTGATTCCTTGTTTTTTTCTTTTAGAAATTGTGGAAGGAAAACCAATCATGAATTGGTGCAGTTTAAGCAAGAACTCCTGACTTTAATGTCAAGTTCTTCCGTTGAAGATTCAGAACAAGAAACAAGGTGTGAACAGTATAGGTGTCGTCTGTCCTTGCCTAAGGAAAGTGTTCAAGAAATAATTGCCCTTGAGGATGAACTAGGCTATTTCCCATTGTTTAATACAATTCAACACTATATTGATTACCTGCCAAATAAGGATTATAGTATCCTCTATGGCATGCTCGATATTTATAATGGTCTGGAACTTAGGCACAGGGATGAAATTGGTAAAGAGTTAAATCTTACAGGTGAGAGGGTGCGCCAGCTAAGAGAGAAGGTATTGCGGCAACTGAGAAGCTATATTCTGTCTATTGGTAGCACAGGGGAGATGCCTCAATATACTCCACATAAGTCAGATGAAATTAATTATAAAGAACGCACAAACTTTCAAGATAATTTTATCTACTGGACAATATCATTGGTAAGTAGAGACTGGATCATCCTTGGCGATATAGAAGAGGTCTTTTATAATCCTCATGGACATCAAGTTAATCTTAATATTCTCCCTGTAACTTTGGTGAATGTTTATGATTTCAAGAAATTTGTTAAACACTTTGATAAGATATATTTAGAAAAGAGAACAATAGCATCTGAACTGAATCTACAATCTTTTTGCATGAAATTCTTTTCAGACACTATTCAAATAGCATTGCTAGATGATATCATCTATGAATGCAAGAAGATAATACTAAGGCTTTATGATTGTATAACGAATGGTGATATTGTAATACTAGAAAGTAATGCATATAGAGGGCTTGGTGATATCTGTGAAGAAATACTTAGGGAACATGGGGCTCCAATGACTGCAGAAGAGATGTATGCTGTACTGCTTGAAAAATATCCGAATCAAAAATGTAAGGGTGCAAATAGTCTAGTTGGAAGTATTCATAATAATCCCAATATTCGGCCGATGGGCAGGAGCCGTACATACTCTTTAAATGAGTGGAATCTGGGTGAGATGCGTGGTGGCACGATACGAGAGTTTGCGGAGGAGTTTATTTTAATGCAACCGGATCGAATAGCAGCATTGGAAGATATAGGCAATTATGTTAGACAATTTAGAGCCACTTCGACCAATTCAAGTATTCAAGCAAATTTGATGTTGGAGGCTAGTGGCAAGTTTGAGTTGTATACAAAAGGAGAGACGAAATATATCGGACTTAAAGGGCGACTATATGATGCTTCTTATATTCCTGCTGAGGAGAGTATGGTTATAGTGCGTTCTCTGGATACTAGCATACGATTATTCAAGGAGTTCATAGAGCAGCACGGCAGATATCCTTTTATTATAGGAGAAGAAGTAGATGAGAAAGAAAAACGGCTTAGGCGGTTTTGGAATAATGTGTTATATAGGCGTAATCGTGGTACTGCAACAACTGAAGAGTTGGAATTTATTAGATGTATAGAAGAAACTTATCCATATCATGATATATCAAGGCATGAGTATAAGTGGCGTCAGACATATATGTCAATATGTGATACGATAGCACTAGATGGGTGGGATGCATTAAACATTAATGAACAACATTGGTGCTATAAGTATTTAAGAATGTTAAAACAGGGGCAGCTTGAAGATTGGCAAGTCCCTCTAATGATTAAATTACAATCGCTATATGCTTAAGGATAAGAAAATTCAACATATATATTCCTCCAGTGGAACGGAATTTACACCATTTCACTTCTTCAATGATGCATTGTCAAATAGTGTCAAATTTGATCTAGGATTAGGTTTTTTTAGTACGGCAAGTATTAATGTCTTATCTGTTGGCTTCGCAAATTTTATTATTAACGGAGGGAAGATGAGGCTATATATAAATCAGTTTTTATCTGAAGAGGATTATCAAGTCATAGCCTCATCAACTACGACAGAAATAGACAAACGGATATTGTCCGACTTTTATAAACTGAGGGAGACCTTGTCGCATCGAGATGAGCACTTCTTTAATTGTTTGTCTTATCTCATATCTGAGAATCGAGTTGAGATTAGAATTGTTATACCGAAGTCCGGAGGTATTGCTCATCAGAAATTTGGGGTGTTTTCTGATGAAGAAGGTAATAAAATAGCCTTTAATGGCTCTCTGAACTTTACGGCGAGTGCATTACTTTCTAAAAATATTGAAGCGATATCTTGTGCAACTTCATGGGGTGGAGGGATGGCTCAAATAGCGGAGTATAAACGGCTTTTTGAGAGGTTTTTTAATGGAAATGATGATGATATCAAAGTTTACAGATCAAACGAGTTTGAAAAGGAGCTATTAAAATCTTTCCCTCCTAAAGAGGTTGATATCTTGTTGCGTGAGGAAAGGGAATATATCAAAACAATAAGTAAGAGGCACGATATAATCCTTAATGGAACAGATGCCGAAACTCCTTGTTTCCCGTATGCCGCAGGTGCATTTGATTACCAGATAGAAGCTTATCGTAATTGGGTCAAGCAAGATTGTAATGGAATCTTTGCGATGGCTACAGGTACAGGTAAGACTATAACCTCATTAAACTGCGTCTTGGAGGAGTATAAGAAGTATGGAGTTTATCGTATTCTTATATTAGTGCCGACAATTGATTTGGTACATCAATGGACAAAGGAAGTCGGGCTGTTCAATTATAAGGACATTTATATCGTAAACTCTGGGACAAATTGGAGGACAGAATTATCAAGCCTTAAGGAAGATTTTGAATGGGGTATAGAACATAACTATGTAATTATCTCGACTTATGCGTCATTTGTAGATGTTACCTTTCAGCGGTTAGTGAATGCTTTGTGCGACGATAAAATGATTTTGATAGCTGACGAGGCTCATAATGTGGGAGCTCCGAGGGTGAAACAGGCATTTGCTAATCTTAAGATCAAAAAGAGGATTGCTTTGTCTGCGACTCCAAATAGAGCTTTCGATGAAGAAGGTACACAGGATATAGAAAAGTTGTTTTGTGATGAGCCTCCTTATTGTTATTCGTTTACGATGGAGCAAGCGATTAGTTCAAACCGTTTGATGAAATATCTCTATTTCCCTCGTATTGTCTACTTGGATAGTGATGAGATGGAAATGTATCAGATGTATACAAGGATGTTGTTGAGGTATTACGATTCAAGTACTAAGTCTTTCAAGAATAATCCAGAAGCAAAGAAACTCCTAATGAGACGAAAGAATGTACTTCATAAGGCACAGGATAAGTACAGAGTTTTTGAATCTGTTATGGATGAACTTGTGAGAAAAGGTTTGACACGATATTGTTTTGTATATGCTCCGGAAGGCTTTGATCCCACAGATGATAAGCGGATCATAGAAAATATGCAAAAAGTTGTTAATGAAAAATATCCGTTAATCCGCACGAACTCATTAGTCGGAGGCGAATCAAGGCGTAAAGATAAGATCAGAGCCTTTGAAGAAGGACATATTGATATGTTATTTGCAATGAAGTGTTTGGATGAAGGGGTTGATGTGCCAAGGACAGAAGTGGGAGTGTTTACATCAAGTACAGGAAATCCTCGACAATTTATACAGAGGCGTGGCCGTTTGTTGCGTAAACACAAGGATAAAACATTCGCAACCATATACGATTTAATTGTAGTGCCGAACTTCAACTATAATAGAGATAAGGCTACCTATGATATGGAAAGATCCTTAGTCAAGGGTGAGTTAACAAGAGTCGCTTATTTTGCCTCTCTTGCCTCTAACTATAATGAAATATCCGTAACATTATCTGAGTTGGCAGATTATTACGAGCTTGAACTAAGCGTACTTATAAGTGAGTTAAAATAAAACCATATATTATGACACAGCTAGAATTACTTAAGGAGGTATTGCGAGATCCTATGCTGAAGCAGAAGTATAATATTCCAGAATCGGAACTGAATCGAGTTTCATTCGATGAGGTGTCATCCTATCCGATTATTGAAGTACTTAAAACTATTATTCAGCAAAAGAGCGAGAGTGTCTCTGACACGAATGTTTACAAGAATATTAAGAACCTATTTAGTGTGAATTGATATGTCAACTGTAATCAGATCAATTTCTTTCAAGAATTTTTATAATTACAGTGGTAATTATGAAAATAATACCTATGAGTTTTCTGAGGGAATCAATGTCGTTAATGCAGATAATGGAATGGGAAAATCCAAGCTATTTAACGGTTTCTTATGGATTTTGCGTGATAAAGTTTATGACTCTGATACAAGGACAACTATAGATATTACATCTGCCCCGTTAAAAATCCTATCAGATGTTGCTAAGGCTAGCGATGAATTGACGGTTGTGTCGGGAGTCAAGCTAGTTTATGAGGATTCTCGGAATCAGTATGTTATAGAGAAATCAATCTCCTTTACAAAGAAAAATTCAAATGCTAGTTTTAATAATCAAAGAGAATGGAATATCGGGGAAGTAGTAACATCTGTTACAAAATGTTCGTTGTCAGCATTAAGTCGACCAACTATAGTGTATGACTTAGGGGAGCAGGTATCCATTGTCCGTAATCTGATATCTCCAGCTATGCATTCATATGCGTTGCTACAGGGTGAGGCGATTGATAATATTGTTGATTTATCAGATTCAAGCACACTGACTTCAACTATTGAAACATTGACTGATCTCACGGCATTGAAGCAAATAGAGAAGTCTTGTCAGTATTTTTCAAAAAATGCCAAGAACGACCTTTCTGCTCAACAGAGAAGTCAAGCAATAAATCTGGTAGCTTTTGAAGAATATGCCGACAGTCAGCGTGAAATAGAAAAACAGATTGCGGATGTGGAGGCGGAATTGTCTCGATATAGATCGGAATATACATTGGCTTCAGAAAGAGCAACTAAATTACAATCTCAAGTTACGAACACTGAAGATCGTATTCGTTTTCAGTCGGAGTGTAAGAATCTAGATAAGAAGATTACAGAGGTTGATGCTAATCTCCAAAAGCGAGTCTCGAATATCAATAACTATATGTTTAAGCAGGCAATGCCTTGGCTATTGATTAATTCTGGAGATGCTGTTCAGAGATTTGGAAAGTTGCGTGATGAGTATACTGTGGCAAGAACAGCCAGAAAACTCGTTCATAATCCTCATTCTTTTGCGACTTTGCTACCGGAGGGTAGTCCAGATGATATTTCATTGAGGAAAATGCTTGAGCGTCATCAATGTTTTGTATGTGGGCGCACTTTTGAAGAACATAGTGAAGAGGAGAGCAAGATCCAAGCATTGTTATCGAGATCAGAATCTCATGCTAAAGCTGATGAGTCGGATTTACATCTTTATTTTGATGCTATTCAAAGAAATGTAGCTGGCTATATGAAGACAGATGCAATATTTGGGGCAATAGCAGAGGAAAAAAAGGAAATAACTCGTCTCACAGAGTTACTCAAGGAACTTCGTAAGCAAAGAAGGGATGCGGAGTCGGAATATTATAATTATGGAGGATCCAGAGACTTGTTTAACTCTGATAAAGATACAAATCTAATTGCTCAATACGGGAAAGCTGTTAAAGATGCAGAAATGTATGAGCGATATATCCAACAGGCAAAGAGAAGACTAGAAGATCTTAAATTAGACTTGGCAGCCGTTGAGCGTAATATGTCGAATCTTGACGGTACAAAGAAAGTCCCAGCCGGATACTTGAATCTTAGGGATGTTGTACTTGATGTAGAGCAGATTTTTGAAAATACAAGAAAACGCATTTATGAAGAAGTGCTTGAGAAGTTGGCGTCTAAGTCAAATGACTTCTATGCCAAGTTGACAGCAGGTAACAATGTTATGGGTGGTACTATGGTATTCGAGAAGACTCCATATGATACGATTGAGGTAAAGGTTCTGACTGATACAGGAAGTGAGCTTACAGGTGCATCAGAGGGTTTCCAGAGAATGAAGAAGATTGCTGTTGTCATGGCAATTATATCATCTCGTCTTGGAGGAGGACGATTTATGTATCCGTTTATTGCTGATGCTCCATTCTCTGCATTTGGTAAAAACTTTATAAATAACTTCTTTGAGACAGTTCCAGATGTGTTTGATCAAAGTATCATATTAATCAAAGATCTGTATGATATAGATGATCCGGAATGTCTTTCTGAGGATGGACATAAAATACTCGATTCTATGAGATCGGGAGAATTGAAAGGAACCTTCTACGTGAATAGGATACCAGAAGAGGCTGATCCTACTAATCTTAAGACAACAATTGTTAGATATAAATAGCAGATACATATGAATTACCAAAGATTTAAGCAGGAGATTGATAATAGAAAACCACGATACTTGGTTAAGTACCATCAGTTGGTAGATTTAATTTCAAGAAAAGGTGCGACCCAAGGAGGAGATTATATTCAATTTGGAGCCTATTATCAGACATATATGTATGCCTTTATGGTTGGGTATCACCTTGGCGATTGTCAGCCTATATCGGGCTCTGGAGAATCGAAAGATTTTGTTGCAATATCTCATTGGAAGCCGATAGAAATTTCGGATTATATTCAGATGTTGATTTTGTCAGAACCAGAGGAAAAACTCCATTTTAAATGGACTGATCTTGATAATATGGACGATGATCAGATTAAGGATTGCATAACTACTATCATAAGGCGTATAGAAGGGTATGCTAATGTAGGGTTTGAGTACATTCAGAAGAAGTTTGACGAAGAGAAAGATGCCTTTAAGTCTCCGTTCGTATTCGTTAACATTTTAAGAGAGGTATCGGAAAAGAAAAAGATATGACTGACAGATTAGATTATTCCTCAATTTTATGTTGAGGCGTTAGCAAATCTTTTGTGGGCTATTTCGGATTTGACAGAATCCGAAGTCATATTAAAAGAGAAATAGGAATTACTAAAGCCCTAAAGGCGGCATTTGAGGAAAGGTGGAATAAGCATGTGCCAAAGGATTCTCAATAAAAAGAACAGTATGGACTACATATTGGCATATGGGATATGAAGATTTTTTGCATTTCGTTCCTTTTGATGGGGTGTCAGAAGCAACGATTCCCACTTTGGCAGCTGGTCATACGACCTCAATAGGACAATGCGAGAGCATATAAAACATTAAGACATGCTTTTAAATCAAATATTAATACAGAATGGAAAATCAATCAATATTTCATGAGTGGTGGGAGCAATTCAAATCCCCCTGGCAGTATTCCAGCTTCAAATGGTATTTCTGGGGGTTTGTCGTTGCCATTGGATGTGTTGGTATACACCCATCAATCTATCGTTTATGTGTAGATGCTGCAACATTTTTCGATGTGGCAGAAAACATAATAACATATTCCATAGCTTTAATTATGCCATCATGCGTACCCATTCTACTGTCAAATTATAGAACGGATAAAAAAGTAAGCTTAGTAGTATGTAGTATTTTGTGTTATGTTGTCATGCCAATAGCATTAGTCATAATTACATACTTGTTGAATTGCCCAATTTTTGTATTGCCCTTATTGTTTATTTCTTGGTTTAGTTGGATTGTAGCTAATCACGATAATGTGAATTTGATAGATGAAACATATAATGACAAGATCAAAAAAGAGTCCCGAAAGAGACATGGCAAAAATTGGAATTAAGACGAATTATATGGAAAAAACTATAATAAAAGGATTTCCTGTCTATCAGAATGGTCAGGATTTTATAATAGGTACAGCAAAAATATCCGATCTTCTTAAATATACAATGTTCACGGAGAGACTCGTTGTAGATTTCGATGAAGATGAAAAACCAATTTATAGTAATACAATTCAGAGGAAAGTTGAAAAATCTAGAGCAAACCAGATAGCAGATTTCTTAATTAACGATGAGACTGCAACTTTCCCGACAAATATTGTATTAGGGATACCATTATGCGCTATTGCAACGCAACACATAGATGATAATATAATCACTCTAACTTTTAAGGATGAAGTAATTCAAGGAATAGCCCAGGCTAAGCAAGGTGCAAGCGAATATGATATTTATGTTACAATAATTGATGGCCAGCATAGAGTTCGTGGAATTGAACTCGCAATGGAACGACTTCAAAAAGATCCGTCAAAGGTAGATAATAATGGAATTAGTTATCTACAGAAATACGAAAGACTTTTAAATATGGATATTGTTATATCGTGTTTTATGGATAAAAGTCTTGAGTATCAAGCTATGATCTTTTCTACTATTAATAGGACTCAAAAAAGGGTGTCTCAAGATTTAGTATATAGCTTATTTGGACTTAATGAAAATGATAGTCCGTATAAGACTGCTCTTGAAGTATCGTTGGCATTGAATGGTCATCCTAAATCCCCATTTTATAAGCGCGTCAAATTATATGGAAATGATTATGATGGAACTTTTATTCCACCTCTCTCTCAATCAACGATGATAAAGAAAATTGTGTCATTTATTTCTTTGTCATCAAAAGATGCAGAAAATGATAGGTTTAAAAAACGTAGAGAACTCAAAGATTATAAAGGTTCTGCTATCAAACCATTTCGCAATTATTATGCAGAAGGTAAAGATAGTATGATATCTGATTGTATGTTTTTTTATTTTAATTCAGTTCGAAAGTGTTTTCCAAATTTATGGGAGTATGATACGACATCAAAGCCGACAAATGTTTTGCAATCTACGGTTGGTTTTGATGCATTAATGAATCTGCTGAAAGATATATTGACTAAAGAAAAAATTACCTCGTTCGAGCATACTACATTTGATAAGTATATACAGGCTTTCTCTATACTTCCGTTAGATGATGTGAATGTGTTTCCTATGACAACAAAGGGGAAGAGGATACTTTATAATTCAATATTTGTAAATGTCTTTCCCAATGATCCTAGCGTAGAGGAGAAAACCAATGAACTTAATGAACTTCGTTCTGCCATATAATAAAATTAGTTGACTTTGGCTTCCTGGCTGCAAAGGTGGCGGCAATAGGAAATGAGAAAGCGAAAATGGCTGTTGATGGCGCTTCGCTGGCATATAACATTGTGCAGGTAAATAGATTTCGTGCTATGATTTCGGAATTATACCAGATAGGTAATTATATTGCCTTCAATGTTATTATGAGAGGGTCCTATACACAACAGGAGTATGATCTTGTAATGGAGTGTCAGCGCCAGATTAACGAGTGCCAAAATCAAATTAGCAAGCATGGTGTGATGTCTATAATTGATGGGATGTGTATCTTGATAAGCATGATGAAGCCAGCTAGGTAAGATAATGTGAATTTTGAGGATTAAAAAGTTATACTAATTTGCAGTTAAATATTGAACCCTATATGAAAAAGGAAAACAGTCTGATAGTCTCGAAGGTTGCTCGTCAGAATATTTTAAATAATAAATACGCATTGCAGGAGATTCAGAATGGAATTGGCTTGCAGGGAGTGATATATGGGAAAGAATATCGCTTTTCTAAGAAGCAAGTTGCAACTTTCTTTGGTGTGGAGGAAAGAACTTTGAGTTATTACCTAAAGGTGCATAATGAAGAGTTGCGTCAAAATGGATATGAAGTGTTAGCCGGTAAAGAATTAAAAGATTTTATCCGAGTTCTTTCTGAACAAAAAGTTGCCGATGTATGGGACATATCATCTAGAACACCGAAGTTGGCTGTCTTTAATTTTAGAGCATTTCTAAATTTGGCAATGCTCCTGGCTAATAATGAGAAGGCACGTCAGGTTAGAAGTGTTGTATTGGATATTTCAATCTCAGCTATAAATAAACGAACAGGTGGTGGTACAAAATATATTAATAGTCGTGATGCGAACTATTTGCCGAATGCAATAAAAGAGCAAAAATATAGGAAAGTGCTAACATCTGCTATCAATTTATATGTAGAAGGTACTTCGACAGCCAAATATAGGCAAATTACAGATTGTATCTATAAGGCAATTTTTCGCGAGAATGCAAAAGAGTATGCGGAACTTTTGAAAGTACCAGATGATAATATTCATGATACCATGTATGCTGAAGTACTAATGATAATAGCTTCTTTTGAGAATGGTGTAGGATATGAGATCCAGAAAAGATTTATAGAGACAGGATGTCCTGTCCCTGTTGATTATGTTTGTGGAATTATAGATACATTTGCTCAAAGTCCTATGCAGATTCCATATCTTGAAGATGCTAGAACGAAAATGGCTTCAAGAGACTACTGTTTTAGAGATACTCATCATGAGAATATTTCAGAATATATATCACCTGTATCTACTAGCGATTTTGAGCGATTTATTGGAGAGCATTCGGATAGTTTTTTGCAAGACCTCTTTACAAATAGAGATGTTATGAAACGATTAAAACTAGGAGAAGATGAGAGCAATTAAGTATCCGACATATGCAGATGTAATGTGGTTATATGATAGGGTTATAGAGGCAAGTGATGGTGGTTTAAAGGGGTTTAGAGATGAGGGAGAACTTTTGTATGTGCTGGATTTCGTTCAGAATGATATGTATTTCCCAGACTTTCTTACTAAAATGACCTTCCTGGTGCACCGTGTTTGCCATGGACACATCTTTTTAGATGGCAACAAAAGAATGGGACTAGCTATCGGCGGATTATTTTTATCAATTAACGGTATTTATAAGCCTTCTTTAGATTATCTGGGTAGGATGGAGATTGTTTCTTATCATATTGCATCTGGTAATATAGATGAAGATTTATTGAAGAACCTATTAGCTGATATTATTGCTGGTAAAGATTATAATGAGAATCTTAAACTAGAATTATATAATGCTGTTTTAAACTGAGTTTAAATTTATGCTAAAATGGTTTTAGTCTTCACGGAGGTTTATGGTGTTGATATACAGTGTGTTATGTGTTGTTGAGGTTGATGTTAAGGAAAAATCTTTTCCTTAACATATGTAACATTTGATACACAATGATAGTTACTAGATAAAGTTATCCCCCTATGGTAAATAATTTAGGTATTTGTAATAATTGTGGTGCTTTTCTTGATAGCCAGGCTTGTCCAAATTGTGAGACTGCTAACAGTGTGCGTACATTCAACATTTACGATGAGAATGTGAAATGGGCTGTTCGGTATGGTTATCAATATCGTAAAAAAGCTGTTCTTCGCGCAGAGCAAAAGGAAGGGTCACTTCATTTTTGTTTGCATGATGCAAGTGAAGTCTTATTATGGATTGGAGGAGCGATTCTGTCAGGTATTACATGGGACTTGCTGAAATTGGGGGTAAAAAAGTTATTTGCCGCTCTTCATGACGAAGGACGATATGATTCTCTTGATAAAGAAACACAAGAGGTTTTATCTGAAGAAAAGAAACTTTATGAGTTCTATGAATATGTGGAGGAGTATAAGCAAGGCTTTATTAATATAAGTGAAGAAGAGTATAAGTATATAGAAGAGGAAATGTTTGCTGATTTCCAGAGTGAGGAGATTGGTAAGTTGGGTCCTGAAAAGTATTTTATCCTTTCAAGAAAAGAGATGATTGAAGTGCATAAAGTTGCATATGAAAAGTCTCAAATTAAAATCAATAGAATTGTTAGAAGGGAGAGAAGATAAAAGAATGAATAGATATATAGAGAATAGAAACTTAGGTATAGAGATACCTGTTTAACAAATGTTTAACAACCAAAAAAACGCCATCCTAGATATCTAGAATGGCGTTTAGTGTGATTCGGTTGGGATTCGAACCCAAGACCCACAGCTTAGAAGGCTGTTGCTCTATCCAACTGAGCTACCGAACCAGCCGGTTTAATAAATTAACGGCGCAAAGATATAAATTATTTTTTGTTTTCCATTCTCTTGGCAAAATATTCAATAATAAAAACAATGGAGATGCCGATGGCTGCGAAGAGGACGGCGAGTCCGATGTGTTCTCCAGGAAGGGTGGGGAAGGAAACGCCACTGGCTTGGATGTCTTGCCAAGGCCAAATCTTAACCAGGGAGCCAATCATGAAGCCCGAGAGGACGCAGATGGCGATGGTGTAGAAGTGTTTCAGCAACCACGAGAGGAAGTGTGAAAAGCAGACGATGCCGACCGCAGCTCCCGCGAGGAAGACTATGAGGACGGCTACATTCAAGTCGTTCACGGCGGCGAGGATGTATTCGTATTTGCCCATCAGCAACAGGATGAAGCTGCCGGAAATGCCCGGAAGGATCATCGCGCAGATTGCAATGGCGCCAGACAGGAAGATGAACCAGAGATCCGTCGGGGTTTGTCCCGGGGTCATCAGGCAGATGGCTGCACCGATGCCGGCTCCAACCAGCAGGGAAAGGAGGTTGCTTGCCTTCCATTGTTGGATGTCACGCAGGATGTACACGGCAGAGGCAATGATCAGACCGAAGAAGAAGGACCACAACGGGATGGGGTGGTGTTCCATCAGGTAGGTCATGACTTTGGCGATGCTGACTACGCTGATCAGGATTCCTACGGCCAAGGATAACAGGAAGTTGCCGTTGATGTGTTTCCAAAATTCTTTCCAGCGGAGGGTAAAAAAGAGTTTCAAGGCAGTTGCATCAACGCTGCGGATGGAGTTGATCAGGGTTTCGTAAATGCCTGTCAGGAAGGCGATGGTCCCACCGGATACGCCAGGGATGACATCGGCGGCCCCCATGCCAATGCCTTTGAGGGTGACCATCATATAGTTGGAGAATTTACGCATGTTTTGCTTTGATTTCAGTCAGGTATTGCAGCACCTGTTCGGTGGCTTGCAGAAAGTTTACAGTCGGTTCTTCGTTGCCAGGTTGGTAAGCAAAGCACAAGTCGAAGCTTTGTTGCTTGGATTTCCGGGTGCTATCCTTCAAACCGACTTTGAGGTGTGCGTGGGAGACTGCGGTGATGCAGGCTTCGGCAAAGGTTTCTCGCAGCGTCAGGTTGAGGAAGATGCCGTAGGTTTCTTCACAGCGAGCTTTCAAGGCCGCATTCTTCTTGGTGAAAGGGTTGCCGCATAGCGATAGGTTGCGACGGTTCAGCACGATCAGGTTGGGATCTTCTTTGGTCCAAGCACCGACCTTGATTTTCCGGTGGGTGTTGAGGCAGATGCCTGTATAACGGATCCCAAGTTGCTGGCATTGCTCGCGCAGGGCCGTAATCGCTGCTTCGCAACCGTCCACATGGCCATCAAAGACGAACAGGATGGAACCGGCATCTGCCAATGAATGGTAGATCCGGGTACGGTCCGGGACGCGGAGCAAGCGCAGGGTTCGTTGCTGAAACAGACACATGATTAAGGACGGATTACGGTTGCATTTCCGGCTTGCCTTCTTGCTCCGGATGAGAAATGAGCAGGAGGCGGTCGCCTTTCAGAATTTCCGATGAACCGTTCGGGATGATGTATTGTTCGTCGCGTTTGATGTAAATCACCAGAATACCGTCACCCAATTTGACATCTTTGAGTTGTTTGCCCGCGATGAGCATGTTTTCGGTGACGTCCAATTCCCAGATTTTGGAACCAATTTCTTCGGGAATGGAAATGCCGAAGGTGTTTCCGGACTTGGGCAGAGGAGCCGTCAGGTGGAGGGTGCGGGCAATCGAAGGAATGCTCATACCTTGTACCAACAAAGATACCAGCGTGATGAAGAACACAATGTTGAAAATCAAATGGGCTCCTTCAATATCGGCAATGATCGGGTAGGTAGCAAAGAGGATAGGGGCTGCACCGCGGAGACCGACCCATGAAATGAAGAATTTGGAGCGGAAGTTGATGCGGCGGAAGGGCAGCAGGGATATAAACACACTCAACGGGCGTCCGATGAGAATCATGAAGATACCCACCAAAAGGGCGAGCGGAGCGATGTCCAGCATTTCGCGCGGGTTGACGAGCAGGCCGAGAATCAAGAACATGCTGATCTGGAAGAGCCAGGTCATACCGTCCAGGAAGGTGCTGATTTCCTTTTTCTTAACCAAGGGTTTGTTTCCAACCACAATCCCCGCAATGTAAACGGCCAAGTAACCGTTTCCACCCAAACCATCGGTCACCGAAAAGATGATGAAGATGATGGGTAGGATGAGGATCGGGTACAAGGAGGTGTTTTGCAGGTTGATGTTGTTGATGAGCATCACCGTGAGGCGTCCCATCAAGTAACCGGCCGTCAAACCGATGGAGAACTGCATGAAGAAACGCAGGATGATGCTGAGGGCCGTTTCGTCGTTGTTGCCCAAAATGCCGATGAGCACAATGGTCAACATGTATGCCATCGGGTCGTTACTACCACTTTCCAACTCCAACATAGGACGCAATTGGTTCTTCAAGCCAATTCTTTGGGAACGGAGGATGTTGAAGACCGAAGCCGAGTCGGTAGAGGACATGGTGGCTGCTGTCAACAACGCAAACGGAAAGGATACCGCGATGGACATCATAATTGATTTGGAAATCAGGTAGATGAAGAACCCGGTAAACACCGTTGTCAGGGCTACACCCAGGGTGGAAAGCAGGATTCCCGGCCCCAGGATGGGCTTAATCTCCTTTAAACTGGTGTCCATCCCCCCGGAGAACAGGATGATGGACAAGGCAACCATACCGATGAATTGGGTCAGGGGTGTGTTGTCGAATTCAAATCCGAGGCCGTCAGAGCCAAAAAACATGCCGACCAGCAAGAAAATCAAGAGGGTCGGTACGCCGAGCCGGGAGCCGGCTTTGGTAACCAGAATTGCGATGAGCAAGATGATTGCTCCAATAAAAAGTATGTTTCCAGCAGTCATAGATACATTGTGTTATAACCTCCAAATTTACGGATTTTTTTTGGAACGGAGGTGAAAAATGAATAAAAATTAATTAAATTTGTGAAGAAAATTGAAAAACCATGCAAGTACTCAACATAGGTGTTTTTGGACGCACCAATACAGGAAAAAGTTCGTTGGTCAATGCGTTGACCGGCCAGGAGATTTCCATTGTTTCGGACCAGGCAGGAACCACAACGGATCCGGTCGGCAAACGTATGGAGATTCCGGAAATCGGTCCGTGTCGGCTGGTGGATACCGCAGGACTGGATGACGTGACAGATCTGGGGGCGCAGCGCGTCAACAAAAGTCGGGCTTGGTTGAACCGGGTGGACTTGGCGCTCATACTCTTTAATTCAAATTCATTTACTAAATTGGAACAGGACTTGGCGATCCAGTTGCGTGGCCTGAAGGTCCCGTTTGTTCTCGTGCATACGCAATCAGATATTGTGCCGTTGGATGAGGCCTTGGCGCAAGAATTGTCGGAAAAGTACGGTACCGATGTGTTGGAGTTTTCTGTAGCCCTGTTGGACGAGCAGGAGCAGCAGGAGAACATTGAGTTGTTGCTGGCCTTCATCATCAAAGCTTTGTCGTCTTCGCCTTTGCGAGAACGTCCGATGTTCGAGGGCTTGGTGGAAGAAAAGCAGACCGTGGTCCTGGTTTGTCCCATTGATGTTTCTGCGCCTACGGGCCGGCTGATTTTGCCGCAGGTAATGGCAATCCGGGATTTGCTGGATCGGCGTTCGACGGCTGTGGTCTTACAAGTGGAGGAACTGGCCGATTATTTGGCGACTCATCCAACACCCGATTTGGTAGTGACCGATAGCCAAGCTTTTGCTCCCGTGTCGGCTTGTGTGCCGCCGGAGGTTCCTTTGACCAGTTTCAGTGTGTTGTTGGCTCGTAGCAAAGGTCCTTTTGCGGAATATGTGGCAGGAGCGGCATCCATCGATGCCTTGCAGGATGGGGACAAGATTCTGATACTGGAATCGTGTACCCACCACGCTTCGTGCGAAGACATCGGTCGGGTCAAATTGCCGCGATTGTTCCAAAAATATACCGGTAAGCAATTGCAGTTTACCGTTGTGGCTGGCTTGGATCCACTGCCGGAGAACCTTCGGGATTATCGGTTGGTGGTGCAGTGCGGAGGTTGCATGATCAACAAGCGCGAACTCTTGTCCCGCGTCAATCCTGCTATGGAGGCCGGGATTCCGATTTGCAACTACGGTATGGCCATCGCTTACATGAACGGAATTTTTCAACGCTCCATTGCTCCTTTCTGCCGATGAATGCTCTGATTGATACGTTGCGTCCCAACGGGCTGGATCCTGCCGAAGATGTTTTGTTGGCCTGGTTGAAGACCACCGATGAGGCTGCTGTTGCGCAGTTGTACCAGGCTGCTTTTCGCATTAAGAACGAGCAAAGTGGTCCCGGTATCTTCCTGCGTGGCTTGATGGAGATCTCCAACCAATGTCAGAAGAATTGCCTGTATTGCGGCATCCGTCACCAGAATGAGGCCACCCTCCGTTATGATCTTCCGGAGTCTGATATTCTGGCTTTGGGGCACAAAGCAGCAGAGTTGGGCTATGCTTCTATCGTCTTACAAGGCGGGGAAAGGGTAGATAACAAATTTGTTTCAAAAATTACAAGATTGTTACAAGGACTGAAAAACATAGAGTTGAAAAGAGGAGTTGATGGAGGTGCTCGAAAACCTCACCAAGCCAAGGGGCTGGGGATTACCTTGTCCTTGGGCGAGCAAACGGAGGAGGTTTACCGCGAATGGTACGAGGCAGGAGCCCATCGTTACCTGCTCCGCATCGAGTCTTCGGATCCGGAACTCTATGGAAAGATCCATCCGCAGGACAAGTTGCATACCTACCAGCGTCGTATTGAGGCTTTGCAATCCCTGCGCAGGGTGGGTTATCAAGTGGGGACCGGTGTGATGATTGGCCTTCCTTTTCAGACGGAGGAGCACCTGGTCAAGGACCTGCTTTTCTTCAAGCACCTGGACATTGATATGTGTGGTATGGGACCGTACATTCCGCACCACGATACCCCGTTGGCTGTGTATGCCGATAAAATTCCTTCACCCGAGCGACGTTTGGACTTGTCCATCCGCATGGTGGCTTTGTTGCGCATGCTGATGCCCAACATCAACATTGCTGCGACAACAGCCCTGCAGGTGTTGAGTGACCGGGGGCGGGAACTGGCCATCGAGGCTGGGGCGAATGTGGTCATGCCGAACTTGACGGATCTGCTGTATCGTTCCAATTACGATCTGTACGATGGAAAGCCCGGGGCCTCTGTCGATGCTGATTTGACGGACAGTCCTTTTGCCCGTTACCTTCAAGAAAGAAACATCCCCATCCTCCGGGGAGAATGGGGTGATTCCATGCATTATTTTGCCCGACAACGGGGTTGATTTCTATTAGCGGCCGCCTTCTGCTTGGTAGATGAGTTTGACTTCATCGCCGTTGATGGGGCGTGTGTAGATGCGGAAGTTGTCAACGTTCATGTTGATGGCGTTGTTGCCCAATTTGTCTGCACCACGGCCCCCGATGATAAATTTGGAAGGATCGTCAAAGGGACGGACCCAGCCGTTGAGCATATCAACCAATTCGCCATTGATGTACAGGCATTGTACGTATTCGTTTTGCTTGGCAGAGCTGGTGATGGTGACGTGTGTCCATTCGTAGGGAATTTCAGCGTGTGAAAAGCTATCACCTTCATTTTGGTAACGGTAGATTACGCGGAATTTGTTTTTGTCCATGATCAGACGGGGTGTGTCACTTCCACCTACGGAGGTGAAATAGTGACCATCGCTGGCACCCAAAACCCAGAAACTTACGGAGAAATTGACATACGGGTTTTGGAACATGGGTTTGGGAATGGAAACGAGGGATTCATTTACTGCGCTGAGTTGGATGGATTGGGTACCATCTGCACTTTCGCTGCTGTATTTGGCTCCATTGATGAGTTGGGCATTGACACCGGATCCCATTTCGTCAGCACCGGTATTGTTGAAACGGAAGTATGCCAGCAGGCCATTCCGTACTACAGATGCCGGATTGAGGTTTTGTTTCGGGGCCGGTTGGTCGGCCAGGGGAGCAGAAAAGTTCGGATCGTTGCCGGCGATTTGCGGTTCACTCACGCGACGGGTTACAAGGTCACAACGTACCGTCTCGCTTCCACTGATGTAAGTGTAGTTGCTAACTGTTTGGAAATGAGGTTTTAAGGCTTGCACTTCGTAGTTGCCCGGGTTTACATCGTTGAACTGGTACATCCCGTTGCGTCCGGTTACGGCTTGTTTGCCACCCGGAATGAGGGTGATTTTTGCGTAGGGAACGGGGTTGCCTTGTTCGTCAGTAACCACCCCAGTCAAGGAGATGTTTACGTTGTTTTTGATGTAAATCTTTTCGTAGATGGTTTTTGAGGTGCCGGTGCTAATGCGTACTTCGATGTAGTTTTCGTCTTCTTCGTAGCACGGGAAGTCATCGTATTTGATGAGGATGGTGTTGCCTTCAAAAGAAGCGGACATCTTGGCTGCACAGTTGGATTTCAAGGTAGGACGTTGACGGGTAGAAATCTCGCGGTCTTGCAACATCAGTACGCAGGCAATGACACCTTTCTGAGTTTGAACAGCAGCGATGCTGATGGCATCGAAGAGGTGTTTGTACTCGTGGACCAAGAAGTTGACTTTTTCAAAACGAGGATCTTCGGTCATGAATTCGGCTTGGAAGGCTTTGAGGTCAGCAATGGTCCGGTTGATGTCTTCGATGGAGGTCATTTGTTCCAACATCAGTTCGAATTTGGCCAATTGTTCGTTCAAACGTTTTTCGTGTTCCTGGTATTCTGCAACCAACATTTTCAGATCCAAATCGGAAAAGGGGTAGCGAATTGCGTAGAGGTACTCGGTAGCACGTGTGTCTTTGAAATAACGTTCTTCCCAGTAGTAGCCTTTGGCTTTGGAAAGGGAGATTTCGTTGATGAAGGGGAGTTTGGCACTCTTGGTGCGGATGTCGGATTCCATGTTTTGAGAGAATTGGGACATACCGTTGCTCTCGGTGCTGGAACTTTGGTATCGGGTATCAGAAATCACCAGGACCGCCACGCTTTCGGCAATCTGTGATTTCAATTCTGCTAACGCGGCACTACGGGCATCTTCCAAGGAGCTTCCTGTCCCCGAAACGCAGAGATAGCCGTGTTCAACACTGCCTACCCAGCTGGGCATGCGACGCTCACTGGACTCAGTGACTTTGTACTGTGCGAAGGAAACCATGCTGAAGAGCAGGATGCACAGAACGCTGATCGTAAATCTTTTCATAACAGGAATTATCTAACTTGTTTTAACCAGTTTTGGGTTGCTTCGCATTGGTAGTTGGGGCAGGTTTGTTGATCTGCCGGGATGTTGGAAAGCAATTCGCTCATCGTGTTGTACAATTCGCTGCAGGCGGCCGGAACGAAGTTGATTTCTTTCATAGCAGATTGGTAATCGCCACGAGCGATGTGTGCGCGGGTTCGGAGCACGATTTGTTCCGCATTGGATTCAAAGTATTCGATGATGGTTTCTTTGCCTTTAACGATGAAACTTTTCAGGCGGGCATTGCGGGAAGAGATGTTGCGGATGGCCGCCATCATAGCGTGGTCCACGTTGTTGCCGATACCCTTGGTTTCAATCATGGTCTGGTTGAGGATGCTTTGGCTTTGGAGGTCAACCAAGAACAACGATACCTCAATTTTGGTGACAAATTTGGGAGGAGCTGTTTCGGTAACGGTTTGTTCAACAATGGCAATGCGCGGCAAAACCATGAAGCGGCTGTCGATGGCAGAAATACCATTGAGCGAGATGGCTTGGATGATGTTGTTCTGCAGCAAATTGCCCGCTTGGGTAGAGAGGTTGGTGGCCTCGGGATAAAGGGATCCAATCGCCAATTTGTCAGCATCTTTCATCGGCTGTGCCGAGAGGTTGCATGCGAACAGTGCAACAAAAGCAGCAACCAAAATTGTTCTGAAATTTTTCATAATTGTGTTAGTATTTTCTCTGTAAGTCGTGTTAAAATGAGGTCTGTCTAAGATTGTGACAGCAAGTATTTTCGCTACCCACGAAGGTACAAATTATTGCAAAGAATATCAAGGCAGAATCGAAAAATCTACAAAAAAAGATGGACCTGCCGAGGCAGATCCATCTTTCAGGGATGTATCGTTGTCTATCGATTATTCGTTTTTGATAGCAGCTTGAGCAGCAGCCAAACGAGCGATCGGAACGCGGAACGGTGAGCAAGATACGTAGTTCATACCTACTTTGTGGCAGAATTCTACGGATGCAGGGTCGCCACCGTGTTCGCCGCAGATACCCACTTTGAGTTTCGGGTTGGTTGAACGGCCACCGTTGACACCGATTTCGATCAAGCGACCCACGGTCTTGGTATCCAAGGTTTGGAAGGGGTCAGCAGGGATGATCTTCTTAGCCAAGTAGTCACCCATGAAGGCTCCGATGTCGTCGCGAGAGAAGCCGTAAGTCATTTGGGTCAAGTCGTTCGTACCAAATGAGAAGAATTGTGCGGTTGAAGCCATGCGGTCAGCCATCAAAGCTGCACGAGGGATTTCAATCATAGTACCGTACAAGTAGTTGAGGGTCAAATTGAATTGTTTTTCAACTTCGTCGTGTACGCGGTCGCAGATGGCTTTCAAGAAGTCCAATTCTTTCACGATGATGGTAACCGGGATCATGATTTCGGGTTTCGGATTGAAACCTTCGCGGATCAATTCTGCGGTTGCAGTGAAGATAGCACGGAATTGCATTTCGCTGATTTCCGGGTAGGTGATGCCCAAACGAACACCACGGTGACCCATCATCGGGTTCACTTCGTGGAGACTTTCGCCACGTTTGCGGATGTCTTCTACGGTGATACCCAATTCGTTAGCCAATTCAGCTTGTTTTTCTTCAGATTGGGGAACAAACTCGTGCAACGGCGGGTCGAGCAAACGGAAAGTAACCGGCATGTTGTCCATTACTTTCATGGTCGCTTTGGTTGCTTCTTTCACGTAAGGTTCCAATTCAGCCAACGCAGCTTTGCGTTCTTCGGTACCTTGTGACAAGATCATTTTGCGGAGTTTGGAGAGGGGAGCTTCTGAGTTCGCACCGTAGAACATGTGTTCGATACGGAACAAACCGATACCTTCAGCACCGAAGGCAACTGCAGTTGCAGCATCTTCCGGAGTATCAGCGTTGGTACGTACACCGAGTTTGCGGTATTTGTCCACGATGTTCATGTATTCGATGAAGCGGGGATTTTCAGAAGCATCCATGGTAGCGATGGATTGGTCGTAAACGAAACCTTTGCTACCGTTCAATGAGAAGATATCACCTTCTTTGTATTCTTTACCATTGATGGTCATGGTGCGTTCTTTGAGGTTGATGTGCAATGCATCGCAACCTACGATACAGCATTTACCCCATCCGCGAGCCACCAAAGCAGCGTGTGAAGTCATACCACCGCGAGCGGTCAACAAACCGTCAGCAGCACGCATACCTTCTACGTCTTCCGGGTTGGTTTCTTCGCGAACCAAGATCACACGTTCTTTGCGGTCAGCAGCAGCCACTGCATCTTCAGCGGTGAAGACGATGCGACCTACGGATCCACCAGGACCTGCGGGGAGACCTTTTGCAATCACAGTCGCTTTCTTTTCAGCAACCGGGTTCAAGATCGGGTGGAGGAGTTCGTCCAATTGAGCGGGAGCAACGCGCATAACTGCAGTTCTTTCGTCGATCAAAGCCTCGTGGAGCATGTCCATAGCCATGTTCAAAGCAGCCAAACCGGTACGTTTACCTACGCGGCATTGGAGCATCCACAATTTGCCATCTTGGATGGTAAACTCGATGTCTTGCATATCGTGGAAGTGTTTTTCCAAATTGCTTTGGATTTGGTCCAATTCACGGTATACAGAAGGCATAGCAGTTTCCAAAGATTCGAGGTGTTGGTTGTGCTCGTTTTTGGTTGCTTCGTTCAACGGGTTGGGAGTACGGATACCCGCTACCACGTCTTCACCTTGTGCGTTGATCAACCATTCACCGTAGAATTTGTTTTCACCGGTAGCAGGGTTACGTGAGAAGGCTACACCGGTAGCTGAGTTGTTACCCATGTTACCGAATACCATGGCTTGTACGTTCACTGCAGTACCCCATTCATCGGGAATACCTTCGATACGACGGTAAGCGATTGCGCGTTTTCCGTTCCATGATTTGAATACGGCGCCGATACCACCCCACAATTGTTCGATTGCGTCATCCGGGAAGGGTTGTCCCAAAACTTCCAAAACTTTGGCTTTGAAATCTTCGCAAAGAACTTTGAGGTCTTCTTCGGTCAAATCTGTATCGCTCTTGTATCCTTTTTGTGCTTTAACGTCGTGCAACATTTTGTCCAATTGAACGCGGATGCCTTTGCCGTCTTCGGGTTCGATACCTTCGGCTTTTTCCATCACAACGTCCGAGTACATCATGATCAGACGGCGGTATGCGTCGTAAACGAAACGGGCGTTTTGGGTACGTTCAATCATACCGGGGATGGTTGCAGAGCACAAACCGATGTTCAATACGGTTTCCATCATACCGGGCATAGAACTTCTAGCACCAGAACGGCAAGATACCAACAACGGGTTTTTCGGGTCACCGAATTTCATACCCATGACTGCTTCAGCACGTGCCAAAGCGTTATCTACTTCTGCTCTCAAGGCAGCAGGATATTGACATCCCAATTGATAATATTCAGTACAGCAGTCGGTCGTGATGGTGAAACCTGCGGGTACAGGAATACCCAATGTGCACATTTCTGCCAAGTTAGCACCTTTACCACCGAGGAGGTTTTTCATGGTTCCGTTTCCTTCAGCTTCTTTTCCACCGAAGAAATACACTCTTTTGATGTCAGACATAGCTAATAATGATTGTTAATTGAAAATTTTCACAAAAATAATAAATTTCTACAAAACTATTTCGCGTTTTGTTCCAACCATACGCGGCCGTTTTCGAACATACGCATCCAAGGGGTAACCTCGTCGTTTTTGCGTTCGATCGGGTAGTAAGGCCAGTTCCACGGGCGCAAGCAGCGTTCCGGGTGAGGCATCATGGCCAGGTGACGTCCGTCGTTAGAGCAAACACCAGCGATGCCTTCCGGAGAACCGTTCGGGTTCGCGGGATAAGCATTGTAGTTATAACGCAGGGCTACCGGGTATTCGGAAATCGGGAGCGGGAAGTCGAAACGACCTTCTCCGTGGGCTACCCAGATACCGAGTTGGCATCCTTGCAAGTTTTCCAGCAACACGGCCGGAGATTGTTCAATTTTTACACCGACAAAGGCACTTTCGTACTTGTGGGAACGGTTGTGACGCATTTTCGGTGAGCGGCTGCGGTCTTCCGGAGTGATGAGACCGAGTTCGGCCATCAATTGGCAACCGTTGCATACGCCCAAAGACAAGGTGTCCGGACGAGCGTAGAAGCGGTCGATGGCGGTGCGGGCCTTTTCGTTATACAACAAGGCACCGGCCCATCCTTTGGCCGAGCCGAGGGTGTCTGCGTTGGAGAAACCGCCGACGAAGACGATGAAGTTTACGTCTTCCAAGGTTTCACGACCGGATACCAAGTCCGTAACGTGAACGTCTTTTACGCGGAAACCTGCCAAGTGCAGTGCCCAAGCCATTTCGCGGTCGCCGTTGGAACCTTTTTCACGGATGATTGCTGCGGTGAAACGAGCCTCTTCGTTGTTGCCACGCGGTTCTACCAAGGCAGTTTTGCCGTCGAAGGCTGCCGGGAAACGGTATTGGAGTTTTTGGTTTTTGTAATTGAGGAAGCGTTCGGTTGCCAGTTCTTTGCCTACTTGACGGATGTCGAAGAGGTAAGAAGTCCGGAACCAGATATCGCGTGCAGCGTCAATGTCCACGATGAAGGGAGTTTGACGGGTGCTGATGTTCCATTCCAAGCGGCGTTCCGGAATCCATTCTGCAATCACTTCGCAAGCGATGCCGAATTCGTTTTGCAGACGTTCGGTCGGGTTGTCTTCGCGACGAACTTGGATGAGCACACCGGGTTGTTCGCAGAACAGGGCAGCGGTAGAAGCCAAGGGTTGGGTGCTGCGGAAACCGCCTTCAGCAGTCGGGAAGCACATTTCCAACGCAGCAGTGATCAGACCACCGGCGGAGATGTCGTGACCCGCGAGAATCTTTTCTTCGCGAACCAAGGTTTGGATGGCTTCAAATGCTTTTGCAAAGTAAGCATTGTCTTTTACGTCCGGAGCCTGTTTACCGATCTTGTTGTTGACCTGTGCGTAAACAGAACCGCCCAAGGGGAAGGTTTCTTCCTTTACAAAAGGTATGTAGCACAACAACGAGTCGGTCGGAACAGAAGCCGTATGAACGGTTTTGCGGATGTCTTCACTTTCTGCGACGGTGGATACAATCAAGGTACCCGGAGACAACACTTGTTTTCCGTTCGGGTATTTTTGGGTCATGGACATGGAGTCTTTACCGGTCGGGATGTTGATGCCCAACTCGACGGCCATGTCGCTGGCACCTTGAACGGCAGCATACAATCTGGCGTTTTCACCCGGGTTTTTGCAAGGCCACATCCAGTTGGCGCTCAAAGAAACGCCGTTCAAGCCTTCTACCAGGGGAGTCCAAACCACGTTGGTGAGGGCTTCCGCGATGGCGATGCGGGAACCGGCTGCCGGGTCAATCATGGCAACAGAAGGTGCGTGACCGATGGAAGTAGCAATACCGTGGTTGTTGTCGTAGCTGATGGCGGTAACACCCAAGTCGTTCAACGGCAATTGGATTTCACCACAGGTTTGTTGGTTGGCGATCAAACCGGTTACAGAACGGTCCACTTTGTTGGTCAACCAGTCTTTACAAGCAACGGCTTCCACTTGGAGTACTTGTTCCAAGGTGTGTTGCAACGCTTTGTCGCTCAGGCTGTCCGGACACGGAACATCTTCGTAGGCCTTTTGTTGGGTGGTATCCGTCATGGTTGTTTTCGGAGTTGATCCCAACAAGTCGCTGATGGCCAAGTCAATCGGGGTCTCGCCAGTGCGGAAGTTCTTCAAGGTGAAGTTGTGTTCGCCTGTGGTTTCACCAATTACATAGAAAGGAGCGCGTTCGCGTTCGGCAATCTTGCGCAATTGGTCCACGTTCTTGGCTTTCATCACCAGACCCATGCGTTCTTGGCTTTCGTTTCCGATCAATTCTTTGGCAGAGAGGGTCTTGTCACCAACAGGGAGTTGGTCGATGTCGATGGTACCACCCAATTCTTCCACCAATTCAGACAAGCAGTTCAAGTGACCGCCGGCACCGTGGTCGTGAACGGAAACAATGGTATTTTCTTCTTGCTCAGCAATGGCACGGATGGCATTGTAAGCACGTTTTTGCATTTCAGGGTTGGAGCGTTGGATCGCGTTCAACTCGATGGCGTTGGCGAATTCACCGGTTGCCACGGAGGATACGGCGCCACCACCCATACCGATGCGGTAGTTGTCACCACCCAAAAGCACGACTTTGTCACCGGCTTCGGGGGTTTCTTTCAAAGAGTCTTTTTTCTTCGCATAACCGACACCACCGGCCAACATAATGACTTTGTCGAAACCGTGGTGGATGCCTTCTTCGTGTTCCAGGGTTTGGAGGGAACCGCAGATCACGGGTTGTCCGAATTTGTTACCGAAATCAGAAGCACCGTTGGAGGCTTTGATCAGGATTTCTTCCGGGTTTTGGTAGAGCCAGTTGCGGGCTTCTACGTTTTCCCAGTCACGGGCAATTTGCAAACCGTTCGGGTCGATCTTTTCGCTGAAACGCGGGTATGAGGTCATGTAAACCGCGGTACCTGCGATGGGGAAGGAACCTTTACCACCGGCAATACGGTCGCGGATTTCTCCACCGCTACCGGTAGCCGCTCCGTTGAACGGTTCTACGGTGGTGGGGAAGTTGTGGGTTTCTGCTTTCAAGGAGATGACGGTCTCACTTTCTTCACGAACAAAGAAATCCGGTTTGTCGCCGGAAGCCGGGTGGAAGAGGGACAAGGTCGGACCTTGGATGAATGCGCAGTTGTCTTTGTAAGCAGAGACAATGCGACCCGGGTGTTCCTTGGAAGTGCGTTTGATGAGTTGGAACAACGAAGAGGGTTGTTCAACACCGTCAATGACGAAGGTGCCGTTGAATATTTTGTGGCGGCAGTGTTCGGAGTTCACTTGGGAGAAACCGAAGACCTCGCTGTCGGTCAAGGGACGACCTACTTTTTGGCTCAAGTTTCTCAAGTAGTCGATTTCAGCTTCCGACAAAGCCAAACCTTCGCGTTGGTTGTAGGCTTCAAAATCTTCGATAAATTCCACCGGTTCCGGATCCTTTTCTACGAGGAAAATGGTTTGGTCCAAGCCTTCGTAGCGACGTTGCAACATCTTGTCGAAGGAGAATTCTTGTGCGTCGGTCACTTCAAAGAATTCTTCAATCCGTTCGATACCCGGAACGTTCATGTTTTGGGTAATTTCAACGGCGGTCGTGCTCCAAGGAGTAATCATCTCCCGACGGGGACCAATAAAAATACCCGGAATCTCGTTGCGGTCATCGAATGAACCTCCTGAGAACAACCAGGTTAACGTTTCTTTTTCGGTCGGCGTGAGGGCTTGTGCCCGTTGTACGGCAATCCATTGTCCGTTCGCGGTGTGGAAGAAATGTATCATAGTTTGTAAAAAATATTCTTTTAATCGCGTAAAAATACGATTTTTTCAGGAAAAATTCTTGAATTATTCCCACTTTTGCGTGAAAACTTATGAACAATGGAAAATCTTAGCCAAGAATACGAGTTTTGGGTGGGCCGGATGTTGCAGATGTCCCCCTCGTTCCAGCAGGTTGGACGCAGTGGATACCACCCGGGAATGGAGACGATGAAAGCCTTCGATGCGTTCCTGGGGCATCCCCACCAGAAGTTCCAGTCGGTCCACGTGGCCGGAACCAACGGAAAAGGGTCCGTGTCACACATGCTGGCCTCGGTCTTTGCGGCCCACGGAAAGAAAACAGGCTTGTACACTTCGCCGCACCTGGCCGATTTTCGGGAGCGGATCCGCATCAACGGGGAACCGATTTCCAAAGAGGCTGTGGTGGATTTTTTCCGTCGTACGGCTTCGTTCCTGGAGGAATACCATCCGTCGTTCTTTGAAATTACGACGGCCATGGCTTGGGACTATTTCGCCCGCGAAGGTGTGGAGGTAGCAATGATTGAAGTGGGTTTGGGAGGAAGGATGGACTCGACCAACCTGATTATGCCCATCTTGTCGATAGTGACCTCCATTGGCTACGATCACTGTGATTTGCTGGGATACGAGTTGCACAACATCGCTGCCGAGAAGGGCGGTATCATCAAGCCCGGTGTGCCGGTGGTGTTGGGAAACCTGGAGGGAGAACCGCTCCCGGTTCTGTGCGGCATGGGGTGGGGACAGCGGTGCCTCGTGCACAGCTGCGATCCTTTTGTGGCCAGTTATATGAGTGGTGTGAAGTACCATTTTGATTTGTTGGAGTCCGGTGACCAATTCGGTATTCCTCAGGTTGATGAATTGGACCTGCGCGGGGATTACCAGCTGCACAACCTTTGCACCGTCCGTGCGGCGATGGAGGTTCTGGCTAGCAAGCACATGGCGGAACCGTTCGTGTGGAATCCGGCACTGGTGAATGTGGCGCTGAAGGAAGCCGCCAAGCGCACAAAGTTCCGGGGACGTTGGGAGCAGCTGTATGCTGAGCCCGATGTGTTCTGCGACATTGCGCACAACGAAGCCGGATTGCAAATTACAATGAACCAGCTCAAGAATACCTTTGAAGAGGGTCAGAAAGAGTGTCGATATGCCCGGCTGGTGCTCATTCTCGGTATGGTCGGGGACAAGGAAATCGATCGGGTAAAAGGTCTTTTTCCCGTTGCCGATTATTACTTTACGCAGGCGCCCGGCTCCCGTGCCATGCCGGCCGAAAAGTTGGCAACGTATTTTGTGGAAAAAGCACGTCGTTGTGTGGTGACGACCTCGGTCCAAGAGGCCTTGATCGCTTATTTCTCGGTGGCACAACCGGATGACTTGGTCTATGTTGGCGGCAGCAGCTATGTGGTTGCGGAAGCCTTGAATCATCCGATTTTTGCGAATCCCGCAAAAAATTAAAAAAATATTTGTGAATTCGGAAAAAGTACCTACTTTTGCAGTCCCCAAACAGAAAGGGGATATTTTGGGAGCATAGCTCAGTTGGTTTAGAGCATCTGCCTTACAAGCAGAGGGTCGGGGGTTCGACTCCCTCTGCTCCCACTACCAAAAGAAAGTTTTTTGAAATAGACGATTGTCAGCAACGATAAGGGAGCATAGCTCAGTTGGTTTAGAGCATCTGCCTTACAAGCAGAGGGTCGGGGGTTCGACTCCCTCTGCTCCCACCAAACAAACATTGACAATCGATCGGGAGCATAGCTCAGTTGGTTTAGAGCATCTGCCTTACAAGCAGAGGGTCGGGGGTTCGACTCCCTCTGCTCCCACTAGAAAAGAGATTCTGAAGAAATTTAGAATCTCTTTTTTTGTATCCACCAGGTCCGGTTCTTTGGCTTTTATTCGTTTGATTCCTAGATTATTCGTAAGTTCCATTGTAGAAATACACATCTTTCTGCCGTAGGAAATAATATTCATTTTCGGCAAATTCAAAGGCTTGTCCGCGAATGCCTGCGTGGTTTTGGTCGGTCGTGCGGTTCCACAAGAAACTGGCAGCCGTCAAATCGTCCCAGACGGTGAATTGTGGGTTGTAGGGCATGGTTTCCACGTGTTGGGTAACGAAAATGTGTGGCTGGTTGGTGGTTTCTGACGAGGTGATGGGATGCAGCGGGAGGTGGCCCATGGGGAAATTCAGCATCTCGCGTTGGGCAAAATACTTGGCCAGGACGACCCCGTTCAAACGTGCTTTCGATAGCCAGTTCCACGAATAATACTCCCACCGGGAATGCATCCCATAAGTGTAGGTGATGGTACCATTGTCAGGGTCGTTGGCATCGTAGTTGACCTCGGACTTGTAGGTCTCCAATCCGATTTCGTATTCCAAGTACTGATAGACCTTCAACAAAAGGGGTTCTGTGGTGTAGGCTTCGCTGTCGTCGTAGCCAATGATGTGGTAGCGGCCGGAGGCGGCCATCTTCTCGACATGCAGGGTGCCGGTTGCATCGATGGACAGGTCACCGACTTCTTGGCCATTTTCTCGAAAGACCTTCCAGTGAATGTTGGTTTCGGGAGAGTGGTCATAGTTCAGTGTCAATGTGTCAGGGTAGCCGGCAACGGTGCGGTTTGGGGTCCGGATGGTGGTGTTGAGGAAGAGGCTGTCGGGTTGGGTGGCACTGACGACCGGGCGGACGGAGATTTGAATTTCGCTGTAGATGTGTGGCAGGGTTTCGAAATAGGCCCGGACTGTGACCAGATCTTCCTGGCTACGGAGGATACCGGTCAGCAACCCATCCGGGGAAATCTGAGCATATTCTTGACCTTCTTTGATTTGCCAAAGGATCTTGAGCGCGCTGGATTTTACAGGGGAGCTCATACACTCCAATTGTAGTTCCTGGTTTTCATAGACGTGTTGCTGCTTTCCGCCCATGATGAAGAGGCTCGGAGCAACAATTTCTGCGTTGAAAGTGGCTTGAGCATGACTGGCGGTGGTGGCACTCACCAGGGTCGTACCCGGTTGTAACGGAAGGGCGTACCCTTGCAAGTCAAAGGTCAAGAGTTCAGTGTCGTAGGAACGCCAGCTAACGGGAATGTCTTCTGGAATGAGTATGTCTGGGACAATGCGTTCCCGTACTCCTTGACAGAGTTTGTAGGTGCTGTTGAAGGCAATTTGCCCGAGGCTGACCTGGATGGGTTGGCTGCGTTCGATGCCGTTAAGGGATCCGGTAAGGGTTGCGGTTGCCAAGATTTGCGAATTGGGATTGCCAATCCACGTGGAGGGGAGTTCAAACTGCAGCTCGTTGCCGTTCAGGGTGAGGGCCGAGGTCTGTCCGGTTTTATCCGAGAGTTGGTAGGTGGGGGTCCCTTCCGGCAAGGCTGTGTGGGTGATTTCCCAAGGGAGGTTGTAATTGGGATAGAGCGTTGGGACCTGGTCCATGAGGAAGGTCTTGGTAGAGACTTCAAAGTCCACGGTGTCGCAGTATCTTCCGTTGGAGGTGCTTGCGATGATTTTGCATCGCCCGTTTGTCTTCGGCGTGACAACTCCATCTCCGTTGACGGTGGCAATTTTGGGGTTGGATGTTGTCCAATGCGCGGTGCGGTCGGTTGCATCCATCGGGAGTACCGTGGCTGTGAAGGTAAATGTGTTGCCTAGCACGGTGTTCCCGATTCGAGGATAGATGACAACGGAGGTCGCCGCAACATACGTATTTACCGAGATCGTTGCCGTGGCCGTTTGTCCGCTTCCGTCGGTGGCAGAAGCGGTGATGGTGCACGTACCTTGCCCTTGGGCTGTGACCACACCTTCCGAATTTACGGAGGCAATTTCTGGGTTTGAAGAGTACCAATGCAGGACTGGATTGGCTGCTGAGGCGGGTAGGATCGAGGCTTGCAGGCGGAGGGTTTCTCCAATGCGGCTCAGGATGGCTGTTGTGGGTGAGAGTTGGATCTGTGTGACCAGGTCCTGCATGCCGGAGGCATCGATGCGCCAGCTGTTTTCGTTCAGTCCGTCTCCGCAGAAACGGGTCCGGCAGGTGTACATCGTGTTACGTCTGACATCGAAGTTGTCCAGCAATTGGCCGTCGTGCAAGTAGTAGCGGTAGATGAGATGATTGTCGCTTTGGGTCTTGCTGCGGTAGTTGACAACAAACTCTACGTAGGAACAGAGGGTATCGTAGGGCGAAGGAGGTATGTGGGTGGTGGGGTCGGTGTTGCCGGTCAAGAGATCCCCCTGGCAGTTTTCGGGGAGATACATGTCCAATCCCTGCTCCCAGATGGCCGATAATTCCGAACCCGAGAAGGTACGGCTACTGTCCACAATCCACGAACGGTAGAGGGCCTTGCTTTCGTCGAAGAAGTGGACCCGCCGGTTGAGGTTCCGAAGTCGGATTTCTTGGATATCAAATTGTTCAACTTCTTGGCTCAGTGCACTGGTATCTACTTGTATCCGGAATTTGGCGACCAATCGTTCCAGGGAAAGGTGAAGCTTCCCTCCGTCTTCAAAAACCTGGGATTCCAGGTGTGTGGCCATGGGCAAAGCAGCATCAGCCGTTAGGGAATCGGGGTGGTAGGGCCAGTAGGTCTGTCGCAAGCGTTCGATGGAAACAATGTTCAGTTTTTGGGTCCAGTCACCTACGTTGGCAACCACGTAGAGCGAGGCCCTTGTTTTGTCCCGAATGTTCAGGGCAATGGGCTGGTTGGGTTGGTCCGTGTAGGTAGCCGTCAACAGATCGCCGGCTGAATTGTAAAGCAGAAAGGTGATGTTTTTGACCAGGGCCTCTGCTGTTCTTTGCTGTCCATTTTTGCTAGCAGGTGCTTCTCCAGGACTTTCTTTGTAGTGGTAATCAACGTGGAGTACGATGCCATCGCCAGCTGCTGCGAGTTCGGTTTTGTGCAGGTCGCAGGAAGTCAGCAGCAGGCAGACGAATCCGAACACGAGCG
This sequence comes from Bacteroidales bacterium, assembly GCA_017647795.1. Classification (GTDB taxonomy): domain Bacteria; phylum Bacteroidota; class Bacteroidia; order Bacteroidales; family UBA932; genus JAGCJX01. Next base: position 139,779 of record JAGCJX010000023.1, on the reverse strand, counting down.
ATCCACGACGGAGGATGTTTGAAGGTAGCTTGTTCATATTCAGTGGTTTCATGGGTTATAAGATGGGGTAGAACGGGTCCACCTCTTGCCAGTTTTCTGGGGTGACGGTCAGAACCAACTGGGCATAGTCCAAATGGAGTTGCCAATCCGTCAGTTCCGGAGCGTGGGGATTATAACCGGCTTCCCACAGGTATTTCCCCAATGGGAAGCGATGCAGGCTATCACGACCCAACATGAGGATTAGGGTCAGATCGCTGGTTCTTTGCCGGGGAATCCGACAGACATTCGATGGACTGTGGTAGCGGAAGGTGCCGGAAAGGATGTTCCCATTGTGCTCTTGGCCAATGGATGAGCCTTCAAAGATGAAGGAATACTCCGCGGGTGTTTGAGGAACTCCCCTTTGCAGTCCCACCAGGTTGATGGTGAGGGTGGAGAAGTTCTTTTTGGGTGAAAGGCTCAATGCGACCAAGTCTTCGTCCGGTGTTGTTCTGGCAAAAGCACAATACAGCGAGTCGGCTTGCTGTCCGATGGGTATGGCATAACCCGATGGCGTTTGCGCCCATGGAGACAGGTTCCCCCAAAGGGCAAGGTGCAATTCCTCCCGGGGCACTTCCAGGGTGTAAGGTTCTTTCCAGTCATCGTGGAAAAGGGAGTCTATACAATAAGGGAGTTCCTTTGTTTTGCAGACCAGTTCCATCGATTTTACCTCGGCAGGAACGTCTGAAAAATACAGGGTAAGCCACGCAGGGCAGCGGCTTCTCTCCTCGTGAATGCACGAAGTGGAGAGAAGCAATGCCCCGAGTAGCCATCCTTTTAGAGGAAGTTGCTTCATGCTAGAAGACTTTGTCAAAGTGAGGGACGCTCGTCCAATCTTCGGGTGAGAGGGTCACATCAATGGCACCCGTGTAAATCGGTGTGGTCGGGTTGTCCGAACCAAGACCGGTGATGGTGACACCGACTGAATAGCAGGTGTTTCTGCGGATGCCGTAGTGTTCGTTGCTGGCTTGGTATCCGAATTGCTCTTGGTTAATCGGAACGGGATAGTAGTAGGTTGAACCGTTGATGTCACCTTGGATGACCAGCATCGTACAATTGGGGATGTTGTTGGTGATGTTTTCGTAACAATAGAACGTGTAGGTTTCTGACAGACCGGCATCGGTCAGGTTGGTCGTTATATTTTCAACCAAAATGGAACTGTCATCCAAAAAATTGATGTCGGATTTCATTAGCATGCCCTTGTTGAAAATCATCGCAGGATCCATGTCGGTGTTGGTGCGGAAGAACTTGCCCGCATAGGCATTGATCAGGTAGATTTTTACGTTGCTGATTTCTTTGCCTTCAAGGGTGGTCCCTGCAAAGTTTGTTTTGATGGATGTCAGCGAGACTTTTGACGCAAAACGGGTGACGGGAATCTGGAGGGATTGGGAGCTTTGGTCCAGGGTCGCTGTCGTTTCTCCGTACATTGAGAGGCACTTCTGACGCTCATGATTGAGTTGGGCATACAAAATTCGGAACTCGGAGAGTTTTACCAGGTTGGCGTAGTTGTCGTACGGTGAGTTTGCAATTACGCAAACGAGTTTGTCTCCCGTGCTGCAGTCCAGGGAAATGTCCGACAAATCGGAACCGGTGAACCGTTTGTAGGCATCCAGCAGATGTTTTTCACCCACGTTTTCTTCCGGATTCTCAAAGACAAAGACGTCCACCGTGGTGATGGTGTTGTCTTCTGCTTGGGTTGTTTCGCCGGTAACCTTGGTGGCGTTGGAAGAGAGCGAGAGTTGGAGTCGGACGGGTTTCTTTTCCAATTCCGTTTCGGATGAGATGGTTTCGCAGGCAGTGCTGCCGATGAGCAGGGCAAGGGTTGCCCAAATCAAAGATTTTTTCTTCATAAATTTGAATGAATTAAGTGAAACATAAAGGTTTATTGTTCGTTTAAATTAAACGCTTGCATGAGTTGGGAGATTTCGGGGTCCAGGTTGCCTCGGAATTTGAGGCTGGGATCCATTTCAAAACAGTGTACCAAATGTTGCAGGGCTTCTTGCCGTTCGTTGAGGCGGGCATGCGTCAGGGCCAGCAGGTAATCGCGTTTGCCCGAGGGTCGAAGCGTCTGGAGGATGCTTTTGGCCGTGTGGTTGTAGTCCAGGCACAAACAGGCTACTGCGGTATTCAAATCCTGGTAGGGGCGCAACAGGGTGAGTGCCTTTTCAAAGTCGCGTTCCAACAGGGCTGCCTTGCCGGCCTCGTAGAGGGTGTCGATCTCCGTCGTGTGCAGGGTGTCCTTGACCATGCCGCGCCGGTGCAAATGGAAATCAAAACGGACGGTTCGCATGAGCGGGAAAAGGACGCGATACAAGCGACCGAAGTCCTGTTGGCGGCGGAGTTGGTTTTCTTTGAGGTCTGGAGCCAAGGGAGCATTGATGATCTGGAGCAACTCCTCGCGTTGTTGCAGGAGGCTGTCGTGTTGCACCAGCACTTTCAAGCGATCCCAATCCTCTGGAATCGTGTGGTTGATGAAGGAGAATGCAGGCAGGCTATCCCGTGCTGGAGGCAGAATTGGAGAGGCGGTAGGGGTCTGAAGGCTATCGTTCACGGTCCAGTCCAGGCAGAGGGTCTGTTTCTGTTCTTCTTCCCATTTTGCCATTTGATCGTTTACAAACTGCTGGAAATGATGTTGGAGGGATTTCCCTCTTTCGTGGGCGAGTCGTTGGTTCAAACTATACCTGCCTTCGGGAGAGCAGGTGGATGTAATCACCAGTGAATCAATCAAAAATGTTTTATTCGAGAGCAACTCGACAATGTTGTTTTCAATTCGAGCCAATTCGGAGGCATTCTCGTGGAGGCAGGTGTCAATCCGGGCAGAACCTTGCGCAAAATCAATGTAGGCTATTGTTTTTGTCAGGGCTTTCCGTTCAACAATCCGTTGGACATAGCGGGTACGGTCCTCCTGAAGGGTCGCCAGGCTGGAGATGTAAAAGGTGAGGGGATCGCTTTGGGGCATGGCATAAAGCAGGCTGCCGTCTTTCCAGATTTCTCCGGTCAGGTAGAGGTCCGCCTTTCGCAGGCGCGGTCGTGTCCGTAAGGTGTATTGGTAGGCATGCGTGGTCGTTGAGTCGGTTGCAGGTGTGTCCAGGTAGATGGGGCAATTCAGGTACGGGGCCTTGACCTTGTACTGGAAGTAATTGTCCAAGTTTTGGATTTTCAGGTTGTTGTAGAAGATGAGTCCCCGACGTTCGTAGTACCGCAGGATCTCTTCCCACCGCAGGTCCTGGAGGTTGTTTTCGTTCCGGTCCAGGAAGTGTGCAATGAGTGCCTGGTAACGCAGTTGGCTACTGTCGGTGATGATGGAACGGAGAAACTCCTCGTAGGCTTCGTAGCCGCGTAGCTGCCGTTGCCGGTAGTCGGAGCCTGTGACCAGCACCGGGTCTAGGATCAGGGTGTCGTTTTGGACACAGAGTTTGGGATAGAAACGGATCTGCCAGCTTGGGTCTTGCAGCGAGGCCGGAACGTGGATGCAAAACTGCAAGTCCACCACGCCGAGCCGTTCTGCAACGTTGCGGAAGGTGGCGGTTATCACAGCCGGTTCCAAGACCTCGCTGGCGATCATTTCACCGTCTTCGTCCTGTACTGCGCGCATCAAGAAAACTTCTTTGCCAGAGAGATCCTTGACCCGAATGGTATCCTGAGCTTTTGGGTCTTCCGTATGATTGAACGCAAGGGTCCGTTCTTCTTGTAGTAGCGAGAGATGGGCGTCGGCGGATCCCTGACGGACAAGTTCCAGCTTTCGTTGGGTGGCACAGGATGAAGCCAACCACAAGAAGAGGAAAACCGAGCATCGGAAGGATGTGATTGTGGAATATTTCATGGCATTAGAAGATGTATTGCAAGCCGATGATGAACCGGTCCGGTTGAAAAAACAGCCCTTTGTCCTGTTCGATGAGTCTCCCACAGCAGCCCGTTGCATAGGTATGGTGTCGGTCATAACCGCCCCAACAGCCCGCAGCAAATTCGAGGTTGAGGTGTTTGTTCAGCATCCAGTTGTAACCGATTTCGGCTCCCAGACCGAAGGCTCTCCCTTCTTGGACTTGGGGATTCTTCCATCCACTGCGGTTGTAGAGGGAATGTTGGACCTTGCCGCCAACGTACCAGCCAGCGAACTGGTACCAGGGCCAGTAGCGTCCTTGGAGGGACCAGGTGAGCTGTTTGTGGCGAAGGTCATTGCCTGTATTTTTCCAGATGAATGGGTTGTAAATGCCTTTGACGTGGACAGATGTGTGTCGTGAAAGCCCCATGCCCAGGTCCGCCTCAAATGTTCCTAAATCCAGGAGGGAGAGTAGGTTGATGCCGGCAGAGAACATCCTTCCTTCCGCGTGGATCTGCGGCCCGGTCATCCAAAAAGCCAGGAGAAGTATCCAGGTCGGGATGCGTTTTCGTTTCATCGGATTTGCAGGTTAAGTTGCCAGTTTTGTGGAAAGTGCGGAAGGTGATGGCGGTGAGGCACAGCCCCCTCTGCCAGGAACAGTTCTGTAGAGGAGCCGTTCCGGTAATGGATGGTACCTTGTATGCGGATTTTTCCTTGGATGGCATACGAGGCACGCATTAGGTAGGGTAAGGAGGCTGATGTGTCAACGCTGTCGGAAAGACTATGGAAAAAGCTTATTGAGTCTGTTTGGGAGACGATCACGAAATCCAAGGCATCGGCATCTTGAATCCATTCTTTATCCAGGATGAGGTGAAGGATGGAGGCGCTGCTGTGAGGGTCTGTATAATAGAGGTAGTCACCGGCTTCGTATTCCGCCGAAAGATTCTGGGTGTCGGGTGCCGCCAACAGGCAACCCTTTTCTTTCTGCTGGTGATGGACGGCCGAGTCCAAGGTCTGTGACAACGAGCACAGCAGGTGCAAAGAAAGCAACAGGTGTATCATATCTTTTCAATTAATCTCACACACGTGATGACACCAGGGGCGTTGGTCGGAGGCAAAAGTAGGGCATTGTGTTAAAATACTGTTACAATTTCGTAAAAAACGTTTCTGACCGTTTTTTTTATAAAAATTGCATATAATTTTGCGGTGTTTTAAGAAAAGAAGAGAATTTTTAAATAATAAAAGAAGATGAAAATTGATCGTTTTTTTCAACTGTTTGTTGTAAAGGAAAAGAAGTTTTTCCCGTTGTACATTGAATTGTCAAAAAACATTTTAGCAGGAGCCAACCGTTTGGTGGACCTGACAATGGAGCAAGACGAAATCAAACGATTGGAGATCGCCCGCGCCATCAAAGCGTGCGAGCGTGACGGTGATAAGACCATGGCCACGATCCTCGAAGAATTGTACAAGACATTTGTGACTCCGTTTGACCGTGAAGATGTACACCAATTGGCATCCCGCATGGATTCTTTCTTGGACTTTATCAACGACTCAGCGAAGAAAATTTCCATTTACCAACCGACCTGCATCGACGAGGCGATGGTGCAAATGGCCAAGTTGATCGAAAAAGATGCGGAATTGTTGGTGGAAGCCGTGTCTCAATTTGAAGAATTGAACAAACGTGCGGACGCAATCAGTGATTTGTGCAAACGCATCGGTGACATCGAGCACGAAGGAGACGATTTGTACGAAGACTACATGAGCCACCTCTTTACCCAAGAGAAGAACGCGATTGAAGTCATCAAGAAGAAAAACATCATCCAATCCTTGGAAGATACCACGGACCACGCAAAATCTGTGGCAGAAGTTATTCGTACCATCATTGTAAAACAAGCATAGTCCATGATTACAGTAGTCATTATTGCGATTGTTATTGCGCTTTTGTTCGACTTCCTCAATGGGATGAACGACGCCGCAAACTCCATCGCAACCATCGTATCCACCAAAGTCTTGAGTCCGACGATGGCCGTGCTTTGGGCAGCGTTCTGGAACTTTGCCGCGTATTTCTTCTTTGGAATTACCGTGGCCAATACCATGGGTAAAGGTATTGTGGATCCGGCCGTCGTGAATGAGTATGTCATCCTGTCGGCTTTGATTGGTGCTGTTATTTGGGTTTGGGCTTGTACCCATTTTGGCATGCCGATTTCCGTATCCCACGCCTTGATTGGGGGCTTGATTGGTCCGGTTCTTTTTGGAATGGGTCCGCAATTCCTCATTGGAAGCGGTATTGCGAAGATTGCTTTGTTCATCATCCTTTCACCGCTGATCGGTATGACCCTCGGTTTCTTTATGATGTGCTTGACCATGTTGGTATTCAAGAAGCAGCATCCCATGAAGGTGGAGGGTATCTTCAAGAAAATGCAGTTGTTCTCATCCGCGATCTTCTCATTGGGTCACGGTGGAAACGACGCACAGAAGACCATGGGTATCATTGCCATCCTTTTGTTCAGCGTTTCACAAACCCATCCTGATAATGCTTTCATCAGTTTCTTGTTTGATGGGAAACAGGGTTTCCACGTGCCCGAATGGTTGATCTTTACTTGCTACGGAACCATTGCTTTGGGGACCATTACCGGCGGTTGGAAAGTAATCCGTACCTTGGGTGACGGTCTGGCACGCCTCAAACCGGTACAAGGTTTCTGTGCGGAAACAGCCGGTGCGTTGACCTTGATCGGTACGGGTTTGGCTGGGATCCCGGTGAGTACGACTCACACCGTAACCGGTTCTATCATCGGTACCGGTATTACCAAAGGAGTTGCCTCTGTTCGTTGGGCCACTGCTAAAAACATTGTGTGGGCCTGGTTGTTGACCATCCCGGCAGCGATGTTGGTATCCGGTCTCGTGTACTTGCTCCTGCAATGGATTGTTCCCGGATTGTAGTTCTTATCGATATCATCAAAAAGGAATCGCCCAACTGGAGGTCCAGCTGGGCGATTTTTCATTGTGTCGATTTTACAACAGCGAGATGCTACGTTTGATGAACTCGTTCAAGGATTTTCCTTTCAACATGTTGTTGGCCAACAAGGCAAGGTCGGTGACTTGGTGGAGGAGTTCGTTGCTGTTGGCAAATTCTACCATCAAGGCTTTGCGGGCTTCCCGAACGCGGTCCAATTCTTTTTCGATGCGTTCTTGTTCGTCCCGATCGCTGGTGGAGATGTCTTCCGCTTTTTTGTCTTTGTTCGCTTCCATGATGGCATCCAAAGCGGTGTGCAAGGTGTGGGCTTCTTGGGAGAATGCTTCCGCCTTGCTGCCAGTGGCTTCTTTTTGAGCCTTCAAAATCCGTTGGATCAACGGGTTTTCTACATTGATGGCAATGTTGTAGGAAGCAGGCATTTCGCCGTAGAAGTTCATGCCTCCACCCATGGCTGACATTTCCCGGTAGCGGCGCATGAATTCCGATTGGGTGATGAGGATGGGTTGGCCTGTTTCGCCCAAGTTTTCAGCGGTTACGTAATAGTGGTTGCCGGTGGGCAAGGCGCTTTCGAACATCGAGGACAAGTCGGTGGTTTCTTCTGCTGTGAATTCCGGACGGTTCAGGTCTTCCTTGCAAATGAGTTTGTCGATGACGTCGGCATCTACCCGGGCAAAGGTACTGTCTGGAATGCGTTGCTCCAACAGACCCACAAAATGGGAATCCAACTGGCAGTCGAACAGGAGTACGTCGTAGCCTTTGTTTTTCGCCGTTTCGATGTAGGCATATTGTTCTTCCACATCGGTAGCATACAGGTAAACGACTTTTTTGTTCTTGTCGGTTTGTTCGGTTTCGATGGCCTTGCGGTAGTCTTCGTAGGAGAAGAATTTGCCTTCGGTGTTCTTCAACAACGCAAATTTCTCTGCCCGTTCGCAGAATTTTTCGTCGGAGAGCATACCGAACTCAATGAAGAGTTTGAGGTTGTCCCATTTTGATTCAAAATTGCTGCGGTCGTTTTTGAAGATCTCTTCCAAGCGGTCTGCTACCTTTTTGGTGATGTAGGTAGAGATTTTCTTCACGTTAGAATCCGATTGCAAGTAGCTGCGGGAAACGTTCAACGGAATGTCCGGTGAGTCGATGACCCCGTGCAACAAGGTCAAGAATTCGGGAACGATATTTTCCACCGAGTCAGTGACGAAGACCTGGTTGCAGAACAATTGGATCTTGTTGCGTTGGATTTCCATTTGTTCCTTGATTTTCGGGAAATAGAGGACACCGGTCAGGTTGAAGGGGTAATCCACGTTCAGATGAATGTGGAAGAGGGGTTCATCCTGCATCGGATACAATTCGCGGTAGAAGTTCAAGTAGTCTTCTTCGGTTAAATCCGTGGGTTTTTTGGTCCAGATCGGATCGGTGGCGTTGATGATGCGGGTGTCTTTGTCTTCTGCTCCCGCTTTGCCGTAGGCGATGGGAATGGGCATGAACTTGCAGTATTTGTTCAACAAGGTCTTGATGCGGGCTTCTTCGGCAAATTCCATTGCATCGTCGTCGAGGTAGAGGGTGATTTCGGTACCCCGTTGGCTGTGCGTGCCTTCGGTCAACGTGTATTCGGGATCACCGTCGCATTCCCAACGGACGGCTTGCGCTCCTTCTCTCCAGGACAAGGTGTTGATGACTACCTTTTTGGAGACCATGAAAGAGGAGTAGAATCCCAGGCCGAAGTGGCCGATGATGCTGCCCAATTGGTCTTTGTATTTTTCCAGGAACTCGCCAGCGCTGGAGAATGCAATTTGGTTGATGTATTTGTCCACTTCCTCAGCGGTCATTCCGATACCGCGGTCGGTGATGGTCAGGGTCTTGTTTTCCGGGTCTAAGGCCACGCGAACGGTCAGGTCACCGAGTTCGCCTTTGAAGTCACCACAGCCAGCGAGGGCTTTCATTTTCTGGGTGGCATCCACAGCGTTGGCTACCAATTCGCGGAGGAAGATTTCGTGGTCAGAATAAAGAAATTTTTTGATGACGGGGAAGATGTTTTCGGCCGTTACCCCAATTTTTCCAGTTTGTGCCATAGTTGTATTTTTTGATTATTTGTTTTCAATGTGTGCCTCGAAGAAAAACAAATGCTATACCACGGTGCAGAAAGGTGACAATTTGACACAGAAAAAGAGGTTGATGCAAGTCGGAGACCTGGATCAACCTCGGGTTATTGTGCTGCAACTATCTTATCTCGGAAGCAGGAATTGCATGATTTTTTCCATCAAGTCGTTGAGTTGCTCTTGGGTCTTGAGGGTTTCAAGCGGGAAACCGAAGACCACAGTGCGGTAGTCCGGACCTTCGTAAGCAACGGCTGCCGAGATGTTGTTGTCGGCATAGCGGTAGATGGTCCAAGCACCGTCACCCACGGGCATCACACCGTCCGGTGATTCAACGCAGTAGCAGGTAGCATTGGGTTCGGTGAAGAATTCAAAATGTTCGTTCATTTGGAAACCGTACGGGTTCGGGGCACCTTTGACTTCGCCGGTTGAGGAAGCGTAGTTGGTCATCCAACGGTACTTGAGGATGTTGCGGGCGAAGTTTTGGCCGAGGTTACGGGCATCGCTGCCTTTTTCAATACCTTCTGCCAACTTGGCCATTTGTTTCAAGTTGTTGCGCAGGGAGTCGATCCACACGCGGTTGCGCAGGTTGGCATCCGATGCGGCAACGCAGTCTGTATCATCGGTGAGGTAATAGTCAAAGCCCAGGGCTTCGTTGCGTGCACGGTTGTCTTCCAAACGGCTGTCCAATTCGCCGACGATGGCATCCAAAGATCCGGACAAGCGGTTGACTTGGCGAAGCAGGTCGTTGACTTGTTGGGATTCAGACGCTTCTTCTTTCTTTTCAAATTGGTACAAGGTGTCCCACAAATCGGTACCTACGTAAGCTCCGGACACCACGATGTTACCTCCCTGTTGAACGTATTGCGACAGGGCTTGTTGGAAGGCAATCGGGAAGGCTTCGTACATCGGTTTGGCCGCTCCAGGTCTTCCGTTTTCAGTAGTCACTTGTTTGCCAAGAATCAAGTCAACGGCAGCGTATTGGTTGAGTGCAATTTGTCCGTTGGTAACGGCATTCCGGCTGGTGGAGGTGAAGTTGTATCCGGCTTGCATCAAAGCAGTTCCGTGTTTAAAGGGAAAGTCCAAGCTGTTGCCGGCAATGACCTTGTTTTCGTAATTTGCGTAGGATGCACCGAAGCCCGGAGAGTCATCGTCCATCCAAGGAATGTGGCGACGGTAGTCGTGTTGGCGGCCGATGAACGAGTAGTCGTTGATGTAGGAAACACCACCGTCCAAGTGGTTCAAGAAACCGGCACGGGAAGAATCCCGGGTAGCGAAATTCGCCGGTGCAGAAATCCGGTCAAAGCCGTTGATGACCAGGACGGTCTCGTTTTGGCTGTTGGCAGCTGCAACACCGACAGAAAGGGTTTCGGACGGGAAGCTCTTACCACCTTCGTTGACGGCTACCACTTTGAAACTGTATATTTTGCCAGCTTCCAATGCGATGGTTGCTTTCGGTTCGTTGACCAGGATACCGTTGTCAAAGCCTCCGATCGGTTGGCCGGGTTCGCTGACAGCGGTGTAGACGATGTATTGTTTGGCTACGGCAGTCGGTTCCAAAGCGTCGGTTTGCGGTACCCACGACAATTGAGCCACCGGACCGTTGGCGGTGTAGGCAAGGTCGGTTGCAAACGAGTTCACGGGCAGGGGTTGTACGACGTACGGGAGGCCGTCACGCAGGCTGATGAAACGCAAGACTCCTTTGTAGATAGCGCGGCTGACGGTGAATTTGAATTTCGGGTCCAGACCGTAACGCATGTCTGCAAAGTTTTGGTGGGAAAGGAGTTCCAGCAATATGGCCGGTACTTCCGGTGTGCGGGATTCGCTGTAAGATTTGTCTTGGAGACCACGGCGGGGCCATTCGGTGTCGAAGGTTTGTCGCAGGTCTTCGCAAATCTGGGTTTGAATCAAATCGGTGAGTTCCCGGGAGATGATCCGGGGTTCTCCGGTCGGGAATTTGTCATTACCTTGTTTGTAGCGGGTATAGATGGCCAAGGTACCGACCATTTTGTCGTCAAGGGTAGTACCGGCATCGGAGTGGAAGGAGATTGACAGGTCGATGGGTACGTTGTAGCCCGTTTCTTTGGGATTGACGGGTGATCCTCCGGACAGGACGTTCACCCAACGACCGCGGCAAGTATAGTCGTCGGTGTAGTCGTTGGTGTTTTGGGTTGAGCTGTAGATGGTGTCAGAGAAACCTGCCCATTGCAACCAGTAACGTGCTCCTTCGGTGTAACGGGGATAGCCGCTGATTTGCGGATCCAAGGCAAAGAGGGAGTCTGCATTCCAATTGTTCGGGATGCGGCCAATGTTGCCCATACCGCCACCAAATTTCACGGCATCTGCCGTTACAACGCGGTTTTTATGGAATTTATGTCCTTTCGGCGTACTGTTGCTCAAGTAGACTCCTTGTTCTGCTTCGTTGGAGAAGTAGAAGCTTCCCAAATATACCCAAGTGCCGCCACCCATTTGTTGGTTGACCAGGATGTGGGTTTCACCGCCTTCGTGGCGGATGGTGTAACGGGCACAGTCCGTGCTGTTCGGGAGGGTTCGGTAAGCTACATAGACTGCATATTCTCCGGGTTGTTGGAAGGTCGGAATCCACGAAGCGGTAGCAATGTGGGCGCCGGTCGTTTCTTTGACCGTTTCAATTACGCGGGCAGTTCCCATGGAGAAGGGGTTCTCTCCTTGGGTGTAAACCGCTTGTTTGTGAGCAAAACCGGTGGAGAGGTCTTTCCATTGCGCCTTGCCTTCCCCTTGTTGTTCCGCATAGCGGGCATTTTGGTGGAAGAGGCAACCGTCGTTGTCCACAATGACTTCTTCACGGTTGGTATCGCGTTCACGCGGCAGGGCCACGGTCGCACCGGCATTTTCCAACATCGGAACCAGGAAGGGGAGGACGTAACTTTGTGTGTACAGGTCTTCTACCGTTTGAAGGATGCGCGCCCGTTGCCATTCCCAGCGGAGCAACGATTGTTCGTAGTAGTACCCGTGGCTTTGCCAGAGGGCAATGTGTTTGTTGTTCAAACCAGCGGTGGCTGTATGAATCGGATTCTCCGGGCGGATCCACTGCCGGGTGTTGATCTCCGGGTGTTGGGCCTTTTCCGAGTGGAGTTGTTGTCTGCCAGAATAGTAAGGCGAAGACAGGGCTTCCAAGGTAGCTACCTGGTTGGATTTGATTTTGCCGGAATACAGGGTCAGCCGGTCGTTGCGGTAGGCTTCCGGCAGGTAGTGTTTTACGATGTCGTAAATGACTTGGACATCGTTGTCTCGAATCGGATATTCCGACAAGGTGGTGTTGAAATAGAGGTGTAACTCTTGCTTGCGGACGCGTACCGCTTCATCAACCACAATCCTGCCGTATACCACGGCTTTTGTGTTTTTCATGTAAGCATGGATGGAGTCAGCAGCCGGTTGGAAAATTTCCAGCGGAAGCTGCTCGCGGTTGTTGCGGCGTTGCGCTTGTCCTGACATAGGAATCAGCAGAATTGCTGTGAGCAGGAACCAGAAAAAACGTTTCATGATACAGGGTTTCTTTGAACATGCAAATGTAGGGATTAAAGAAATAAATCCCTAATTTCGCAGTATGAATCCGAATAGAAAGAATTTTGCCTTGGTGGGTGCAGCCGGCTACATTGCACCCCGTCACTTGCGAGCTATTTTAGATACTGGAAATCAGCTTTGTGCGGCCTATGACCGCTTTGATAGTGTTGGGATTTTGGATAGCTATTTCCCAGATGCAGCCTTCTTTACAGAACAGGAACTGTTTGACCGTCATTTGAGTTTGCTCAAACGGAAAGGGGAGGGCATCGACTTTCTTTCGGTTTGTACCCCCAATTATTTGCACGACGCCCACATCCGCTACGGCCTTTCGTTGGGCGCGAACGTTGTCTGTGAGAAGCCGGTGGTCCTCAATCCTTTGGAGATTGATGCCATTGAAAACCTCGAACGTGAGACCGGATGCGCTTGTTACACCATCCTGCAACTCCGTCTGCACGAGGCAATTCAAGCCTTGAAAGCCCGCATCGCAGCCGGACCGGCTGACAAGATCTACGACGTGGATCTGACCTACATCACCTCCCGGGGTCATTGGTATTATACCTCCTGGAAAGGGGACGAACACAAGAGTGGGGGCGTTGCCACCAACATTGGGGTGCATTTTTACGATATGTTGCAGTGGATTTTCGGTCCGGTATCGAAAAATGTTGTCCACGTCAAGACCCACGATCGCGTGGCAGGATATTTGGAGTTGGAGCGGGCAAGGGTACGCTATTTCTTGAGCATCAATGCCGAGACCTTGCCGGCAAACGCAGTGCAAGGCGAGAAACGTACTTACCGTACGATTTTGATTGATGGAGAAGAATTTGAATTCAGTGCCGGTTTTACCGAACTCCACACCGAGTCGTACCGCAAGATTTTGTCTGGCGAAGGGTTCCGGATTTCGGAGGCTAAAAATTGTATCCAGATTGTTTCGGACATTCGCCATGCCAGCCCGATTGGTTTGCAAGGGGATTATCATCCCTTGGCCAAATTTCCCTTGGCAAAACATCCTTTCGGTTGGTAGATTATCTTAGGTAAGTATTGGATTATGTGTGAGAATCAACATTCTGTCCCGGAAATTCGGATGTGTGATCTGTTGCATCCTTATCTGGACATCCACGAAGAGATTCACGCGGCCATGGCCGAAGTGATGACTGCGACCTCTTTTATCAACGGCCCTCAGGTCAAGGCTTTTGCCGAACACTTGGCCGCTTACATAGGCGTTGCGCGTGTCGTTCCCTGTGGCAACGGTACGGATGCGCTCCAGATTGCCCTCATGGCCCTGGACCTGCAACCCGGTGACGAAGTCATTGTGCCTGCCTTTACGTATGTCGCTTCAGCGGAAGTCATTGCCTTGTTGGGATTGGTTCCTGTTTTGGTGGATGTGGATCCGGATACCTTCCTTTTGGATGTATCGGCTTTGGAAGCAGCTCGGAGCGATAAGACTCGCGCCATCATCCCCGTGCACCTGTTTGGTCAATCCTGTCCGATGGATGCTATCCTGGATTTTGCCAGCAAGCACAACCTCTACGTCATCGAAGACAATGCGCAGGCTTTGGGTTCCCGTTACCAACAGGCTGACGGCAAATGGGCTGCGACGGGAACCTTGGGACACATTGGCTGTACTTCGTTCTTCCCCACCAAGAATTTGGGTTGTTTTGGAGACGGTGGAGCCATGATGACCCACCTTCCGGAGTTAGGAGACCGTTTGCACCGCATTGCCAACCATGGCCAACGGATCAAGTACCGCCACGATGAGATCGGTTGCAACAGTCGTCTGGATACCCTGCAAGCTGCCATTTTGGATGTGAAGCTCAAGTATCTGGATGCGTACAATGCTGCTCGCCAACAGGCTGCCGCAAGGTACGATGCCGCCTTGTCTTCCCTTTCGGATTGCATCAAGATTCCGGTGAAACGACCGGATTCAACCCACGTTTACCACCAATACACTTTGCAGGTGTTGGGTGGCGTCGCAGTTCGGGATGCCTTGAAGGCCTATTTGCAGGAACAAGGGATACCGACCATGATTTACTACCCTCTGCCGTTGCACCGTCAGCCAGCATTTGAAAACCGTTGCCGTTGCGTCGGAGATTTGCCCGAGGCGACCCGTTTGGCGGAGTCCGTCCTTTCGTTGCCGATGCACCCGGCCCTGACTGAGGCCCAACAGACTTACATTGCCGAGAAGGTGGTGGCATTTTTTAACAAGAAACGTTAACAAACGAAATACAACAGATTGGATGATGGAAGAGAAAGCCTATTTTGCTCACGAGACGGCTGTTATAGATGAAGGGGCTTGTGTGGGCGCAGGAACCAAGGTTTGGCATTTTTCTCATTTGATGCCGGGTTGTCAAGTGGGACCAGGTTGCAACATTGGTCAGAACGTCGTCATTTCTCCGGAGGTAATCCTGGGACGCAACGTCAAGGTTCAGAACAATGTGTCGTTGTACACCGGTGTCATTTGTGAGGACGATGTCTTTCTGGGTCCTTCTTGTGTTTTTACCAACGTTATCAATCCTCGAAGTGCCTTTGTGCGTCGGGATCAGTACCGGGCAACCCGCATTGGGAAGGGTGCCACGATTGGTGCCAATGCCACCTTGGTTTGTGGACACGACATTGGGGCCTATGCATTCGTGGGCGCTGGAACGGTGGTCGTGGACGAAGTGCCTCCCCATGCCTTGGTGGTGGGGAATCCTGCTCGACAAATTGGTTGGGTATCCCGCGCAGGCCATCGTTTGGAATTCAATGAAAAAGGCCTCGCCCTTTGTCCGGAGACGGGTGAGACCTATTGTTTGCAGGACGGTCGGGTTTATCAGGTAGAGTAGCCGCCGTATCTGAATTAATTTGCAGTCAACTCAAATCCGATATAGAGATTTTTGTCTGATTTGATCAAGCTTTCAAGTCCATTGAATACACTGTCATCGGCATCCGGTGCAATGACTTGGAGAAATTTGATGAATTTTTCTGCCGGGAACATCAGTTCCAATGTTTTACCATCTCGTTCAACAATGCCTTTCAATTTGAAGAGGTTCAACATCTTGCCGTAGGAGAGCGTAATGTCTCCACTCTTGGCATCGAGGGTGTACTTGCCACCGAGGTTGGTTTTCTTGAAATTGTTGTTGAAGGTTTTGTCAGAAGCAAATGAAAAACCAAAACTTCCTTTCTTAAGACCGATTTCTTTCAGGACGGGACTCAGTTTCTTCTTGATGGCATCCAGCGCCAAGTCATTGGCCATGTCTTTCAAGAAGTTGTCACTTTTGATGGCGAAGGTAGGACCTTTGTACGTCCAGGTACCACATACGTCTACGGATTTGTTTTGGCCGGTAATCTCGTCCACCAGATTTTCCACGGTCTCATTTTCTTTTACTTTGTTAACGAGGTCTTTCCAGGATTGGGCAGATGCATTGGTGACCAAGGTCAGCAAAATGCATACGAGGAATGTCGGAAGGATGTTTTTTGTTTTCATATACGACTGATTTAAATGGATTTAGAACTTACGTACTGCGCGAACGGCCATGTTGCTGGTCTTGTAAGGATTGGTACAGGTGACGTCGTTGACGATGAAGGCAAAGGTGGTTGCCATTTCGTTGTTGATTTCTGTCGATGACCAATAGTGGGATCCCAATTCAACGGGATCGGTGAAATATTGTTCAAAAACCGCATGGGCGTCCGGGTTCAATTGTTCGTTGCCATTGTTGTAGGCCTTCCACAGGATTTCCAATTCTTCGTAGCAAGGGAGGAACCATCCTTCTCCGTGGTCGTAGCACCATTTTGCAGCCGGATAGTGTTTTTCCCATTCAGGTTCGTCGTAGATGGCCCAGCAGTTGGTTTCGCCACTCATGTAAAAGGCTCCTACTTGTTCATAAATGTCTGACCAAGGACAGAACGCTTCGTCCAGGGATACAATCATACCGCTTTTGCCGTCTTCAGAGACTTGGAAGACCACGCCTTCTACATTGCCCACTTTGTACAAATCACCCACTTGGTAGGTTCTGTCCGGATCTTGGGTTTGCGGAACAACGGCTTCAATGCTGAGCACTTGGGATTTCAAGCCATCGAAAGCTGCTTGGAAGAGGTACGTGCCTTCTTCGCTGGTGAAAAAGTGGGGTGCTTCCAAGGTTTCACCTTCCAACATTTGGATGGAGGCATGGTCGGTGACATTGGTTTGTTGATCGTCAACTTGGAGTATCACTTGAAAAAAGACGGTGTCTTTGTTGTTAGCGGCAATGCTGGTGGTATCGCAGAGCAATAAGAGTTCTTTCGGGAGATCCGGATCCGGGATATCAATCGGTTTATCGGTTTCTGTAGGTGTGTCTTTGCAGGAGATTGCAAACAGGGAGGCAATCAGGACCCCCATGATCAATGAAATGTATTTCATAATTTCTAATATATTTTTTACAAAAATAGACATAAGAAATGATTTACCAAAAGAAACTTTGGTTACTGGCACAGAAGTTGGTGATTCGGAGACAGAAGGTTGCACCAAACGCACTTCCACGGACTGTGGAAATCGTAATTCCTCAGGGTCCGGACAGCATATAGAAAAATCCTTCGGGAGCGGGAAAGAAAAAGCGCAATTTCTTTCCCGTTTTGTTTATATTTGCCAAAATCTAAAAACGGACTATGAGTAAGACTATCCTGGTAACGGGGGGCGCCGGCTACATCGGAAGCCACACCTTGATTGAATTGGACAAGGCCGGTTATGACTTTGTCGTTGTGGACAACCTGGTCAATTCGCAAAAGGAGTCCCTGTATCGTGTGGCTCAGATCTTGGGCAAGAATTTTCCTTTTTACGAAGTGGATGTGCGGGATGCCGTTGCCATGAATGAGATTTTGAACTTGCACGATGTGTATGCTTGCATCCATTTTGCCGGTTTGAAGGCGGTTGGTGAATCGGTTGCCAAACCCTTGGAATACTACGATAACAACATGACCAGTACCTTCGTCCTGGTGGACCAGTTGCGCAAGCACGGATGTAAGAACTTGATTTTTTCTTCTTCCGCTACGGTCTATGGCAATCCTGAGCAGATTCCGATTACCGAAGCTTGCCCGAAAGGCCGTTGCACCAATCCCTATGGCCAGACCAAGAGTATGTTGGAAGAGGTTCTGATGGATGTTCAGAAAGCGGATCCGGAATGGAACGTGGTATTGTTGCGCTATTTCAATCCAATTGGTGCACACCCGAGTGGTCGCATCGGAGAAAATCCCAACGGGATACCGAATAACCTGATGCCGTACATCACCCAGGTGGCGGTCGGTAAGCGTCCGGAGTTGGGTGTCTTTGGTAATGACTACGATACTCCCGACGGAACGGGTGTTCGTGATTACATCCATGTGGTGGATTTGGCCCGAGGACACGTAGCTGCATTGTCGGCCTTGGAACGCAATTGTGGCATTGCGATCTACAATTTGGGAACAGGAACCGGCTATTCGGTGTTGGATTTGGTCAAAACCTTTGAACGGGTGAACGGCGTTTCCGTTCCTTACCGCATCTTGGATCGTCGACCTGGAGACATCGCTACCTGTTACAGCAATCCGGCCAAAGCACAGCAGGAGTTGGGCTGGGTGGCTGAGTTTGGTATTGAGGAGATGTGTCGGGATGCCTGGAATTGGCAAAAAAACAACCCAGATGGCTATACGCAATCGTAAGCTCTGGGTTCTGAATCAATTATAGAGAGGTTTTCAGTTGTTGTAGGGGACTGAAAACCTTCTTTTTTACATCTTTTTCCTGCAAGGCCCGTTGGATGGATCGCAAGGAGTGCACATCTGTGCCACCGACCTGATAATATCCTTTTTGCAGGAGTTTGTACGCTGCGTTTTGCGAGTTGGAAGAATACATACCGACCAGGGCGGGCAGGTTTAGCTGGAATTTGACTCCCATTTGTCGCAGGCGATCGTAATCCTTTTCTTCCATGTACCGGTACCGTTCCGGATGGGCGAGCAGGGGATAGTATCCTTTGGACATCACCAGTTCGAGGGTTTTGTACAATCCTGCCGGCGGGTTGTAGTACGAAGTTTCAATCAGAAGGTGGTTGCCCTGGGTGCCGATGGGCAGCAAGTCGTTGGCCATAAGTCGTTCGTCCAACAAACTGTCCATCATGTACTCCGCCGCCAAGTTCAGCAGAATAGGCCCGGAATAGGCCTGTTGTAACTCCGCAAAACGGTTTCTGAGGGTTTCGGTCGTATTGGGGATGTCTTCCATGATGTGCGGGGTGAGCCACACGTGTTGGATTCCCAAGGCTTCGTAGTAACGCAGGGTAGCCAATGAGTCTTCCAAGGTACGAATGCCGTCATCAACCCCATAGAGAATGTGGGAGTGGTAATCGGTAAACCCTGTAAAGATACCCGAGTCAATCAGTGATCCTTTTCGAAGAAAGAACATGGAAGCGTCCCTTATTAATTCCTACTCTTCGTTTTTACCTTCGTTGTGGTAGCCATAGCGATATCCGTACCGGTAACCGTACCGGTATCCGTAACGTCCGCCGTAACGTCCACTGTTGAAGTCTTCTACACCATTGAGGATGTAAGACATGTTCTTGTACCGTTTTTCTTTGTACAAGGATTCCAGTTCCGGAATCATGCTCTTATCCAGCAAGCCGGCGCGTACAATGAAGATGGTACGGTCCACATATTTCTCTACGATTTGGGTGTCGGCAACAATGTCAATCGGAGGGCAGTCCAAGAGAATGTAATCGTAGTGTTTTTTCATTTCTTCCATCAACTCACCGAAACGTTCGTCGTACAACAATTCGGTCGGGTTGGGAGGAATGGTGCCTACGGGAAGTACATCCATGTACGGATTGGCGTTGTATTTGACGATCAAGTCGTGCGGGTTGGATACCTTCTTACCCAAGTAATCGGACAAACCCAACTTCGGAGATCCGACAAATTGAGACAAAGAAGCGTGGCGCATATCCCCATCAATGGCCAACACGCGTTCTTTCCGGATTGCAATGGAAATGGCGGTATTGAAGGTCAAGAATGATTTTCCGGAACCCGGGTTGAACGAGGTGATCAGGAAGGTGTTGCATCCTTTTTCTCGTTTGCTCATAAAGGCCAGGTTGGTCCGCAACACACGGAAAGCTTCGTTGATGACATTTCGATCTCCTTCTTTGACCACGATGCGGTTCTTTTGTTCTGGAACGCGGTGCCACGGCAAATGGATGCGGTCACGGAAGGATTTCTTTTCATCACTAGGCAGTTGCGGAATCTCGCCCAAGAACGGCATGGTGATGCGTTGCAAGTCTTTCTTGGTGCGGATCTTGGTGTCGGAAACCATTTGGATGTAGTTGATGACCAACGGGATACCGCCTCCTAAAATCAAGGCCAACATCAGAATGATCATGTTTTTGGGAGCTACGGGTTTCATGCTGCCAGTCGGCGGAGTTACCACGCGGGTGTTGTAGGCGGTAAAGGCTTTGGAGAGTTCGTTTTCTTCCCGTTTTTGTAATAGGAAGAGGTACAGCGACTCTTTGATCTTTTGTTGACGTTCTACCGACAACAGGTATTTGGCCTGGGTCGGGCTGGAAGCGATTTTTTCGGTGTTTTCTTGTTCCTTGGCTTCCAAGGTTTCCAGTTTGCTTTCCAATCCGACAATCAGGTTTTCAACCGAAACTTGGATGGCGGAGCGCATGGCCATCAAGGTGTTGTCCATGGATACAACGACCGGGTTTTGTTCAGAACTATTGGCTACCAGGTTGTTGCGTTGGATTTGCATATTGTTGTAATCCGCAATTTGACTTTCCAGATTGCCACCTTCCAACCCCATGTTGGCCGGAATCAACTGGTCGGAACCCATGCCTGAGGCCAGGAAATTCTTGATGTATTGGGCCATGGAAATCTGGGTGTGCAGTTCCAAGATGTGTCGTTGCATTTCATTGGAACGGTCTAGGTAGAGTTCTGCAGAACGGCGGATATCCGGTAGCAGGTTGTCGCTCTTGTACGCAGAAATATCTTCGTCGACTTTGCCCAGGTCTCTTTCAATCACAGCCAGGCGGTCATCAATGAAGATGGAGGTGCTTACTGCAATCTGGTTTTTATCGCGGACCCACTCTTCGTTGTAAACGGCGATCAGGGTGTTCAGTACGTCTTCGGCCCGTTGGATCGAAGCGTCTTGAATGCTTAAGTTGATGGCCGTGGACTGTTTGCTGGTCAATGCAGCCGTTACGCGGCTGGTATAGCGGGCCATGGTACTGTGCAACGAACTCTTTTGGAAGTAAATATCACCCAGTTCCCAGTCTTCTGTGTAATAGGGGGTTGGCGTCAGGATGATGCGACCGATCGGTGAGGAAAGGGTTTCTCCCAATTTTCCTTGAAGGAGTTGTTTGCTTTCTTGCTCTTCACCGTTTACTATCCAAAGAAAGTTGGTGAGGGTTATCTTTTGATCTTTGCCAAGTTTGATGGTGAAGCTGACACCTTCATTTTCTTTTACATCCAACAATTGAACCTTGACCGGCAAACTGGTGCCATATAGTACATCCTGGCGGGTCAGGAACCCGTCAACCGAGTAGTTTTTGTCCAATTCCAAACGGCGAGAAACCTCCAGGAGGGTTGCCGGAGAGGTGAACGAAACAATTTCATTGTCCACGTTGATGCGGGAGGTAACAAAACCGAAGTCGGCCAATCCATCCATCGCACTGCCGATGGATCCCCCTTTGCGTTGGTCCTTGATTACTACCGTCGCCTGACGGGAATAAGTCGGCGGGGTGATTTTCAGGTAAATGATAGCAACAAAGACAGTCAGGAGAATGGAAACGACAAACCACCACCAATGCGAAAGGCAGCGATCGATCAACTCCCGAATGTTTAAGGTCTCTTCTTCAATCAAGTGAACGTTGTTATTTTGAGTGTTTTCCATATTGAATGCAAGGTATGAGCGCTAACGAACAATAAAAAGGGTGAGGACAGTGGTCAGCAACGAGGCTATGGATACCCAGAAGGAGGCAGAGAGTACGTTGTTACCGTTGACGGTAGATTGGCGTGCACGCATTTGATTGGGTTTTACATAGATGACGTCGTTTTGTTGCAGGTAATAGACCGGTGATGTATAGATGTCTGCTGCACTGTTCATGTTGACTTGGTGGTAGGTTTGTTTGCCATTTTCTTCGCGGATGACATAGACTGCACTCCGTTCCGCGAAGATGGTGAGGTCGCCTGCGCAGGCAATGGCATCCAAGAGGGTGAATTTGTCACGGTCAATCTCGTAACGGCCGGGACGGGTTACTTCACCCAGGATGGAGATGTTCAAGTTGATGAATTCAACGGTAACCACGGCGTCTTTGAGCAGGTTCTCGTTGTACAAGCGGCTCTTGATGTGGGAAGCTAACCCTTGGCGGGACATACCGGAGGCATTGATCTTGCCCAAAAGCGGAAAATCAATTTCACCTTGTTCGTCCAATGTGTAATTGGAAACTTGTTGGGCCGAGGTAAAGGCCGAGTTAACACCTTGTTCCCCAATGCGGCGACTGAAAGTCGGCAGGTTGAACAATGCGGACAATTGCGGGTCCTTGCTGTTGACAATGATGGAAATCTTGTCTCCGGCCCGGAGGGTTACTTCAGAAATTGCCGTAGGAGAGTCGTATGCTTCCGGTGTCAAATCCTGAAAATAAGGAACTTGTTTCACACTGGCACAACTGCCAAGCAGCAGGATTGCTGCAAGCACAAACATCAGACCCTTGATTTGATGTCTGAAATAAGCGTATTTCGTATGTCTCATAAACTATATGCCCAAAATCGAACTATCTGCAAAAATAAGAGATTCTTTAATAAGATAAAAAAGAATTTACGGGATAGAGAGGGGAATTTTCTAACTTTGTAAAAAACTTGTTCGAAAATGAAAGGTATCGTTTTGGCCGGAGGGTCCGGAACTCGCTTGTATCCGATTACAAAGGGAGTCAGCAAACAATTGCTGCCCATCTATGACAAACCCATGGTGTATTATCCGATTTCGGTGTTGATGTTGGCGGGAATCCGTGAAATTCTCATCATCTCTACGCCGCAGGACCTGCCGGGTTTCCGTCGTTTGTTGGGGGATGGCTCTGAGCTTGGCGTTCGTTTCGAATATGCAGAGCAACCTTCTCCGGATGGTTTGGCGCAAGCCTTCCTGATTGGCGAGGAGTTCATTGGGGATGATTGTGCTTGCCTGGTGTTGGGGGACAACATCTTTTTCGGTGCCCATTTTACCGGCATGCTTGAGCGGGCTGTGCGTCGTGCAGAAGAAGAGGCAAAAGCAACCGTCTTCGGTTATTGGGTCAGCAATCCGCAACGTTACGGTGTCGCAGAAATGGATGCTTCGGGCAACGTGCTCAGCATTGAAGAAAAGCCGGAACATCCCAAGTCCCATTATGCCGTAACCGGCTTGTATTTCTATCCGAACAAAGTCGTTGACGTCGCCAAAGGCATCCGCCCGTCTGCACGTGGGGAATTGGAAATCACTTCCGTTAACCAAGCCTTCCTGGAGGACAACGAATTGCAATTGGAGACCCTGGGACGTGGCTTTGCCTGGTTGGATACAGGAACCCATGATTCCTTGGCAGAAGCATCCACTTTTGTGGAAGTCATTGAGAAACGTCAGGGCCTGAAAATTGCATGTTTGGAAGCCATTGCTTTTGAAAACGGATGGATTTCAGCATCGCAACTGCAAGCTTTGGCTGAGCCCATGCGGAACAATCCCTACGGGCAGTACCTGTTGCGTTTGGCAACCGAAGATCAGTTTTTGAAAAATGTTGAATAACCCTTATTTGAGTGAATCATGAAGAAGACTCGTACCCTTCTGATTACCGGAGGAGCCGGATTTATTGGTAGTCATGTTGTGCGTTTGTTTGTACAAAAATATCCCGATTACCGGATCATCAATTTGGATAAGTTGACCTACGCCGGCAACTTGGAGAACCTCCGGGATGTGGAGAACGCACCGAATTATACCTTTATTAAAGGGGATATCTGCGATTTTGAAGGCGTCTTGAACCTGATGCAGCGGGAAGGGGTGGATGGTGTCATCCATTTGGCGGCGGAAAGCCACGTGGACCGCAGCATCTCGGATCCTTTTACATTTGCTCAAACCAATGTCATGGGAACTTTGTCCCTGTTGCAGGCCGCACGGGTGGTGTGGGAGCAATCCGAAACGAAATACGAAGGAAAGCGGTTTTACCATGTCTCAACAGATGAAGTGTATGGGGCTTTGGAAATGACACATCCCGAAGGCATTGCGCCTCCGTTCCATACGCAGGCATCCGCTGATCAACACTTGGCTTACGGAACGGATTTCTTCCGGGAAACAGACAAATACCAGCCGCATTCGCCGTACTCTGCTTCAAAAGCGGCTTCGGATCACTTTGTTCGAGCCTTCCACGATACCTACGGGCTTCCGGTGGTCTTGAGCAATTGCTCCAACAACTACGGTCCGAACCAATATCCCGAGAAACTAATACCTCTATTTATAAAGAACATCCTCGAACGCAAACCCCTGCCGGTTTATGGCAAAGGAGAGAACGTACGTGATTGGTTGTACGTGGAAGACCACGCGCGAGCCATTGATCTGATTTTCCACCAAGGCGGGGATGGTGAGACCTACAATGTCGGGGGCTTCAATGAATGGAAGAACATCGACTTGATTCGAGTCTTGATCCGTACGGTGGACCGGTTGACAGGAAAACCGGAAGGGTATAGTGATGAGCTCATTACCTACGTCACCGATCGCGCGGGCCACGATTTGCGTTATGCCATTGATTCAACCAAAATCCAACGGGAACTCGGTTGGGAACCGACCCTACAGTTTGAAGAGGGAATTTTGCGTACCGTTGATTGGTATTTGGCAGAAAAATAAGGCCTTAAAACTCGGGAGAAAAAATAACGGATAACCGTTGCTTTATTGAAAAAAATTGTCGTACCTTTGTGATTATTCTACACAGTGGGCACAACTGTTGTTACATATTTTTTTGCGTAAAATAATTAGAAATACGATGATTATGAAAAAGAATTTCTTTTCAAAAAGTCTTATGGCTTTTGCATTGGTATTCGTATCTGTAGGCGCATTTGCACAAGGATATGCAAATCGTGATGAGAACGGCAACATCGTTCGCGGTCCCTACGAAACGAATAAATTCACTGACAATGTGTTTGTTAGTGCAGGTATTGGTACCAACTACTACATGGGTGAAGATGATTTCTACCGCACCTTCAAAGGTCGCTTTGGTTTGGGTCTCGATCTCTACATTGGTAAATGGTTTACTCCCACCCTCGGTTTGCGTTTTGGTTACAGTGGTGTAAACGCTAATGGTTATACGATTAGCGCTGACGCGAATTATGTGACCGGCCAAGTAGCCGATGGAATCTACAAAGAACACTTCGGTCTGATGTATTGGCACGGTGATGTGATGTGGAGCATGACCAACGAAATCTGGGGCTACAAAGAAGACCGTATCTGGAACTTGGCTCCCTACGTAAGTGCTGGTTGGGCCCGTTCTTACAACTGTGATTTGAACAGTCACGACAATGAGTGGGTAATGGGTGCTGGTTTGTACAACACCTTCCGCTTGAACGATCGCTTTGATGCAACCCTCGATTTGCGTGGTTTGATGTCTCCTTCTCACTTGGATGGCGAAAGTCGTGACCACCTCATTGATTACATGGCATCTGCAACCGTAGGTATTGCTGTGAAATTGGGCAAATCAACCTTCAAACGTGCGATTACCGAACTTCCTAACTATGCACCGTACGAAGAAAAGATCGCGGCATTGGAAGGACAAAACGCAGAACAAGTAAAAGCGAACGAAGGATTGGAAGCACAAAACGCTCAATTGCGCAATCAGTTGGCAAACTCTCAAGCTCAACTTGCTAAGACCCAACAAGAATTGGCTGACAAGACCAGTGCCGTAGCCGTATTCTTTGCAATTGACCGTGCAACCTTGGACAAGAGACAACTCACCGTTTTGAAATACTATGTGAAGACCATCTTGGAAGCAAATCCGAACAAGACCTTCACCATCATTGGTTCTGCTGACAGCGCAACCGGTACTCCGGAATACAACGAAAAGTTGAGCGAAAAACGTGTGGACTATGTTTACAACTTGTTGGTGAAGAAATACGGTATCTCCGAAGATCGTTTGATCAAACGTGTTGACGGATCTGCTAACAACCAATTTGAAGAACCCGCATTGAACCGTTCTGTAGTAATCAAATAGTGCAAGTGTAATTTTTAAATACGAAGAAGGTGACTAATCTCTGATTGAGTCGCCTTCTTTTTTATTTCGCCACGGATGAATGGATGACACTCGTCTGTGTTCGCAGCGAGGAGAATACAAAAATAGGGAGACCCCATCGGGCCTCCCTATTTTATTGAATCATCCAATTGGACTAAAGTTCGTTTACCATTTCAATGGCTTGCATACCTACGTTGATGGCTTCTTCGTTCATCGGAATCAAGTGGTGGTGACGAGAAGGAATGGATTTCTTCAAGCCTTTCACTACGTTTTCCATGGTAACGATGGGTTTCATTTTCAAGAAAGCACCCAATACAACCATGTTGTAAGCTTTTGCGTTACCCAATTTAGCAGATTCATCCACAGCTGCGATACGGCAGATGGTGATGTCTTTTCTTTCCGGGTGACGGGTAATTCCGTTGGGATCGTAGATCAACAATCCGCCCGGTTTTACGCGAGATTCGAATTTATCCAACGATTGTTGGTTCAAGATGATAGCGGTGTCGAATTTGCTCAAGATGGGAGAGCTGATTCGGTTATCGCTCAAGATAACGGTAACGTTTGCTGTACCGCCGCGCATTTCAGGACCGTAAGAAGGCATCCATGCTACTTCTTGGTCTTGCATAATGCCGGAGTAAGCCAAGATTTTACCCATAGACAATACACCTTGGCCACCGAAACCTGCAATGATAAGTTCTTCTTTCATATTGTTAATTTTTATTTTTTATCAATTATCTGTCTTTCATGTCTCCGAGGGGATAGAAGGGGAACATGTTTTCTTCCATCCATTTGTTTGCTTTCACGGGGGTCATCTTCCATCCGGAGTTGCAAGTACCTACGATTTCTACGAATGAGGTACCTTTGCCCATTGCAGAGTTTTCAAAAGCTTTGCGGATTGCTTTTTTCGCTTTGCGAGCAGAAGCCGGATTTTGAACAGATTGACGGGTTACGTAGCAAGTACCTTCCAATTGAGCAATCAATTCAGTGATTTTGAGCGGGAAACCGTTGAGTTTCGGGTCGCGACCGTAAGGAGTGGTTGCAGTCACCATGCCCAACAAAGTGGTGGGAGCCATTTGACCACCGGTCATACCGTAGATTGCGTTGTTGATGAAGATGACAACGATGTTTTCACCGCGGCTGCAAGCGTGCATGATTTCTGCACAACCGATGGAAGCCAAGTCACCGTCACCTTGGTAGGTGAACACGTATTTGTCCGGGTTCAAACGTTTGGTAGCGGTTGCCAATGCAGGAGCACGACCGTGAGCGGCTTGTTGCCAGTCGATGTCCAAGTAGTTGTATGCAAATACAGAGCAACCTACCGGAGAAATACCGATGGTTTTGTCTTGGATGCCCATTTCTTCGATAACTTCAGCAACGAGTTTGTGAACGGTACCGTGTGAGCAGCCGGGACAGTAGTGCATCACATTTTCTTTCAAAACAGGCGTTCTGCCATACACCTTGTTTTCGGGTTTGATAATATCTTTGATATCCATAGTGCTCTAAATTAAATGTGTTTCAAATAAGCTTCGAGAACTTCTTCCGGTGAAGGGATGATACCACCTTGACGGCCGTAGAAGTAAACCGGTACGCGACCGTTCGCAATTTGACGGATGTCTTCCACCATTTGACCTGCGTTCAATTCAACAGACATCATGGTTTTGAGTTGCGGTACAAAAGCGTCGATTTCTTTTTTCGGGAAGGGGAAGAGGGTGATCGGACGAATCAAACCCATCTTGATGCCTCTTTCACGAGCTTCATCCACAGTGTTTTGGCAAATACGTGACATACAACCGAAAGCAACGATCAAGTGTTCTGCGTCTTCTGCACGGTAGGTTTCGTAGAGCACTTCGTTTTCTTCCATTTCTTTGTATTTCGCTTGGAGGTGGATGTTGTGACGTTCTTGAACTTCCGGATCCAAAGCCAAAGAAGTAATGGTGTTGCCACCACGGTGAGCACCTTTACCTACGGTTGCCCATGCGTCGCATTGTGCTTTTACTTCTTCTTCGGTACGACGGGGTTTCATCGGGCGGAATTCAACTTTTTCCATCATTTGACCGATTACACCGTCTGCCAAAATCATTGCAGGGATGCGGTATTTGAAAGCAACTTCGAATGCTTTGTCAACGAAGTCATACATATCTTGTCCAGAAGCGGGAGCCAATACGTACATCCGGTAGTCTCCGTGTCCACCACCTTTGGTTGCTTGGAAATAGTCACCTTGGCTCGGTTGGATGGTACCCAGACCCGGACCACCACGCATTACGTTTACAACCAAGCAGGGGAGTTCCGCACCTGCCAAGTAGCTCAAACCTTCGGCCATCAAGCTGACACCCGGGCTGGATGATGAAGTCATCACTTTTTTACCGCAGCATGCGCCACCGTAAACCATGTTGATGGAAGAAGTTTCACTTTCCGCTTGGAGCACCACCATACCGGTAGTTTCCCACGGTTTTTCTTTCATCAATGTTTCCATTACCTCTGATTGAGGGGTAATCGGATAACCGAAATAACCGTCGCAACCGCAGTGAATAGCAGCAATAGCGATGGCTTCGTTACCTTTGATTAGAATCTTTTCTGCCATATTGAATCCAATTTAAATTTTAACTCTATAAACGGTAATTACCGCATCAGGACATACGGTAGCACAGTTTGTACAACCAGTACAACTGTCGGGGTTTGCCATGTAGGCGTAGTTGTAACCTTTGCCGTTTACCTCTTGGGCCAACGCAATGGTATTTGTCGGGCAGTTTGCAACGCAAACACCACAACCTTTGCATCTTTCGTTATCAACGACGATAGCTCCTTTTAATGCCATAACTTTTAATTTAATAAGTGGTTATTATAAGTTGTTAGTTAATTATTCACTGAAAAATCCGAAGGAACGTTTGATGGTTTCAAAAATGTAGTCCCAGCGGAGAAGGATACCAACGATCAAAAGCAGGCCCATCCAAATCATACCTTGGGTGGTCGGGGTCTGTTCTTTGTACCAGGTTACCAGTTTTTTGATCATGGT
Organism: Bacteroidales bacterium; assembly: GCA_017647795.1. GTDB lineage: Bacteria > Bacteroidota > Bacteroidia > Bacteroidales > UBA932 > JAGCJX01. Next base: position 111,110 of record JAGCJX010000023.1, on the reverse strand, counting down.
GTAGTTTATTTTTCAATTCGGATACGGGCATCCACCGCAATGACTTGTTTGGCATTACCAAGCAAGGGGTTGATGTCCATTTCGAAAATTTCCGGGGCTGCTTCGCACAAGGCAGATACGCGGCGGATGGTTTCTGCAAACAAGGGGAGGTTGACACCTTCTTGTCCGCGAACGCCTTCCAACAGTTTGTAACTGCGCAAGTTGCGCAACATTTCTTGGGCTTCGTTGTCAGAAACCGGCGAGAGTGCGTAGCTGATGTCTTTCAATACTTCTACGTAGATACCACCCAAACCACAGAGAATCAGGGGACCGAATTTCTCATCGCGTTTTGCTCCGACAAACACTTGGGTACCGGAGAGCATCGGTTGCAACAACGTACCGGTTGCGTCCGGGATGTTCATCATGCGGTTGAATTCGTTGATGAGGGTATTGTCGTCGGTGATGTTCAAGGTTACACCTCCAACATCAGATTTGTGAACGGGACCGACTACCTTCATCACGATGGGATAACCGATTTCACGAGCGGCTTCCAACAGACCGTCTACGTCAAAAACAACGCGTTCTTTAGCGCGGTTGATGCCGGCTGCATCCAACAAGGTTTGCACTTGTTCGGGTGCCAGATAACCGTTGCTGTTGCTGTCGATGACTTTGCGGATCATTTTGCGGTCTACCGGCGGCAAGGTTACTTCTTGAATCGGTTTCGGACGGTTCATGATTTTAACCAAGGCCGATCCCAACGCCACTTCGTCCGGGAAACTGATGCCTCCTTTGGCTTGGAACGCTGCAATGTCGTCTGCTACATTCACGATGGACGGGAGTACGGGATAAATCGGTTTCTTACTTTTTTGGATGCGGTCGTAAAGGATATCGTACACATCGCCTACGGTACGCAGACCCGGAGAACCGAAGATGACGGTCATGGCGTCCACGTCAAAGTCATTTTCACAAGCATCGATGATTTCGCCCAATTGTTCACCGGTACCGGTCGCCAAGAAGTCGATCGGGTTGGAAACAGAAGAACCTGCAAACAATTTGCTGAGCAGGGCATCTGCTTTCGGTCCTTCGATCTTCGGGATTTCCACGCCGTTGCTGGACAATACGTCGGTTTGCATAACGGCAGGTCCACCTGCGTGGGTGATGATGGCAATGCGGTTGCCTTTCGGTTCCGGATACATCAACGCAGAGGCTACGGTAACCAATTCGGTACGGCTGTAGCAACGGATGATGCCGGCTTTGCGGAAGAGTGCATCCACAGCTTTGTCCGGAGAGGCCATTGCGCCGGTGTGGGAAGAAGCTGCACGGCTGCCGGCTTCGCTGTAACCGGATTTGATAGCCGCAATCTTCACACCTTTTGCAGCCAACGAAGCTGCGTGTTTGTACAATTTATGCGGGTTGTTGATGCTTTCAATGTAGAGGATTTTTACGGGAGCACTTTGGCCTGGCACATAGGATTCGTCCAAGTATTCCAAAATGTCTTCTACTCCGAGTTGGGCACTGTTGCCGACAGAGAATACTTCGTTGAAGGTCAATCCCAACTGCATAGCGGCTTCCAAAATGAAGACGATGGTTGCACCTGAACCGGAAATCAAATCCACTCCGTGGGGAGCCAATTTCGGAATCGGTTGGGTGAATACCCCTGCATAACTCGGGGTCATGACGCCAATACAGTTCGGACCGATGAGGGATGTACCTGTACTGTTGCAGATGTCGGTGATTTCCTTTTCAATGGCGGCTCCTTCCGGGCTGTCTTCGTGGAATCCAGCAGAAAGGATGATGATGGCACGGCATGACTTCTTGTTGCAGAGAACACTGACTGCTTCGGTACAGAGGGCTGCGGGAATGGCGAGAATTGCGCAATCCACAGCCGGAAGATCATCGACCTTGCGGAACGACTGTACACCTTGAACCGTGTCTAATTTGGGGTTGACTACGTAAAGTTGACCCGAAAATTGGGTGTCGATCAGGTTCTTAAGAGTTCGACCACCCGGTTTGTGGATGTCGTCGGAACCTCCGACCACCACAATACTTTTGGGGGATATCAGTTGTTTTGTTACCATAAGCGCTTATTAATTCTCGCAAATATACTAAAAAATATCGCCGGAATATCCTATTTCTTCAAGAAAAACAATCTTCGGAAGAAATCGTAAAATCCTTGTACGAATATCGGAAAAAAACTATCTTTGTGGGTATGATACGGAATTTGGTCTTCGATCTGGGCGGTGTCCTTGTTAACCTCAATAGAATCCGATGCTTACGGGCGTTTGATGAGATTGTCAGGTACCGGGATTTTGCGTCCGTATTCAGCACGTATCGTCAGTTGGGATTCTTCGATAAGTTTGAGACGGGGGAACTCTCTGCCAAGCAATTCCGGAACATCATCCGGATCAATTCCGAGGACGAACCGGGAAAACCGAAAATCAAAGATTATGAGATTGATTTTTCGTTGAACTGCTACCTGACGGATCTTCCTCAGGATAAGATTGATACCTTGCTTTTTTACCGGCACGACTACCGGATTTTCCTGTTGAGCAACACAAACCCGATATCGATGGTTCGTGTTCGCGAAATGTTTGAGGAAAAGGGATATAAGATGGAAGAACTGTTTGAGCAGTTGTTCTTGTCCTACAAGATGAAAGATGCCAAGCCGAATGCCTCCATCTTCGAAAAAATGTTGAAAAAGACCAAGATCCTTCCCGAGGAGACCCTCTTTATTGATGACTCACTGGCCAATATCCAAACCGCAGAAAGTCTGGGATTTTATGGGTTGCATTACGATCCGCACAACGATTTGTACGCTTGTGTTTCCCAACGGTTAAAGGAAATCGAATGAGTTGTACACACTATTTTCATACGGGTTACGAGTATCTGAAAAAACGGGAGTATGCCATGGCCATGCATTATTTCCGGCGAGGTTCGTATGGCTATTACAATAACACCAGTGCCTTTGCCTATGTAGGCTATTGTTACGAAATGGGTTATGGTACGCCCCAGGATCTTTACCGGGCGCTGCACTGGTACGGTCGGGCTTTGGAAAAGGGGGGTGAGAAATGGTCCCAAAGTTGGGTGGGTGACCGTTTCAGGTCGTTGCAGGCGCAGCACCCGCAGCCGCCGGATACGGAGGTCTATGTCATGGAAGATCCGGTCCTCGGGAGGCTGGAGTTTTGTCCTTCCGAGCAGTCTTCGGTGGTCTTGCGCATTCAGGGAGCCTGTATCCGAGTGTATGTGCCCGAATTTTTGCGGACAAACGGACCCTTCTACGATGCTCTGCTGTCGCTGGTGATGAAACGCTTGGATGAACGGGAGAACCGACGTTCCGAGGATGGATTGCCGGCCTTGCTGGATGAGTCGTTTGAGCGGAAATACGATTGTGTGACGTTGAAGATTGGCCGGACTCATCAATCGCGCATGAGCTACAACGTAGAAGGAGAGGTGGCTGTCCATCAGGTTTATACCATCTTGGTACCCCAGAACATGGATTTTGCCTTGCGTGCGGTGCGGGAATCCATCATCGGCTTTGGAATGCAACTCCTCAAGCAGGCTGCAGAGGCCTATCTGACACAGCGTTTGGCTAAGATTTCTCAGCAGACAGGCTTGCCTTACAAACGTCTGTCTTTTGGTGTTCGGTCGAATTTGTGGGGATATTTTCATTCGCGCAGCAAATCAGTCTGGTTGAACCGCCAACTCATCAAACTGCCCCGCCAATACATCGATGCGGTCCTAGTGCATGAGTTGTGTCATCAGTTGCGGCTCTCGCACGACAGCAAGTTTTATGATTTGGTCGCCCAATACGGCGGGGAGGAACTGCTGGCTTGTGATCTTCGAGTGGGTCATATTTCGGTGTCCACTTCGTTGTAACAGTCTCTTCTTTTGAGCAGGATATTCGTAAAAAAACAAATGTAACAAAGTTGTTTATATGGTTTACAACTTTGTTACATCTATTGAATATCAATCTATTTCTTGATTTTTGGTTCTGGCTTAGTTCAGCTGTTCAATGAGGCGTCTGAACAAAGCAATCATGCGGTCAGCAGCAGCATTGGCAGCACGCACAACGTCGTCTCCATCGTTTTTGAAGTCTTCTGCGTAGTCGTCGTGAGCTTCGTTGGTGATGACAGACATGCCAAATACCGGCACATCGGCATGACGGGCAACAATGACTTCGGGGATGGTGGACATGCCCACAGCATCCGCACCGATGAGGCGGAAGTATTTGTATTCCGAAGGGGTTTCATAAGTCGGACCGGAGCTGGCCAGGTAAACCCCTTTCTGCAGGGCGATGTTCAGTTCCTTGGCAATGGCTTCCGCCCGACGGATGAGATTCAGATCGTAGGGACGGGTCATGTCGGGGAAGCGGGGTCCAAATTCGTCCAAATTGGGGCCAATCAACGGGTTGGGAAGGAGGTTGATGTGGTCGCGGATGATCATCAGGTCGCCGACGCGGTAGTCGAAGTTTACACCTCCAGCCGCGTTGGAAACGAAGAGGGCTTGGATGCCCAAGCGAATCATGACGCGAATGGGAAGGGTTACTTTGTTCATCGGATAGCCTTCGTAGTAATGGAAGCGTCCTTGCATGGCAATGACGAACTTGCCACCCAGCATACCGGCAATGAAGTTGCCTTTGTGACCGATAGCGGTGGATTTTACGAAGTTGGGAATGTCTGCATACGGGATGATGGTCGGATTTTCGATCTCATCGGCCAGACGGCCCAAACCACTTCCCAATACGATGCCGACGGTCGGAATCCGGTTGTTCAGTTTGGATTGGATGTACTCGGCGGCTTGATTGATTTCAATCATTCGTTGGTCCATATTCTTGTGAATTAATAGGTTATACTTTTGTTAAATTCTTCCGTTCAATTTTAAGGCCAGTTCGTTTGCTCTGGCCAAGACTTCTTCTTCGCCCGGAACATGGCGGTTTTCCATCAGGATGTTGCCATCGCAGATGACCGTATCCACGCAAGAGCTGTTGGCCGAATAGATGAGGTTGGCATAGAAATCCAACATCGGTGTAAAAGCACAGTTGCGGGTCTCGATCAAGACGAGGTCGGCCAGTGCTCCTACTTCAATTTTGCCTGTGTTCAGACGCAGGGCCTTGGCTGCATTCACCGTTGCCATATCCAGTAACTCATTGAGGGGTAGGGCCGCCGGATCTTCCCGCCAAGCTTTTTGCAGCAATGCGGTTGTCTTCATGGTCTCCAGCATGTCCAGGTTGTTGGATGAGCCACAGCCGTCGGTTCCCAAGGTGACATTGGCACCGGCTTGCAACAGTTCCTGGTAGCGGAATCGGAAGCCTGAGGCCAGTTTCAGGTTGGAATTGACGTTGTGAACCGTCGTAACGCCTGTTTCTCCCAGCAGGGCAATGTCTTCGTCGTTCAGCCAGAGGGAGTGTGCCGAGAGGACACGATCGGAGAGAATTCCCAAGTCGTACATTCGTCGGATCGGTGTCTTTCCGTACAGGCGAAGGGATTCATTCACTTCGTTTTGAGTTTCAGATAAGTGAATGTGAATCAATAAGTTGTTTTCTTTTGTGAAGTCACGTACCCAGGTCATGTTTTCTTCGCATACGGTGTAGGGCGCGTGGATGGCAATGGTGAAATGATTGCGGGGATCCCATTTTTGTGAGCGTTCGAAGAAGATTTCTGCTTCTTTGCGTTGTCGTTTTGCTTTTTCGGCATCGCCTCCGTCCAGGAAAACATAGGAATGGAAGGCGCGGATACCGGCTTCTTCTACGGCGTTGGCAGCTTGATCGATCATCCAATATTGGTCGTTGAAGCAGGTGGTTCCGGATTTGATCATCTCCAGGCAGGCCAGGCGGGTTCCCCAGTAAATCATTTCCTCGTTCAGGCCTTGTTCGACTTCCCAGACGCGGTTCAGCCACGCAACCAGGGGTTTGTCCTCTTCAAATCCTCGGGTTAAGGACATGCCGGAGTGGGTGTGCATGTTGATCAGCCCAGGGATGACCCATTTGCCGGTTCCGTCAATGACTTTCATTTTCTGTACGGTAGCTCCTTCGCGCGCGCTACGCGACATGCCGGACTTGGCGATGTTGGGCAGGTTGCCCGAACCGTGGTCGCCGGAGGACATGCCGGAGAAAAAGTTGGCGATTCCGGACATCAGTTGGGTGATGCCTCCAGAAACCCCTTCGTCTTTGGGGTGGGGATTGATGGCAATGATGCGATCTCCAGAGATTTGGATATCAACTTGTTGTCCTTGTAAAGTTACATTTTTGATGAGGATTTCACTCATGGTATCGTGTCTTATTCGTTTCAGTTGTTCTTACACGCAAATATAGTAAAACAAGATGAATTGCAGTAATGTTTCCGATGTGCCTTTTTTTTGTTGGAATGGGTAATTGAAGTAAATTTGCAACTTTGTAATAGGGCTAAGAAGATGAATTGCGAACCGAAAAATCCCGAAATCCAACAACCTGAAAGCAAAGAGGTTTGCCGCAATTGCGGTGCTGAGCTTCACGGTCAGTATTGCCACGAGTGTGGACAGAAGTTTTCCCGAACAGAGTATACGATGAAAGGCTTTGTTCTGGAATATCTCAATAATGCTTATATGTGGGATGCCCAGATCTTTCAAACGATCTGGAATTTGGTGCGTCGACCGGGGTATCTGACCCAGCAATTCCTCTCCGGGAAAGTCATTGCACACACGCACCCGCTAAAGCTGAACATGTTTTTGTTGTTCGTCTTTGTCACTTTGTTTGTGCTGTTTCGTAGCCAGGATAAGTGGAATGCTTCTATTGAGAATATCAGCAACAACGAATACATTTATGCGGACATGCAAATGGAACGTTTGCTGGCCGATTCGGTGTACGTAGAGAAGATCAAAGCCAGTCCCCGAGATACGGTCTGTTTGTATGCTTCCATTCTCTTAATTCAGCAATACAGCGACATTTTTGTGCCGCTAGAGACTCCAGATGAGGGTCAAAGTATCGTTTTACATAACACATCCTGGATGGTCGTCTTGCCTCGGGTCTTGGTGGAGGATGGTATTCTTGTCCTGGATAAACAAGACCGGTATTATTTCGTTGATAAGAATGTGGAAATTAATAAATGGATGCAGGAGTTTAGTGAAGTAGGAATGTATGCAACTAATTTTGTTACGACGTATTTCCCGCTCATCATCTTATTTACCGCACCATTGCTCTCCTTCTCGGTGCGACTCATTCAACGCAAGGGTAAGTATCCTCACATCTATCACATCATCTTTTCATTGCATTATACGGCATTCTTGGAATTGCTGATTCTGTTGGTATACATAGCGAACCTGATTGTACGACCTTCGGAAGCCCTGTTGCAGTGGATAGTGATGGCATGTCCTGTCATTTATTTGGCGTTGAGCTACAAACGGGTGTATGTGGCGAAATCTTGGTTCCAAGCAATCTGGCGATCCGTCTTGACCAACCTTGTTTACTTGATGATTTGTCTGGCGATTTGCTTTGTAATCTTTATCTTGGCGTGTATTGTGGTTGCATTCAGAAACCTTTAACACACTTTTTGCATTGTTGACATCTCCGAGTATGCTCGGAACTCATTGGAAGATATCACAAAATCGGGGCCTTATTTGATTTTCATGGCTCCGGTCATGTGCATGATCATCTTGCTGCCTTCGTCTTTGGGGTGGGGATTGATGGCAATGATACGATCTCCAGAGATCTGGATATGTGGGTGATATAATTTGACGATGTATAGGTAAAAAGACTGCCGGTTCAGGTACAAACCGGCAGCTTTTTCTTTGCTTTGAAAAGAGTTGATCGATTTAAAATTTAGAATGAGAAGCCCAATGAAAGGTTGATTTGGCTCATGTTGAGTTTTACATTGTTTTCTTTGTAAAGGTTTGTGATAGGCCCTTCGTAAGCAATACCCAAAAAATACCGCTGGTAAGTCAATCTTGCACCAATTTGCCAACCTACGACAAAGCGATTGTATCTGCCTTCTCCCATATCGTCTTTAGAGAAGTAGTTTGTGGTTTCAGAAACATTGTTGTAGCTGTATGTTGCCTGTCCCAGAATATGTCCTTGGAGATTGATGCCAAAATACGGAACGAAAGCATATTCGGTATTGGGAATATCCAGCCGGTACAAAACATTCACGGGAATTTTTGCGGTTAGGAAAGAAATTGTGTTTTTGAAGGTTGTGCCATAAGAGGTTTCCTTATCGCCTCCCCAAGCGTATTGAAGACCTGCACCATATTGAAGGAAAATGGGTTGTCTGTCAGTCAAGGACATGGTTTGAGTCCAATTGGCAGAAAAGGCATCCATGCTCGCGGAAATAGATGTTCCGGCTCCCGAGGCTTTAAGGGTTACCGGGCTGTAGGTTAAATCAATGGAATTGGATTTAATGTTCTGACCCCAAAGGCTGATGCTACTGGTAAGAATCGTAAGAAGAACCGCAATAAAATGATTTTTTTTCATAGGTGTGAATCATTAAATAGTTAGAACTAAGATTATTTGTTGCGATTTTAATAAAAAAATATCAGAAATTAAAATTTAATGGACGATAGTACATTGCGATCCGTACATATAAATTGCAAAAGAGGCTCACCTCAAAGTCAATGACTTTTTGGTCAGCCTCTTTCCTATGGTAAAGTGTGGTAGAAACTACAAAACAGGACCAGCAGCTACCAATGCTTTACCAGCTTCGTTACCGGTGAACTTGTTGAAGTTCTTCACGAAACGGCTTGCCAAGTCAGTTGCTTTAACTTCCCATTCAGCAGGAGTAGCGTAGGTGTTGCGGGGATCCAAGATGTTGGTGTCCACGTTCGGAAGTGCAGTGGGTACTTCGAGGTTGAACATCGGAACGGTGATGGTTTCGGCTTGGTCGATAGAACCATCCAAGATTGCGTCGATGATAGCGCGGGTATCTTTGATGGAAATACGTTTGCCAGTACCGTTCCAACCGGTGTTCACCAAGTAAGCAGTTGCACCAGATTGTTGCATTCTCTTCACGAGTTCTTCACCGTATTTGGTCGGGTGGAGAGACAAGAAAGCTGCACCGAAGCAAGCAGAGAAGGTCGGGGTGGGTTCGGTAATACCACGTTCAGTACCTGCCAATTTAGCGGTGAAACCACTCAAGAAGTAGTATTGGGTTTGTTCCGGAGTCAATTTGGAAACGGGAGGAAGTACACCGAATGCGTCAGCAGTCAAGAAGATTACTTTCTTCGCAGGACCTGCTTTAGAAACGGGTTTCACGATGTTGTTGATGTGGTAGATCGGGTAAGAAACGCGGGTGTTTTCAGTTACGCTCTTGTCAGCGAAGTCGATCTTGCCGTTTTCATCAACGGTAACGTTTTCCAACAATGCATCTTTCTTGATAGCGTTGTAGATGTCCGGTTCGTTTTCTTTGGAGAGGTTGATTACTTTAGCATAGCAACCGCCTTCGAAGTTGAATACGCCGTCGTCGTCCCAGCCGTGTTCGTCATCACCGATGAGTTCACGTTTCGGGTCGGTTGACAAGGTGGTTTTACCAGTACCTGAAAGACCGAAGAAAATAGCGGTGTCGCCATCTTTGCCTACGTTGGCAGAGCAGTGCATAGAAGCGATGCCTTTCAAGGGGAGGAGGTAGTTCATGTAAGAGAACATACCTTTTTTCATTTCACCACCGTACCAGGTGTTGATGATCACTTGCATTTTTTCAGTCAAGTTGAACACAACTGCGGTTTCTGAGTTCAGACCCAATTCTTGGTAGTTTTCAACTTTTGCTTTGGAAGCGTTCAAAACCACGAAATCCGGTTCGCCGTAGTTAGCCAATTCTTCTTCGGTCGGACGGATGAACATGTTTTTCACGAAGTGAGCTTGCCATGCAACTTCCATGATGAAGCGGATTTTCAAACGGGTGTTTTCGTTTGCACCGCAGAAGGTATCAACAACGTACAATTTCTTGTTGGACAATTCATTGACAGCAATTTCTTTCAATGATTTCCAAGCTTCCGGGGTAACCGGTTTGTTGTCGTTCTTGTACTCTTCAGAAGTCCACCAGATGGTATCTTTGGTAATGTCGTCTTTTACCCAGAATTTGTCTTTAGGAGAACGGCCGGTGTACACACCAGTCATTACGTTAACTGCTCCCAATTCGGTCTTTTGACCTTTTTCGAATCCTTCCAAAGAGGGATCCAATTCTGCTTGATAAAGCGTGTCGTAATCGGGGTTGTAAACTACTTCGGTAGCATTTTGAATCCCGTACTTGCTCAAATCAATATTTGCCATAATTTTTGAATAGGATTTAATGAAATGTTATGTAATAATTTATTGTTCTATTTTTGTTTTAAAACCTTCTGAATGCTTGCAAATCTTTTGCCACAGTCGGAATCAGTACTCCATTTTTTCTATCTTTGTCAAAGATTTAGCAACGCACTAAAAAAGCGGCGCAAATATACGAAATTGAAAGGACATAGTCAAGTTATTGTGATGATGAAAAAACCAGAGGAAATTTTGCAGCAGGTGTGGGGGTATTCGGCGTTTCGGCCGATGCAGCGGGAGATCATTGCGCAAGTGTTGGAGGGAAAGGATGTGTTGGCCATTTTGCCGACGGGAGGGGGGAAGTCCCTGTGTTTTCAAGTCCCTGCGTTGACCTTGCCGGGTATCTGCTTGGTCGTATCTCCCTTGATTGCCTTGATGAAGGACCAGGTAGAGAACCTCAATGCCCGGGGCATCCGTGCTTTGTTGGTGCATTCGGGGATGTCTTCGCACGAAATCGATGTGGCGCTTGACAATGCCATCTACGGTGATTACAAGTTCTTGTACCTGTCTCCCGAACGCCTCAAAACCCCGATATTCAAAACCCGTGTGCAACGCATGCCGGTGAATATGTTGGCCGTGGATGAAGCCCACTGTATCTGTCAATGGGGGTATGATTTCCGGCCGGATTATTTGGAAATTCAGGAAATCAGACCACTTCTGGATCAGGCTGCGGGTCATCGCGTACCGGTGATGGCCTTGACGGCTACCGCGACCCAGCAGGTGGCGGAAGACATCATGAAGAACCTGGACTTCAAGGCTCCAAACCTGCTTCGTTCCGGTTTTGAACGGCCCAATCTTTCGTACGTGGTGCGACGTGTTGAGGACAAGCTCGGGCAACTGTTGCGCGTGTGTACAGGTGTGGGTGGTTCCGGAATTGTTTACCTGCGGGAGCGGAAAAAATGTGAGGAGCTGGCTGCCTTTCTGAACGCCAAGGGGGTGGTTGCTGATTTTTACCACGCCGGGATGACCCAGGCGGAACGCAACCGCAAACAGGAGGCCTGGAAAAAGGATGCGTTGCGGGTGATTGTGGCAACCAATGCGTTTGGAATGGGAATTGACAAGCCGGACGTGCGGTTTGTGGTGCATTTCAATGTGCCGGAGTCGTTGGAATCTTATTTCCAAGAGGCCGGTCGTGCCGGTCGCGATGGAGAAAAATCCTTCGCCGTCTTGTTGTGGAACGGCAAAGACGAACAGCGGATGTCGCAGATTTTCAAGGTGAGTTTCCCGGAGCCGGACTACATCAAGGACATTTACCAAAAAGTATTCAACTACTTGAATCTGGCTTTTGAAGAAGGGGAAGGCATGACCTTGGCTTTTGATTGGATGGATTTTGTGAGGCGTTACAAACTCCAGGCATCCATGGCCTATTATGCAATCAAATACATTGAGATGTGCGGTTATTGGACCTTGACCGAAGAGTTGGACAACCCGGCACGGGTGATGTTCGATGTGACGCGGGAAGATTTGTACAACGTACAACTCAAACGAAAGGACATTGATACATTTGTGAAGGCTCTGATGCGTCTGTATCCGGCTATTTTTTCCCAGTTTGTGCGCATCGATGAAGAACAGATTGCCCGGGTGACCTTGCTGAGCCGGCCGGAAGTCCACGAACGGTTGATGGAACTATCCCGGATGCACATCATTCAGTACCGTCCCCGTCAGCGGACACCGTTGTTGCATTTGAACAACGAACGGCTCGTTCCTTCCAATTTTTACCTCTCACCCAAGGTTTATGAACAGCGCAAGCAGGTTTTCTTGGGTCGGATGAATGCCATGTTGGACTATTGCCGGGACGATGGAGGCGAACAGTTTCCGCAGATGCCCTGCCGCAGCCGACGCTTGCTGGCTTATTTTGGTCAGGCGGAGAGCCGGGATTGTGGGGTCTGTGATTTGTGTATCAAACGGGGTGTGCATCGGGTGAAGACGCAGGAAAAAACCGAGGAGGTGATCCCGCAACCCTCCAAAAACCAACGGGACGAACGCATCGTTGCGCACGTGAAAAGTCTGATGCAGCATCCGAATTTCTGCATCGATCTGTTGGAACGGGAAGCGGGCGAAGCGTGGTTGGAATACCTGGAAATCTACCGGATTTTGCGGGACAATCCAGACCGGAATTAGCCGAGGAATTTTACCAATTCATCGTACAGCCGTTGCACCGGTAGACCCATTACATTGAAGTAAGAACCGTTGAGTCCGGTGATGGCCGCGTAGCCGATCCATTCTTGGATTCCGTAAGCACCAGCCTTGTCGTAAGGTTTGTATGTATCAATGTAATAATTAATCTCATCTAAAGTAATTTCCCGGAAAACTACGTCTGATTTTACACAGAAGGAATGCGTCCGGTTGCAGGTGCGCAAGGTAACACCGGTGTAGACCTGGTGTGCCCGGTTGGAGAGTTGTTGCAGCATGCGGACGGCGTCGTCCCGGTCCACAGGTTTGCCGAGAATCTGATCGTCGACGCAGACCAGGGTGTCAGCAGTAATCAGCAGTTCTTGGGCTTGCAGAGGTCGGTGAAAACCTTCGGATTTGAGGCGTGACAAAAATTCCGGTACGACCGCATTGGGTAAGGACGGGTCGAACCGTTCGTCGGTGTTGGATTGGGTGTCCACGACAAAGTCAATGCCCAGGCCCCGGAGTAATTCTTGACGACGCGGCGAGGCGGAGGCGAGGATGACGGACCAGGGGCGGATCAATTCGTTGAGAATCATCGGATAAAATCGTCTACAGGGTTGGGGATAACAGCGGCATAAGCCTGAAGGTCCAAGGCCCATTCGCCTTTGACTTTCAGGGTTTGTTCAATCAGGTCGCGGGCGCAACCGTGGCCACCGGGGTACAAGGAAACATAGTCGCAGACGGCCTTGACTTCGGTTACGGCATCACAGGGGCAAACGGCCAGACCGCAACGTTCCAGGACCGGAATGTCTGGGAGGTCGTCGCCGACGTAGGCTACTTCTTCCGGTGTGATACCCAATTTGTTGCAAAACTCCAGAAAATGAGGAAGTTTGTCCCGGACACCGAGGTAAACGTGTTCTTCGGGCATGATGCCTTGGAAGAAACGGGCAATGCTTTGGGAAGTGCCACCGGTGAAGATGCCGACAGGGTGGTTTTTCAGGACCCACATCCGGATGCCCATCCGGTCTTTGCTGTCAAAAGTGCGCAACAGGTCGCCGTTGGGGGTGGAGAGGATGGACCCGTCGGTGAGGACGCCGTCCACATCAAAGGCCAATGCCTTGATCTGATGGAGTTTTACTTTGTAGTTTGACATGATTCTTCGGGGTAATATCCGGTTGCTCCGGATTGGAAGCGTTGTGCTATGCGCTCGGTCAGGAGGCGGTACAATTCTTCTTCTTCCGGCAGGTTGAGATCTTTGAGGAGTTGGAGGTGTTTTTCAATCGTGGTGCGGTCGCCTCGGATGGCCGGTCCGGTTTGTGCGTCCCACGGGGTCTTGAGGAAGGCCTTGCGGAGCATTTCCCATGCCAAAGGCATCAGGAACGTGTGGCTGTTTCCAGCGACTTCAAAGGCAAGTCCCAAGATGTAATTGACAAAGTTACAAGCGAATACTGCGGCAGTGTGCATGCGCAGGCGTTTGGCGGAATCGCAGAAGAGGTATTCGGCCTTCAGGGCAAATGCAATCTCGCTCATCCACTGTTTGACTTGCTCGTCTTCGGTCTCAAACAGCAAGGGAATCTCCATGAAATTCACATTCTTTGTCCGGCTAAGCGTCATGAGTGGATAGAAGACGCCACAGCGGTAGCCGGCTTGCAACAGGGGTTCAAAAACCGAGTAGGCGGTGGCTCCGCTGGTGTGCAGCACAATGGGACAGTGCGGGTTGTTTTCCCGCAACGGTGCAAAGGCGGCAAGGAGGCGGTCAATGAGGGGGGTGATGGCGTCATCGGATACAGCAAGAATCAGAATATCAGAGTTATAAAGGTCTGTTAACTGATTGGTGTACGACGCGTTGGATTGGTTGCGTTGTAAGGCTTTGGCCAATTTCTCGCCCCGTTCGGCAGTACGGTTCCAGACGTGCTCAATGCAGCAGCCATTTTCGGCCAAGGCGATGCCCAGCCGAAAGCCCATGTTTCCAGCTCCCAGGATGGAGATTTTACGTTGGCAGCAGGGATTCATTAGGCTTTGGGCGTATTGGGTCCGAAACCAAAGGGAATGTTGTTTTTGTTGGCTCCCATTTGGATTTCACCGTGTGCCTGTTCGTATTTGCGGATGTTTTCGTTCAAAGCTGCGGCCAAACGTTTGAGGTGTTCCGGTGCCATGATGACACGCGATACGACTTCGGCTTTTCCGATGCCCGGGAAGAGTTGGGCAAAGTCAATCAGAAATTCAGTTTGGCTGTGGGAAATGATGGCCAAATTGGAGTAAACTCCTTTGGCAACTTCTTTGGTCATCTCGATTTTGAGTTTTCCGTCGTTGTTGTTAGCGTTCATATCGTATTTCTTTGAAATAATTCTTTGTTTTACGTAAATTTTTATGGCACAAAGATAGCATTTTGTTAAATTTGCGGGTTAAATTTTGACAAAAATGAAGAATACAGAGTTATCCGCAAAATACAATCCGGCGGAAGTCGAGGACAAATGGTATGCATATTGGTTGAAAAACAGATTTTTTCATTCGGAACCGGATGAACGTGAACCTTATAGCATCGTGATTCCGCCGCCGAACGTGACCGGTGTGTTGCACATGGGACACATGTTGAACAATACGATTCAAGACGTGTTGGTACGTCGTGCCCGTATGACCGGCAAGAACGCTTGCTGGGTACCCGGTACGGACCATGCATCCATTGCAACCGAAGCCAAAGTGGTGGCGAAGTTGAAAGCAGAAGGCATCGACAAGTCTTCTTTGACCCGTGAAGAGTTCCTCAAACACGCTTGGGAATGGAAAGAAAAACACGGGGGTATCATTCTGGAACAATTGAAGAAACTGGGTGCTTCCTGTGACTGGGAACGTACGAAGTTTACCATGGATGAGCCGCTGAGCCGTGCTGTCATCAAGACGTTCGTTCATTTCTATAAGAAAGGATTGATTTACAGAGGAGTGCGGATGGTAAACTGGGATCCGCAAAGTTTGACTGCGGTGAGTGATGAAGAAGTAATCCGCAAAGACACTCCCTCCAAACTCTATTATCTGCGCTATTTCATTTCCGAAAATGGGGTTGCGACTTCGGACTACATTGTGATTGCGACCACCCGTCCGGAAACCATCATGGCGGATGCTGCCGTCTGCATCAACCCGGAAGACCCGCGTTACCACCACTTGCGTGGCAAGAAGATCCTCATTCCGTTGATCGGTCGTGAAATCCCGGTGATTGAGGATGATTATGTGACCATGGACTTCGGTACCGGTTGCTTGAAAGTGACTCCTGCCCACGATATCAACGACTACGAAATCGGCTTGCGTCACCGTTTGCCGGTGTTGGACATCATCGACGAGCACGGCTGCTTGAATGAAAAAGCACAGATCCTGGTAGGCGAAGACCGTTTCGTGGCCCGCAAGAAGATTGTGAAGATGTTGGAAGAAGCCGGACACCTGGAAAAAGAAGAAAGCTACAATTCCCAAGTGGGTTATTCAGAACGGACCAATGCCGTAATCGAACCCCGTTTGTCGTTGCAATGGTTCTTGAAGATGGATGAACTGGCGAAAGATGCGTTGGAACGTGTTGAGTCCGATCAAATCCGTCTGATTCCAGATAAATTCAAAAATACCTACCGTCACTGGATGGAAAACGTCCGCGACTGGTGTATTTCCCGTCAATTGTGGTGGGGCCAACAAATTCCTGCCTGGTACTTGCCGGATGGTCAGTTTGTGGTAGAATGCGATGCAGAAGCTGCTTTGGCTGCAGCCCGTGCCTTGGATCCGAACATTCAACTTTCGGATTTGAAACAGGATGAAGACGTCTTGGACACCTGGTTCTCTTCATGGTTGTGGCCGATTTCTGTGTTTGATCCGGAAAAGGCCGGTTGCCCGGACCGGGAACCGAATGCCGAACTGGCTTATTATTTCCCGACCAACGACTTGATCACCGCACCCGATATTCTTTTCTTCTGGGTGGCTCGTATGATCATGGCAGCCAACGAATTCTGTGGACAAATCCCGTTCCGCAACGTGTACTTGACCGGTACCGTCCGCGATAAATTGGGCCGCAAGATGTCCAAATCGTTGGGTAACTCTCCGGATCCCATCGAATTGATGGAGAAATATGGAGCTGACGGTGTGCGTCTGGGTATGTTGCTCTGCAGTGCTGCCGGTAATGACATCCTCTTCGATGAATCGCAAGTGGAACAAGGTCGGAACTTCTGCAACAAGATCTGGAATGCCTATCGTCTGGTTTGCGGTTGGACCGTGGATGCTGCACAAGAGCAAACTCCGCACGCGCGCTTGGCAGTGGACTGGTTCCAGAACAAATTGTACCGTACCATGGAAGTGGTCAACGACCATTTTGAGAAATTCCGCATCAGCGATGCTTTGATGACGTTGTACAAATTGTTCTGGGATGATTTCTGCGCTTGGTACCTGGAAGTCATCAAACCGGAATTTGGCAAGCCGATTGATAAAACGACCTTTGACCAAACCATTGGTTTCTTCGATACCCTGTTGCGTCTGTTGCACCCGATCATGCCATTCATTACCGAAGAATTGTGGCAAAACTTGGCAGAACGCCAAGAAGGTGAGACCATTATGTTGGCACAACAACCGCAGGTTCAAGCGTACGATGCTGCCTTGATTGACCGTTTCGAAACCGGTACTGCAACCATTGCAGCCCTTCGTAATGTGCGCCAAAGCAAAGGTTTGTCTCCGAAAGAAGCTTTGAAATTGGTGATCAAGGGTAACTTCCCCGAAGAAATTTTGCCGGTAGTGGCTCGTATGGCGAACCTTTCCGAAACTGTTTTGGTGGAAGCCTTCGACGACGAAGCTGCAGCAGGAGCTTCTTTCATGGTGGGAACCATTGAGTTCCGTGTTCCGTTGACCGGTTTGGTGAACGAGGCAGAAGAGGCTGCAAAAATCACTGCAGAAATCGAACGTCTGGAGAAATTTTTGCAAGGTGTTCGTGCAAAACTTTCAAATGAGAAATTTGTGAACCATGCGCCGGAGCAAGTGGTGGCAATGGAACGTAAGAAAGAATCGGATGCCCTGACCAAATTAACCAACTTAAAAGAACAATTATGCAAATTTACCAAGGCTTAAACGCCGAACAAGTTCAGGAAAGCCGTCGCCAGCACGGGGAAAATACGATGACCCCGCCGGAACGGATTCCTGCCTGGAAGTTGTTTTTGCAAAAATTCAATGACCCGATCATCAAGTTGTTGCTTTTTGCAACCTTGTTGTCCTTTATCACCGGCTATTTCCACGGCTCTTTTGCTGAGAGTTTCGGGATTTTGATTGCGGTCTTTTTGGCAACCTTCCTTTCGTTCATCAACGAATACCGGGCGGCCAGAGAGTTTGATGTCCTGAACCAGATCAACGACTCGGTCCTGGTAAAGGTTTACCGCGAAGGTCATGTGGTGATGATTCCCAAGACCGAAATTGTAGTAGGGGACTATGTTATTGTGGAGCAGGGGGATGAGATCCCGGCCGACGGCGTTGTCGTTGAAGTGATGAGCTTGTCGGTGAACGAATCCACCCTCAATGGAGAGTCGGTTCCTGCAGAGAAGAAACCGGGTGAAGTCGCTGATTTTGAAGGAGCGTATGCACCCAACCGCATTTATCGGGGAACGACCGTGGCAGAAGGTTCTGGTGTGATGGAAGTGTTTGCAGTCGGTGATGCGACCGAAATTGGCAAGACTGCCCGTCAAGCCACAGAATTGACCGGACAAGAAACTCCCTTGAACCGTCAGTTGGACAAACTGAGCGGCATCATCAGCAAGATTTCTTTCATTGTGGCAGGATCTACTTTCTTGGCACTCTGTGTGTTGGATTTTGTGGTACAAGGCAAGACCTTCGATTGGAGTATGCAGACCTTTGAGCTCCTGCTCTCGTTCTTTATGATTGCTGTGACCTTGATCGTAGTTGCTGTACCGGAAGGATTGGCCATGAGTGTGACCTTGTCCTTGGCCTATAGCATGCGCAAGATGACCGCTTCCAATACCTTGGTGCGCAAGATGCATGCTTGCGAGACCATGGGGGCAACGACCGTGATTTGTACAGACAAAACCGGTACTTTGACCCAAAACCGCATGCGTGTGAAGGAAGCCGTGTTTGCCAACGGAGTTGACAATCACATTGCGGAAGCCTTTGCTTCGAACTCTTCGGCTTTCTTGGATCTGCGCGATCCCAAGAACATCCAGGAAGTGGGTAACCCGACGGAATGTGCATTGCTGATGTGCTTGCACGACAAAGGATACGATTATGTTCAGCTGCGCGAAGGTGCAAAGCTTGTACAACGCTTGGTATTCAGTACTGAGCGCAAGTACATGGCGACTTTGGTCGATTCCCAATTTGATCAAGCGGGTCCGTTGAAATTGTACCTCAAAGGTGCTCCGGAAATCGTGCTGAAACTTGTAAAAGATATTGATATTCAGGTAACTTTGTCGGAAATAGCTGTCTTCCAAAACAAAGGTATGCGAGCCCTGGGCTTCTTGGTGGCTTCGATCGACCGGGCTTCCGCTGAAACGCCCATTGAGGACCTGATTGCAGGTGCTACCTTTGCTTTCCAAGGCTTTGTGGCCATTGAAGACCCCATTCGTGCTGACGTACCGGCTGCTATGGATGCTTGTACCAGCGCAGGTATTGCCGTGAAGATTGTGACGGGTGACACCGCTCCGACAGCTCGGGAAATCGCCCGTCAAGCTGGTTTGTGGTTGCCGACCGATACCGATGAGAACATCATTACCGGTACGCAGTTTGCGGCCTTGAACGAAGAGGATGCCCGTCAGGTAGCCTTGAAAATCAAGGTGATGGCTCGTGCACGTCCAGCAGACAAAATGCGTTTGGTGCGCCTGTTGCAGGAGAGTGGTGCGGTTGTGGCTGTAACCGGTGACGGTACCAACGATGCTCCGGCGTTGAACTACGCCAACGTGGGGCTTTCCATGGGAACCGGTACCTCGGTTGCGAAGGAAGCCAGCGACATCATCTTGTTGGACGACTCGTTTGCAAGCATTGTGAACGCTGTGCGTTGGGGCCGTTCGTTGTACCTGAACATCCAACGTTTCATCCAATTCCAGTTGACCATCAACGTGGTTGCTTTGTTGACCGCTTTGATCGGACCGTTCATTGGAGTTGAATTCCCCTTGACCGTTTCGCAAATGTTGTGGGTAAACCTCATCATGGATACGTTTGCTGCCTTGGCTTTGGCTAGTGAGCCGTCTGAACCCAGTGTGCTGAAGAACAAACCCAGACATCGTGATGCCTTTATCATTACCAAGCCGATGGCGTACAACATCTTCGGTGTGGGTTTTATTTTCTTGGGTATCTTGTTGGCCATGCTGATCTTGCTGCAACGCGGCGGAGGCATCAGCACCCACGAGTTGACCATCTTCTTCACCACGTTTGTGATGATGCAAGTATGGAACTTGTTCAATGCCCGTGTTGCCGGAACCAATTTCTCTGCGTTCCGTCATTTGAGCCAAAACAAGTCGTTTGTCTTCATTACCTTGTTCATCCTCCTGTTACAAATTGTCATTGTAACTTACGGTGGGGGTTTCTTCCGTACCACGGCTTTGAGTGTACGCGAGTGGGTAACCATTTTGCTGGGTACCTCTTTGGTGCTGTGGTTGGGTGAGCTGATCCGCTTGGTGAAACGTATGATTGAGAGATAGGCTTATGTATTGTGTTTCCGAAACCTCCTTGGAGGTACGTTATTATGAGACGGACTTGATGGGGATCGTCCATCACTCCAACTACATCCGCTATTTTGAGTGCGGCCGTCATCAATGCTTGATCGATTTGGGTTTGCCCATTTATGAGATCGAGAAACGGGGCATCATGATGCCGGTGGTTGCGGTGGAGTGCCAATACAAGACACCTGCCAAAATGGGGGACATCCTGCGCATTGTCAGCCGCATTGAAAAAGAACCGATGGCTCGGGTGGAGGTGTTGACCGATATTTACAACCAGGCCGGGGATTTGGTTGTCTGTGGCAAGGTGGTGTTGGGTTTCATCCACGCCGATACCCGTCGTCCCACGCGTGTGCCGGATTTCTTTTTGGAAGCTTTCCGCAAGCACGCACAAAAAGAAAACGAATAAAATAGATAAAACTGAAATCGTATGAAAACTATGCTTTTCTTGGGTTCCATCGGCCTGACTGAAATTCTGGTCATTGCTTTGATTGTTTTGTTGTTTTTTGGAGGGAAGAAGATTCCCGAATTGATGAAGGGAATCGGCAAAGGTGTCCGCAGCTTCAAAGAAGGAGTGAAGGGCATTGAAGATGAACTCAAAGACGACGCAGAAACCGAACAAAAGAAATAAGACAGGTCGGTGGCAGCAGAACGCGAAATGACATTCTGGGAGCACATTGACGAACTCCGGGGCATCCTTTGGCGGGCGTTGGTGGTCGTTCTTGTGGGGATGGTTGTGGCCTTCCTGGCCAAGGACTTTGTCTTTGGGACCCTCATCCTGGCTCCTTTGCGTGATGATTTTATCCTGTACCGGGGTTTGGCCTGGCTGCTGACACGATTGGGCTTGGAAGCACCGGCAGCCTTTTCGATGGAGTTGATCAACATCGATCTGGCTGCCCAGTTTTTCATCCACCTGAAAATCTCTTTCTGGGCCGGATTTATTGTGACAATTCCTTATTTGCTGTATTTGTTGTGGGGATTTGTTGCACCTGCGTTGTACGATTCCGAGAAGCATGCGGTCCGTGGTGCTTTCCTTTTTGGAGGCGGAATGTTCCTGGTGGGTCTGTTGATGGCCTATCTGCTGATCTTTCCTTTGACCCTGCGGTTCTTGGGAACCTATCAGGTCAGTGCTTCCGTAGCCAACCAGATCTCGTTGCAATCCTACATTGCGATGTTCATCCGCCTCTGTCTGATGATGGGGCTGGTGTTTGAGATGCCGACCTTGGCCGCCGTGCTTTCCCGCATTGGGCTGTTGACCCGGGATTGGATGAAAAAATACCGCAAGCACGCGGTGATTGTGTTGTTGGTGCTGGCAGCCATCATCACACCGACGGGAGATGCTTTCACCTTGTTCTTGGTGGGCATTCCCATGTATTTGTTGTATGAACTTAGTATCTATTTTTGTAAGAAATGATATCCATCAATAACCTGACAGTTGCTTACGGCGGTTTTACCTTGCTGGATGACATCAATTTCCACATCAGCGATGGGGAACACATCGGTCTTGTGGGAAAGAACGGAGCCGGTAAGTCCACCATCATGAAGCTGATCATGGGCATCGATCACCCGACTTCCGGACAGATTATGATGCCGAACGAGATTACCTTGGGCTACTTGCCTCAGATCATGAGTTATACCAAGGAACGAACGGTCATCGAAGAGACGATGACGGTCTTCGCCGAAGCTGAAAAGATGGAGAAGCGCATTGAGGCGATCGGTCAGGAGTTGGCGGAACGTACGGACTACGAGTCCAAGACATACAACGGTCTGATCGTGGAAATGAACGAGTTGAACGATCGTTTGGCCATGATCCGTACCGATTCTCCGCAGGTGACTGCAGAACGGACCCTGATGGGTTTGGGCTTCAAAAAGGAAGAACTCAACCGTCCTCGCAGCACTTTCAGTCAAGGTTGGAACATGCGCATTGAATTGGCCAAGATCCTGTTGCGCCGTCCGGATGTGTTGTTGTTGGACGAGCCGACGAACCACTTGGACATCGAATCCATCCAGTGGCTGGAAGAATACCTCTCGACATTCAACGGATCCTTGTTGTTGATTTCCCACGATCGCCGTTTTCTGGATCGCGTAACGAACCGGACGGTGGAGATTATGTTGGGACACATCCACGACTACAAAGTCCCTTATAGCCAGTACTTGGTGTTACGCAAAGAGCGCATTGCCCAGCAAAAAGCCGCCTACGAAAACCAGCAGCGGATGATTGAAAAGAGCGAGGAGTTCATTGAACGCTTCCGTTACAAGGCGACCAAGTCCAACCAAGTGCAGTCGCGGATCAAACAACTGGCAAAATTGGACCGCATTGAAATTGACGAGGAAGACAAGTCGGCCTTGAATGTGAAATTCCCGCCGGCACCCCGTTCGGGTCAGGTTGTGTACCAGACCAAAGACTTGATTGGTGGCTACCCGCAGAAAGTAGTGTTCAAAGATGCAAACATTACCATTGAGCGGGGAGAAAAAGTGGCCTTTGTCGGTCGGAATGGGGAAGGAAAGAGTACCATGATGAAACTCCTGATGCGTGAGATCGATCCGCTGGAAGGTAGCGCTCAGTTGGGTTACAACGTTGCAGTTGGTTACTATGCTCAGAACCAAGAAGATATCTTGGATAAGCAAGAAACGGTTTTCGGTACCTTGGACCGCGTGGCGGTTGGGGACATCCGCACCAAGCTGCGGGATATTTTGGCAGCTTTCCTGTTCAAAGGAGAAGACATTGACAAAAAGGTTGCGGTGTTGAGTGGGGGCGAGCGTTCGCGCTTGGCGATGGCCAAACTCATCCTGCACCCGTACAACCTATTGGCTCTCGACGAACCGACGAACCACATGGACATCCGTTCCAAAGACATCCTCAAGCAGGCCTTGCAACAGTACGACGGAACCTTGGTGGTAGTTTCCCACGACCGGGACTTTTTGGACGGTCTTGTGGACAAGATTTATGAGTTCCGGGATGGTCAGGTCAAAGAACACTTGGGTGGGGTACAAGAGTTCCTGGAACGACGCAAACTCGAGCAACTTTCGGATCTGGAGGTGAGCAGCACCCCTGCGAAAGTAGAGAAGAAATCCGACAAACGTTTGGAACAACGTCCCGTGTCCGATCCCCAAAAGCCGGAAGAGGCTTCGGTTCGGGTGAAATCGTTTGAGGAGCAGAAAGAAGAACGCCGCCGTCGTAAGTTGATGGACAATTTGGAACACCGCATTTCTGTCCTGGAGGCCGAATTGAAGAAACAAGAAACCATCCTGGCGGCCCTGGATCCCTCCATGGATTTTGATACCATTATGCGCAAGTACTTGGAAATCAAACGGGAGTTGGACATCAAGATGGAAGAATGGATGTCCTTGAGTTAAAAACAGATCAATAGAATCAATAAAGATAAACGGTATGAACCAAGAAAACACAACGACCCATTACCTCTACGGGATGCACCCTGTAATGGAAGCCTTGATGGCTGGACGGAAAATTGAAAAAATCCTTTTCAAACAAGGTTTGGAAGGGGATCGTTTCCGTCAACTCCTCGAAATGGCCCAGGCGCAAGAAATCCCAGTTCAATTTGTGCCGGGAGAACGCATTGACCGGTATGGAAAAGGTCGTGCACAAGGAGTGGTGGCCTTTTTGGCACAGATTGATTTTGTAGAATTGGAAACCTTGGTGGAGAATGCCCTGGCACAAAGCCCGAATCCTTTGTTTGTGCTCTTGGATGGTGTGAGCGATGTGCGTAATTTCGGTGCCATTGCTCGGACGGCCGAATGTGCCGGTGTGAGTGGATTGATCCTGCCGGCGAAAGGCGGTGCTGCCATCAATGCTGACGCTGTGAAAACTTCTGCGGGTGCCTTGTTGCGTATTCCGACCAGCCGTGTTCCCAACCTGAAGACCGCTTTGTATTATTTGAAAGAAAGTGGTTTTCAAATTGTCGGAGCTACAGAAAAAACCGACGACCTGATGTATGCGGTTGACTTCTGCCAACCCACTGCCTTGGTCATGGGTTCCGAAGGAAAGGGAATTTCGGCCCCGGTTTTGTCCATGTGTGATGCCCAAGCGCGCATTCCCATGGCTGGAGAGATTGGGTCCTTGAATGTATCCGTTGCTACCTCAGTTATTTTGTATGAAGCTGTACGTCAGCGTAACAAACAATAGTGTTATATTGAATTATGGCCTATAATTTCGTCCTGGACTCCCATTGTGACACGCCTTCCATGCTGTTGGAGGGACTCGATTTGACCCAACGTCCCGAACGCGGTCATTTTGATTTTCACCGCATGCGGGCAGGTGGGGTTGATGGGGTATTTTTTGCCTTGTACACCTCAAATGCCTTGTCGCAGGATGAGGCCTTGCGCCGAAGTTTGCGGATGCTGGAGGCTTGTTACAAAGCCGTAGGCCAGGCGAAGAAGGCCGGACTGGCTGCCTTTGCTTTTTCCGTAGAAGAAGCTTTGGCGAACCAGGCTGCCGGTCTTTCCTCGGTATTCCTGGGTATGGAAAATGCCCTTCCCCTGGGAAAAGACTTGGATTTGTTGCGTTTCTTCTACCGTCAGGGTGTTCGTTATTTGACCTTGACCCACAACGGTAACAACGACGTCTGTGATTCGGCTATGAAGGCAGCTTCCGGTGCAGAAACCTGGGGAGGACTCAGTCCTTTTGGTCGGGAATTGGTTGCAGAAATGAACCATTTGGGGATGTTGGTGGATGTATCGCACGTGAGCGATGCTACGTTCGAGCAAGTGGTGGAATTGTCCCAGGCTCCTGTGGTCGCAAGCCATTCTTGTTGCCGCGCGTTGTGTGATCACCCGCGGAACATGACGGATGCCATGATTCAAAAATTGGCGGCACGCGGAGGAGTTATCCAGATCAATTTCTATCCTGCCTTTCTGGAGGCTTCTTTTGGGAAGGATTCCGCTTTTGTAGCCGCTGATGATCGTATGGATGCCTTGCAACTACGTTACCGTGAAGCCATTGGGGCAGGTGTTCATAAAACCGAAGGGCATAGTATCGAGGCCTTGGAGCAGTTCCGTACAGAATACAATGCGGCTATGGAAGAACTAACCCGATTTCCGGCTCCATCCTACCTGCGTGTGGTGGATCACATCGAGCACGTGATTCGTCTGGTCGGTCCGGAATACGTGGGTTTGGGGTCTGATTTTGATGGAATCTCGGTTGCTCCCGACGGTTTGCGGGACATTTCGGCCTACGGTATCATCCGTGACGAACTGCAACGCCGGGGATACAGCGAAACCGTCATCCAAGGAATCATGGGTGGGAATTTCCTGCGCGTGATGCGCGAAGCAGAGTTACTGGCTGGCTTAGCGAGCGTTTAGAAGTTCCAAACGTAAGAGGTTCAAGGCATTGGCTGCGAACCGTTCCATGTTTCTTTCGCGGTCTCCGCCAAAGCTGAACGATTTTGATACGACGCGGCTTCCTCCGTTTTGCAGACGGGTGGCTACCGCAATCCAGACCAGTCCTACCGGTTTTTCAGGACTGCCTCCGCCCGGTCCAGCAATGCCCGAGGTCGCAACGGCGTAGGTTGTTCCGTATTTTTCCATCGCGCCTTGTGCCATGGCTTCTACACAGGCCTGGCTGACAGCTCCTTCTTGTTCAATGAGGGTTGCAGGAACTTTCAAATCGTTGATCTTAACAGCATTACTATAGGCGATGGTAGCGCCCATCAGATAGTCAGAAGCTCCAGGAATGCTGCCTAACAGGTGTGCCACACGGCCACAGGTACAAGATTCTGCAGTGCAGACACTCACACCTTTTGCCTTTAATTCTTTTGCAAGAACCCCGGGAAGGGTATCCTGGTCTTTTCCATACAAGGCGGTTCCCAAAATCGGGCGAATCTTCTCAAATTCAGCCTCCAGTCGTTCTGCTGCGTGTTCTGCCGTGTCACCGTAACACGAAAGGCGCAAGCGGACACCGTTGAGGGTATTGGGTAAGTAGGCCAGTTTGGTATCTTGGGGCAGGTGATCTTCCCACGCAGCAATCATTTCTGCCAACGTCGACTCAGCAATGCCAAAGGTTGCCCAAGTCTTGTGGTAAATGGGTTCCAAGGCTTGGTGTTGGCAAATGTCCTTCATGACAGCGGGCAAGAGACCCAAGGCCTCGAACGGAACACCCGGTAAAGAGTAGAGGGTGGGCTGGTGTGAAAAACGCGTTGCAGGAAAGCGAAAAACAAGGCCGGGAGCCGTTCCCAAGCGATTGACCAGCACCTCACAGCCGGTGGGTACGTAGGCTTGTGCCAGGTTGCTCTCAAACAGGGGTACTCCTCTGCGTACCAGAAGTTCTCGGACAATCTCAGCTTGTTCCGTGTGTTCGTACTGGCCGGTTGATCCGAACAACTCGCCCAAGGCGTGTTTGGTAATATCGTCCTTTGTCGGACCCAGTCCTCCGGTTGTGATTACCAAGTCGTTGGTTTTCAAAAGTTCTTCCAATTTCCCCATGATCTCTTTGCGTTCGTCCCCGATGGATACCATCGTGGCTACACGAATGCCAATTTCGTTCAGGGATTGGGCAATGTGAGAGGAATTGGTGTCGATAATTTGACCGATCAAAATCTCATCACCAATGGTACAAACCGCCGCCTTTTTCATAGGATAATGCTTTAAACCAGTGTTTTGAGGTGTTTTAACATCTTACGGACTATGCCGGGTCCTTTGAAAACGAAGCCGGAATAGATCTGAATCAACGAGGCACCTGCTTCCAACATTTCTTCGGCTTGTGCCGGGCTCATGATACCGCCCACAGCTACGATGGGAAGGGTTCCGTTGGTTTTTTGGTGGATGTAACGTACAAATTCCAAGCTTTTCTTGTAGACCGGAGCACCGCTCAAACCGCCGTCACCAATGGCTTGAATGCGTTCTTGCGGGGTTCGCAGGGTTGCCGGACGTTCGCGGGTTGTGTTGGTTGCTACGACACCGTCAATGCCTGAAATCATGACCATGTCAATGATTTCATCCAACTGTGCCTTGGGAATATCGGGCGACAGTTTGAGCAGAATCGGGCGGTAGTCGTCGAAATAGCGACGCAGGGTCAACAAGCGGTCGATAATTTCGGATAAGTTATTGATATCTTGGAGTTTGGTTAAATCTTTTACGTTCGGGCAAGAAACATTCAACACGAAATAATCCACAAAATCGTAGAGCAAAGAGAAGGACTTTTCCAGGTCTTTCCACGCTTCTTCGTTGCTGGTGGTGCTGGCTTTGCTGATGTTCCCTCCGATGATGACTTTGGGCTTGTCTTTTTTAAGACGTTCTACCACGTATTTAACCCCGTAGTTATTGATTCCCATGCGGTTGATGATGGCTTCGTCCTGCGGGAGGCGGAAGCAACGGGGTTTCGGGTTGCCCGGTTGGCCTTCCGGAGTGATGGACCCGATTTCGATGAAACTGAAACCGAAGTTACTCATTAGGTTGTAATATTCTCCGTTTTTGTCAAAGCCGGCAGCAAGTCCAATGGGGTTCTTGAAGTGAATACCAAAGACTTCGCGTTCCAGTTCCGGGTTTTTGCAGGTGTAAAACAGACGCAAAATGGCGTTGGCCCCAGGAATGTACGACAAAACTTTCAGCAGACCCATGACAATGGCGTGTGCTTTTTCGGGAGAAAACAAGAAGAGGATGGGTTTCAGTAATTTATACATAGTCCTTTTGTATTAGGTAGGATGAATTGTTGCAACTGCAGTTGCGTTGCAAAGATACACATTAATATCATAGGTGCGATTGCTTATCGCGGGAAAAATTCATCGAAACTACCGTCTGTGTAGAACACGGTGATTCGGCCAATTTTTTTCTGAGGAATCGGCCTTACAATACGCTCAGTGGCCGTTTTTTGGTTGGAAACAGCCTCTGATTGCTGCGTGATATCTTGATTTCCTTGCGATGAATGTGTTTTTCCCGGCAATGGATCAGAGAAATTCGCGGGATTTTCATTTGTCGCACGGATACCTCCTTCATCCCAAGCGAAGAGGCTTGTCTCAGCCGAGAAGTCTGAAGTTACCGGACTTCGTGGTTCATCGGTCGGAACGCCCGGAAGGCTTGACGAAGCGGAATGCGGGAATGAACCGGAATGTTGATCGGAAAGAGGAGTGGTCGTTTCAGCCGACGCTCCCTCTGCCTGTTGGAACTTGAACGGTTTGCCAGCTCCCAACAGGAACCATTCCGCATTGACATGCGGGAAGGTCTTCAGAAATTTCTTGATGAACTCATAGCCCGGTTTGTTTCTTCCGGACAGCAAATGAGAGATGCCGGAACGTTGCAATCCCATCATATCGGCAAAACGGGCAGGAGTGAGGTTTTCGAGGTCCAAAAATTGCTGTAAACGACTATTCATAACTGTAAACTTTATAAGATACAAATGTAGAAAATTTTATCGGAACAAATGTAACCAACGAATAAAACAAATGTAAACAATTAGAAGGGAGGTTGGGGATAGCTGTACAAATAGTATGCTTTGTATCAGGGAATTGGTTTTGTAGAACATATCTAAAGTAATAATTCAAATAGCATTTGCAGTAGTATCAGAAAATCAATTAGTTAGTGTTTGTATTTTTGGAATATAGGTATTGTGTCTGCACGGATGGGTCTTTCTTTGGGAATTTATATTCAAGTTAAACTACCGATAAAATAATATAACATATTGATAACCAATTATTAATAGTTGTGTAAAATATCAAATAAGAAAAAGTTATAATACAAACAAAGCACATTGTAAACATGGTTTGTTAACTTGTAATCGCTTGTTAGAATTGTATTGGTTTGAGGTTATTTGTGTAAATCAAATTTGTAAACAAAAATTCAAATTTTAACGATTTTGTGTTCACCCAAGTATTGGTTACTTTTGCAAAAAATAATCGCTTAAATCGCCTAAAATGGAGCCTCTCATTCGGATCGAAAATTTCAATTACGACTTGCCGGATCACCGTATTCCTGCATACCCTCTCCCCAATCGTGATGGATCCAAATTGCTGCTATATAATAAAGGTGTCATCTCTGAAGATGCTTTTGTTCGTTTGCCGGACCACCTGCCCGATCATGCCTTGATGGTTTTCAACAACACGAAGGTCGTGCCGGCTCGTCTCTTTTTTCAGAAGGAGACTGGGGCTATGATTGAGATCTTCTGTTTGGAGCCTGTAACGCCGGCAGACTACAATATTTCCTTTGCAACTACCCAATCTTGTGTCTGGAGAACAGTGGTGGGCAATGCAAAGAAGTGGAAAAACGGTCTAATCCGCTTATATTCAGGAGAAAACGACAAAGAAGTTGCTGCACTCAATTTGCAGGCTGAAATGTTGGAAAGAGAGGCCAATAGCTTCGTAATTCGCTTTACCTGGGAAACGGGCGTCCCTTTTTCTCGTGTGCTTGAGCTTTGTGGTCAGATTCCCATACCTCCCTATTTGAATCGTGAAACCGAGGCGATGGACCTGGAACGCTACCAAACGCTGTATGCCAAGTTTCGGGGTTCCGTGGCAGCTCCGACTGCTGGTTTGCACTTTACGGAGCCGGTGTTGCAAGCCATTGATGCGAAGGGCATCCGTCGTGCGGAGGTGTGTTTGCACGTGGGAGCTGGGACATTTATGCCGGTTAAGAGCGAATACATTGCAGATCACCAAATGCATTCTGAGCCTTTTGTGGTGACTCGTAAGTTGCTGGAAGACTTGCTGAAACAACAATCAATCGGTCCGATAGTCGCTGTAGGAACCACCTCCGTCCGTACCTTGGAATCCTTGTATTTTTTGGGTAAGCATTGTTTCGAAGCGACCCCTCAAGCCTGGGTACCCGATTCGGTGGCGCAGTGGGAACCCTATCAGGATGCACCTGATGGGGAAAATGGAGTGGAAGTAACCTTGGAAGAGTCCTTGCATTCTCTGTTGGAGTACATGAAAATCAATAACTTGGATGAGATTACGGCTCGCACGCGCATCATCATCGTTCCCGGTTATCGTTTCCGGATTGTGGATGCATTGGTTACCAATTTTCACCAGCCTCAAAGTACACTCTTGCTGCTGATTTCTGCCTTCTTGGGAGGCGGTGATCGTTGGAAGTCGGTGTATGCATATGCTTTGGAAAACGACTTCCGTTTTTTGAGTTATGGGGATTCTTCGTTGTTGATTCGAGACAAACATGAATAAGATATTTGTTGTTGTAGCGGCTTGTTTCTGTGCGCTGCTGGCTGCTTGTTCTTCTCCGAAAATAGAAATTGTCTCAGATAAGGAAATCAGTGGATTACAAGGGCCAATTAAAGAAGTAGTTAAGGTTGAATTTGAGGCAGCTTTGTCGGATTCCGGCTGGGTTGCAGTCTATCCGGATCCCATGCTTCAGACTACTTGTTTCTACAACGAGGCCGGTACATTGTTGGAGCAGACGAACCGTGCATCAGCCCGGGTTTCGGACCAATTGGAATACCTGATTCTTTCTTGGTTGAACGATCAGGGGCAACTGGTGGAGCAGGAAGGTGGTACGTACGGTGAGCCCGGATATTTCAAGCACTTTTATGAGTACGATGAGCAGGGTCGTGTTGTTCGTCAGGTACGTCTGGATGAAGGTATTCAGGTCTTCACAACCTACGATGAAAAGGAGGGGATTGTAGCCTCTCAGGCGCAGTCATTGGAGGGAGGCTCCTGTCTGTGGACCCGTCGGGTTCTTTACCTGAAAGGAGGTTTGTTGTCGAGCGAATTGTATCTTGATAATAACGGAAATAAGGTGTCTGAATTAAAGCAGAACTTTATGAATGATGGACGCCTTAAAATCCGTACATTGGGCTATTGGGAATCGGGTGTCTGGACCGAGGAAATGACGGAATATGCCTACGATGAGCAGGGGCGTCTGGTCCAAGAAAAAACAAGTTACGTGGGTTCTGATTTCTACGTAATTACCTCCTATTCTGACTTTGATGACTGGGGAAATTGGCGCCGGAGTGAGATCCAGGATCATCTTGGAACTCCGTACACTTTTTCTTTGCGCCGATTCAGTTATTTTGACTAATTTTGTACGAATTATAACCTTAACAAAAATAAATAATGCGTTTATGAAAAATACCATTATTGATCTGTTTGAAAATGCAGTGCGGAACTACGGGGACGAACCCTTTATGTATGAGAAGCTGCAATCGACTTTTGAACCTACTTCTTTCAATCAATTACGCGATATAGTTTACGATTTCGGAGCCGGTCTCTGTGATTTGGGAGTACAGCCCAAGGACAACATCGCCCTGCTTTCTGAGGGTCGTAACTTGTGGATTTGCTCGGAGTTGGCTTTGTTGTATGCGGGTGCTGTTTCTGTACCTTTGTCCATCAAACTGGAAGAGAGCAACGATTTGTTGTTCCGTTTGCGCCACGCGGAGTGTAAATATCTGATCGTTTCTGGCCAACAGTTGCGTAAAATCCGTACCATTCGTGAGCAATTGACTGATTTGAAATATTTGATTCTGTTGGATCGTGTGGACGATATGCAACCGGATGAAATCTATTACGAAGATCTCATGGTGCGTGGAAAACGTTACCTGGAAGCACATCGGGAAGAATTCTTGGCAGTAGGCCAAGCAATTCAAAATGATGATCTTGCAACGATTACCTATACTTCTGGTACAACTGCAGATCCGAAAGGCGTTTGTCTGACTCACCGCAACTATACAGCGAATGTTGACCAGTCTTTGGGATTGGTTCCGATCTCAAGAGGATACAAGATGTTGATCATTTTGCCCTTGGATCACTGCTTCGCACACGTGGTTGGTTTCTACTCAATGATGAAGAATGGCGGACGCATTGCCACCGTACCGGCTGGCAAGACCCCGATGGAAGCCTTGCGCAACATTCCGATTGCCATCAAGGAATTCAAACCCAACGTGATGATGTCTGTGCCGACCCTGGCGAAGAACTTCAAGAAAAACATCGAACAAACCGTTCGTGCCAGTGGAAAAGTGGCGGAACGTTTGTACAACATCGGTCTGAATGCTGCGATTCGTTACAACAAAGACGGCTGGAACCGTGGAACCAAAGGATCCTTCTTGTTGAAACCCCTGATTTGGGCCGTGGATAAACTCGTTTTCCAAAAGGTACGCCAAGGATTGGGTGGGGAACTCGACTTCTTCATCGGTGGTGGAGCGTTGTTGGACATTGATTTGCAACGTTATTACTGCGCAATTGGTATCCCGATGTTGCAAGGTTACGGTTTGTCCGAAGCGACACCTGTGATCTCGGCGAACACCTTGAAGAAACACCGTTTCGGTTCTTCGGGTCTGTTGGTACAACCTATGGATATCAAGATTTTGGACGAAGATGGCAACGAATGTCCGACCGGCAAATCCGGTGAGATTGTGATCCGGGGTGAAAACGTCATGGCCGGTTATTGGAAAAACCCGAAATCAACTGCAGAAACAGTCATTGATGGTTGGTTGCACACCGGGGACATGGGCTACATGCACGAATCCGGCTTCCTCTATGTGATGGGTCGTTTCAAGAGCTTGCTCATTGCCTCGGATGGGGAAAAATATGCACCGGAGGGCATTGAAGAATGCATCACCGAAAAATTGCCCTACGTGAACAATACGATGATGTACAACAACCAATCTCCGTACACCATCTGTGTCTTGGACGTGGACAAGGGCAAATTGCCGCAAGGTGCCGAAGGGGCACGCAAGATTCGCGAGGACTTGGACAAATTCCGTGCAGGTCGTGAATTTGGTGGTTTGTTCCCGGACCGTTGGTTACCGGCGACCTTCATCATTGCGGATGAACCGTTCTCGGAAAAGAACCGCATGATCAACAGTACGATGAAGATGGTGCGCTCCAAAGTGGAAGCTGCCTACAAGGATCGTATTGAATATGCCTTCACACCGGAAGGAAAAGATCCTGCAAACCCGTTGAATTGCAAAGCTTTGAGTTAGTTATGGCTTGGCGTTTGGGTCGTATCATTCGGGTGATCCTGGCGACATTGGCCGTTGTTTTGGCGGTATGTGTCGCTTACGGACTTGGCTCGATGCCGAAGGTGGTTTCGGCGACAGAAGAAGCTGTTTTCTCGGCTGAAAATGTGGCAAAAGATTTGGCAGTCATTGCGAAAGAACCCCATTCAGTCGAACATCCTCAAGCACGCGATCGCGTACGTTCGTATTTGGTGGACCGTCTGGCAGCTCTGGGCGGAAATCCCAGGTTGTATGCCTACGATTCGATTGCATTCCGTTTGGGTGGGTATTTTGACATTGCCAACATTTATGCGGAGTTTAAACCGGAGTCCGGACCTGCTTCGTCGTATGTTTTGTTCATCGCCCACTTGGATTCCCGCTACCGTGAGCAGGTGTTGGACAGCACCGTGTACTCTTACGGTGCCGCCGATGATGGCTATGGTTTGGGTACAACCTTGGAACTCCTGCGTGTTGCCTTGCAGTACCGTCAGGATTGGAGCCAAGGGGTGAAAGTCTTGTTTACCGACTCGGAAGAGAATGGTTTGAATGGCATGAAAGAGGCCGTTGAGCACAATCCGGAATTGTTGGAAAATGTCGGTTTTGTGATCAACCTGGAAGCTCGGGGAGTGAAGGGGCCTGCCTTGCTTTTTGAGACCGGAATGGGTGATTCCAAGGTGGTGGATCTGTATGCAGAGGCCGCAAAATACCCTGTAACATATTCGTTAACAACGGTGGTTTACAAGATGATGCCGAACTTTACAGATTTTACAGTTGTAAAGGACCAACTGCCTGGCTTGAACTTCTCTTGCTTGGACAATATCCGTTATTATCACACCGATTGGGATTGTTTTGAGAACATCAGTCTGCCGACAATTCAGCATTACGGGGCACAACTGGAACCGATGTTGCAGCGTTATTTGACCGATGCAAACTACGCCTGTGTGGACGCGCTGAAAAGCGAGGATAATTCCGTGTATTTCACCCTGCCGTGGGTGGGTCTAGTGAAAATGACTCAAACACAAAACCGTTGGTTTGCCGTGGTTACGGCCTTGTTCTGTTGTCTGGCGTTTGCCTTGCATACCAAGACCCGGATCATTCGCCCCAAACAGGTCTTGTGTAAAACGTTGTGCTTGTTGGGTTGGGGACTTGGTATTTTGTTGGTTGGCGAAGGAATTGCCTGGTTGGCCGCTACTTGTGTAGGAACTCCTTTCAATGTGGCAGCAACCAAGTTCATTCCGGGTGACACGTGGATCGGATTGGTTGCGGTGTTGGCCGTGGTTGCATCCGTTGCGGGTATCTTTGTACGCCGGGCTACAAAACGTCCTTTCTTTGCAAACGAGACCCTGGTGGCCATCACCGTGCTGATGACGGTTTTGGGGCTGCTCATGACCTTTACTTTGGGAGAGAATTTCTTCTTCATGTTCCCGGCTTTGCTGTCTTGTATCGCATTGATTTTGTGTTTGTTTATTCTGTTTAATTACCTGAGCATTGTGGCAGTAATCCTGGTATTGCTGATGGCTTGCTCGTTCTGCTATAATTTGTTTACTGCGTTGACCATAGGAGCTTTGGGGGTAGTTTTGATGCTGGTCTTCTTCTATGCGGTTGTCGTGGTAGGCTTGTTGGAAAACTTTATTCGAGTAAAAGTAGTGAATGACTGATATGGGGGAAAAATACGATAATATCCGGCCCTATACGGATGAAGAAATGGTGGCGGCCCTGGATCGGGTAGCAGCACATCCGTTGTTGACCAACATTTTGAATTTCATTGCTCCTGGATCTGAACGTGCTGATTTTGAGGCATTGTTGCGCTCTTTGCGGACCGTAGATGATTTCCAGGTGAAGGTAATGGCCACGGTGATGAACCGGTTGTTGGAAGGAACAACGACAGGGTTGACTTGTTCTGGCATTGAAAATACCCTGCGGCCGGAGAAATCCTTGTTGTTGGGTAACCACCGCGATATCGTTCTGGATCCGGGGATCATGCAACTGATCTTTTACAAGAACCAGGTGCCGCGTACCGAGATTGCTGTAGGGGATAACCTGATTTCCTCTCAGTTTGTCGAAGACATTATGCGTAGTAACCGGATGATCAAGGTCATTCGCAAAGGGACTCCGCGGGAATTGTATGTGAATTCAACCCTGTTGTCCAACTACATCCGTGAAAGTGTGGCAAACGGTCGGGCTTCGATTTGGTTGGCCCAACGCAGCGGTCGTACCAAGGACGGTTCGGACCAAACCAGCCAAGGCTTGTTGAAGATGTTGGATATGAGTGGATCCGGCAATTTTGTGGATGATTTTAATGCGTTAGCCATCCTGCCGGTATCTGTGTCGTACGAATTTGAACCTTGTGATTTCCTGAAGGCAAGGGAAACTTTCATTTCGCGTCGTCGTGAGTATGTGAAGGCCCCTGGTGAGGATATGAACAGTATTTTGACCGGTATTTTGCAACAAAAGGGTCGGGTGCATTTCCACTTTGGTGAGCCGTTGACCCGGGAAGAATTGGAAGTGTGCGGTCAAATGGACAAAAACGAACGTTTCCGTGGGTTGGCGGCCTTGTTGGACCGCAAAATCAATGCGAACTACCGTTTGTGGCCGAATAATTACATCGCCTTCGATGTGTTGGCAGAAACCCCGGAGTATGCGGATCAGTATACGCAAGCCGAAAAGGATTGTTTCTTGGGCTACGTGGAAGCCGGACTGGATGCCTTGTTCGCCAAGGAGTCCGAAGAAACTCGTGCCGAATTGGATCGTGCTGAATTGCGAGAATTGGTGTTGGCTATGTATGCCAATCCGGTGCACAGCCACCGCAATCTCTAGCTAAATTCTGGGTGATTTTTGAGTCTGATTTGCAGCCTGTCGGTAAAAAACGACGGGCTGCTATTTTTTTGTTCATTTGGGACCGGTTCTGCGTTCGGTTTGTCGTTTATTTTATTATATTTGCGGGAATAATTTTAATACACGATCTGAATGAAGAAATTGATTTCGATTGAGGATGCTGTCGCTAAAATTCAAGACGGCGCCACCATTATGATTGGCGGTTTTTTGGCTGCCGGATCTCCGAATAGAATCATCGATGCTTTGGTTGCATCCGGTGTTAAAGATTTGACCGTGATTTGCAACGACTCCGGTTTTCCGGATCGCGGAATGGGTAAATTGGTCGTAAATAAACAAGTTAAAAAATTGATTGTATCCCATATTGGAACAAACCCGGAAACCGGTAACCAAATGAATGCCGGTGAATTGGAAATCGAATTTGTTCCCCAAGGTACATTGGCAGAACGCATTCGTGCCAAAGGTGCCGGTTTGGGTGGTGTATTGACCCGTACCGGTTTGGGCACCATCGTGGCAGAAGGCAAAGAAACCGTGAAGGTGGATGGCGTTGAGTACTTGTTGGAAAAACCCCTGGGTGCAGACGTGGCGTTGATTGGCGCTTCTGTTGCTGACGAAATCGGAAACTTGTTCTACAAGGGAACCACCCAAAACTTCAACCCCCTGATGGCTTCGGCTGCGGATTTGGTCATTGTAGAGGCCGAAGAATTGGTGAAAGCAGGCGAAATCGCTCCGGAAAATATCCATACTCCGAGCATCTTCGTAGATCATATTTGTGTAAGTAAATAATTGAATTAAAATTAAATAGATTATGGCAAAACAAGCATTGATTCGCGTACGCATGAGCTGCCACGATGCTCACTACGGCGGAAATTTGGTAGACGGTGCAAAAATGCTCCAATTGTTTGGTGACGTTGCAACCGAATTGTTGATTCAAAACGACGGCGACGAAGGACTCTTCAAAGCTTACGACAATGTGGAATTCATGGCTCCTGTATTTGCAGGTGACTACATCGAAGCGGTGGGTGAAATTACTCAAGTAGGTAACTCTTCACGCAAAATGGTGTTCGAAGCCCGCAAAGTGATCGTACCCCGTCCGGACATTTCTGATTCAGCTGCTGACGTGTTGGAAGAACCGATCGTAGTTTGCCGTGCAAGCGGTACTTGTGTAGTTCCCAGCAAATGCCAACGTAAAAAATAATTGGCCGTTATGGATAAATTGATCATCACAGCTGCTATCTGCGGTGCAGAAGTAACCAAAGAACAAAACCCGGCGGTTCCTTATACCGTTGAAGAAATCGTTCGCGAAGCAAAATCTGCAGTAGATGCAGGTGCAGCCATTGTTCACTTGCACGTTCGTGAGGACGATGGTACTCCGACCCAAAGCAAAGAACGTTTCAAAGAATGCATTGAAGCGATTTACAAGGTTTGTCCGGATGTGATCATCATTCCTTCCACCGGTGGTGCTGTGGGAATGACTGCTGAAGAACGTTTGCAACCGACTGAGTTGTATCCGGAAATGGCTACCTTGGATTGTGGTACTTGCAACTTCGGTGACGATGTGTTTGAAAACACCATGCCGATGATGCGTGCTTTCGGAAAACGTATGTTGGAAAACAACATCAAACCTGAATACGAATGCTTTGAAATGGGTCACCTGGATACCATTTTGAACATGGCTCGCAAAGGCCAAGTGCCGGGTGCTCCGATGCAATTCAATTTCGTATTGGGCGTTCCGGGTTGTACTCCGGCTACCGTACAAAACCTTTGCTGGTTGGTGAATGCGATTCCGGCAGGTTCTACTTGGACTGCTACCGGTATCGGCCGTCACGCATTTACATTGGCTGCTGCTGCGATTACCATGGGTGGTCACGTTCGCGTAGGTTTTGAAGATAACTTGAACCTCGAACGTGGTGTTCCTGCCAAGTCCAATGGTGAGTTGGTAGCGAAAGTGGTCCGTTTGGCAAAAGAATTGGGCCGTGAAGTTGCTACATCAGCAGAAGCTCGTGAAATTCTGGGATTGAAACAAAGAAGTTAAAAATATAAATCATTAAAATTTACGAATATGACACAAAAGAAAGGTAACAAATACGGTGTTCACCGTGTGATTGAGCCGAAAGGTGTTCTTCCGCAACCGGCCAACAAGATTGACAACAACATGGATGAAATCTATGACAACGAAATCTTGATTGACGTTCAAACTTTGAACATTGACTCAGCTTCCTTTACTGATATTTCTGCACGTGCCAACCACGATCCTGAAAAGATCAAAGAAATCATGTTTGACATCGTTGCAAAACAAGGTAAACACCGCAATCCCTGGACTGGTTCAGGTGGAATGTTGTTGGGTACCGTTGAAAAAATCGGTGATGCATTGAAAGGCAAAATCGATTTGCAAGAAGGTGACAAAATTGCAACCTTGGTATCTTTGTCTTTGACTCCGCTCCGCATCGACGAAATCTTGGAAATCCGTGCTGACGTAGACCAAGTGGACATCAAAGGTAAAGCAATCTTGTTCGAAAGCGGTATCTACGCTAAGATTCCTTCCGATCTCCCTGAAAAATTGGCTTTGTCCGCTTTGGACGTAGCAGGTGCTCCGGCACAAACTGCTAAATTGGTGAAACCGGGTGACACCGTTCTCATCATCGGTGCAGGTGGTAAATCCGGTATGTTGTGCTGCTACGAAGCTAAAAAACGTGCAGGTGTAACCGGTAAAGTGATCGGTTTGTGCCACAGCGAACGCAGTACCAAACGTATGCAAGACTTGGGCTTCTGCGACTATGTATTCTCTGCAGACGCAACCCAACCGGTTCCGGTTTTGGAAAAAATCGAAGAACTCACCGGTGGTAAAATGTGTGATGTGACCATCAACAACGTGAACATTCCGGATACCGAAATGACTACCATTTTGGCAACCAAAAATGACGGTGTGGTTTACTTCTTCTCTATGGCAACCAGCTTTACCAAAGCAGCGTTGGGCGCAGAAGGTGTAGGTAGCGACGTGACCATGATCGTGGGTAACGGTTATACCAAAGGCCACGCAGAAATCACACTCCAAGAATTGCGTGAGTGCGAAAAACTCAGAGAAATCTTTACTGAACTTTACGCATAATTCTGATACGTACGTGTATGTCTAAGATTGGATGTAGATACGGTACGCACAGAGTAGTTTCGCCGGCGGGGACTCTTCCCCAGCCGGCTTTACAGCTTGATAACACCATGAGCATTTACGACAACGAAATGCTCATTGATGTGGAGACCTTGAACATCGATTCTGCAAGTTATACCCAGATCAAACAAGCTTGCGGCGCAGATGCTGACAAGATGAAGGAAATGATTCTTTCGATTGTCAAGGAACGTGGCAAGATGCAGAATCCGGTGACCGGTTCGGGGGGGATGCTGATTGGAACCGTACGTGAAATCGGTCCCAAATTCCCGAAAAACCAACCCGTAAAAGTGGGTGACAAGATTGCGACTTTGGTTTCGCTGTCTTTGACTCCGCTGAAATTGAACGAAATCAAACGCTTGTCTCCCGACTCGGACCAAGTGGACGTGGATGCACAAGCAATTTTGTTTGAAAGCGGTTTGTATGCCATTTTGCCCGACGACATTCCGGAACGTCTGTCGTTGGCGGCTTTGGATGTGGCAGGTGCTCCGGCACAGGTGGACCGTCTGGTTACCGAAGGTGACATCGTATGCATCATCGGTGGCGGTGGAAAATCGGGTGTCCTCTGTTGTTACCAAGCGATGAAGAACGTGGGCCCGACCGGTAAGGTCATTGTGGTAGAGTACTCTGCTGAAAATGCGCACCGCGTACAAGAAATGGGCTTGGCAACCGATGTGATCGTAGCCGACGCAACCAACGTAATGGATGTGTACCACAAGGTCATGGCCATTACGGGAGGACGCGGTTGTGATGTGACCATCAACAACGTCAATGTGCCTTCGACCGAGATGACCTCCATCCTGGTGACCAAAGGCCAAGGTTGTGTGTATTTCTTCTCCATGGCAACCAGCTTTACCAAAGCGGCCTTGGGAGCAGAAGGGGTCGGCAAGGACATCAACCTCATCGTGGGAAATGGTTATGCAAAAGGACATGCTAACTTGACCCTCAATATTTTACGGGAATCGAAGGTGATTCGAGACCTTTTTGAAAAACTTTATGTGTAATTAGCGACTATGGAAAGCAGAAGAAAAATTTTGTTTCCCGAGGTAACCGATGCGCAATGGAATGACTGGAAATGGCAAGTCAAAAACCGCATTGAAACCCTCGACCAATTGAAAAAATACGTGGAATTGACCCCCGAAGAAGAAGAAGGTGTGAAAAAGACCCTCTCGACTTTGCGTATGGCCATTACACCTTATTATATCTCTTTGATCGATCCGACCAACCCGAACTGCCCGATTCGTCGTCAGGCAATCCCTACTGCACTGGAAACTCACCAAGCTGAAGCGGATTTGTTGGATCCCTTGCACGAAGACGAAGACTCTCCGGTACCGGGCTTGACCCATCGTTACCCGGATCGCGTGTTGTTGTTGATCACCGACATGTGCTCAATGTACTGCCGTCACTGTACCCGTCGCCGTTTTGCTGGTCAAAACGACAACGAGTCTCCGACCGAACGCATTGACCGCGCTATTGAATACGTAGCCCGTACTCCCCAAGTTCGTGACGTATTGTTGTCCGGTGGTGACGCCTTGATGGTGAGCGACGCTCGTTTGGAAAGCATCATTTCTCGTTTGCGTGCCATCCCTCACGTGGAAATCATCCGTATCGGTTCTCGTACCCCTGTGGTTTGCCCGCAACGGATTACCGATGACTTGGTGAACATGTTGAAGAAATACCATCCGATCTGGTTGAACACTCACTTCAACCACCCGAATGAAATTACCCCCGAAGCTGCTGAAGCTTGTGCACGTTTGGCCAATGCCGGCGTTCCGTTGGGTAACCAATCGGTGTTGTTGCGTGGCGTGAACGACTGTGTTCATACCATGAAGAAATTGGTGCACGGTTTGGTAAAAATGCGCGTAAGACCGTATTACATTTACCAATGTGACTTGTCTATGGGCTTGGAACACTTCCGTACTCCGGTTTCAAAAGGTATCGAAATCATCGAAGGTTTGCGTGGCCACACCTCTGGTTATGCAGTGCCGACCTTCGTGGTGGATGCTCCCGGTGGAGGTGGAAAGACCCCGGTTATGCCGCAATACGTGATTTCACAAGCTCCTGGCAAAGTGGTATTGCGTAACTTTGAAGGTGTGATTACTACTTACACCGAACCGACCAACTACGTGAACGACTGCCAATGTGAAGAATGCCGCAAGGAACGTAAGACCGAAGGTGTTGCTTCGTTGTTGGAAGGTGAACGTATGTCCATCGAGCCCTCTGTATTGGCTCGTAAAGAAAGAGTACACAAGAAATAGTTGATTGACATTGTAGCAGGATGCCTTTTATTCAGGATATATTGGCTTGCCGGAGCGTGTCCCTCGTGGGTATGGAGAAAAATGTCGGCAAGACCGAATGTTTGAACTACATCTTGAGGAGGCTTCCTGTTGATCGCAAAAAAATCTGTGTGACCTCCATCGGTGTCGATGGGGAAACCACGGACCGAGTGACGCTGACACCGAAACCTCAGATTGTCTTGCCCGAAGGTTGTTATTTTTCAACGGCTGAACGTTATTATCGGGAACGGCAACTGGTTTCGGAGTTGGTGGACCTCTCCCGCGAATCCACTCCCTTGGGACCGGTCGTTACGGCCCGCAGCCTTGTGGCCGGAACGGCGATGTTGTCCGGACCTTCTTCTGCCCAGGCATTGCAGCGTTGGATGCAGGGGGTCAGCCGTTTGGGAATGGACCTGATGCTCATCGACGGGGCCTTGTCTCGGGTGAGTTCAGCTTCTCCGGCGGTGAGTGAGGCGATGATTTTATCGACCGGAGCCGCATTGTCGGCACATTTGCCGACGCTTCTTCGCAAGACGGCTTTTCAGGTGGAATTGATTCGTCTGCCGAAGACGACTGTGGATGTGGATGAACTGGCTGAGGTTTCCGCTTTGGGTGGGGGAGCAGCCGAACAGGTTTTGGGTGAGCAACCTGCGACCTTGCGCGTAACGGGTGCCTTGACCGACCGCTTCTTGAAGCGGGTGACAGATTTGTCCCCGAAGACGGAGGTCGTGGTGAAGGATTTCTCCCGTCTGTTTCTCACACCGGAGGTGTACCGTGTTTTCCAGAAGAAGGGCGGACGCATTACGGTGGAACAAACCACGCGTTTGTTGGCCGTGTGTGTGAATCCGACGTCGCCCACGGGAATCCGTTTTGATTCGGATCACTTGTGTCAGGCCTTGTCTGAGCAGATTGGTTTGCCGGTTTACGATGTTGTAAAGAATAGTTATGAAGCTTAAATCCTTGATGGACAGTCCTTGTGGACTTCGTTGGTGCATCGATGAATTGCCCTTGGCTTCGTCGTTGGCCCGTCGTCGTCTGTTGGATCGGGACTTGTACACCTATCCCCAGCCAATCCGTGCTGC
The DNA here is from genome assembly GCA_017647795.1 of Bacteroidales bacterium. Classification (GTDB taxonomy): domain Bacteria; phylum Bacteroidota; class Bacteroidia; order Bacteroidales; family UBA932; genus JAGCJX01. Next base: position 68,837 of record JAGCJX010000023.1, on the reverse strand, counting down.
GTACCAGGCGGTTTTGCTGTACCGGGAGGCGTTGGACCGGGTCGTCAAGAATTGGCCGGACCGGATGCACGCCAAGTTGTGCAACCTGAAGGATTTGAGTGGATCTTTGGAACGTATCGCAGGCGGTTTGGTCCTGGAAGATACGGAGTTGTTTGAAATCAAGTTGCTGGAAATCCTGGCCCGCGAGGTGGCAGCCTTGCACCAGGAAGCCGGTCTGGAGTTTGATTTACCTTGTGAATTGGAGCAAGTGCAACGATGGTTGGACCCGGATCAAACCGGGGTCGCTACGTTTTACATTTATGACTCCTATTCGCCGGTATTGGCGGACCTGCGCAAGCAGATCCGCAACTTGCCGCTGGGTGAGGAGCGTTCTGAGTTGGTGGGTGCTTCGATGTTGGAAGAGGCCCGTGTGCGCGAACGCCTGACCCGTTTGTTGGCTCCGGCGGTTGAACCTTTGCGCGAGACCCTTCAGATGTTGGCCGATGCCGATTTGAATTTGGCGAAGGCATTGCTGATGGTACGTTGCAACCGGGTAATCCCGCAGGAATCTGCCGGGGAGCAGGTACATTTGGAAGACTTTCGTCATCCCCAGATCGAGGCGCTGTTGTCGCAACAAGGCAAGGCTTACCAGCCGGTGAGTTTGTCTTATGGCGATACCCCGTTGCTCATCATTGGTTCAAATATGGGTGGTAAAACGGTGGTATTGAAGAGTTTGGCTTTGTGCCAATATTTGTACCAGGCGGCGATTCCACTACCGGTCAAATCGGCTTCCATGCGCATTTTTGAGTCCGTGTACCTTTGCCACGGTGACGGTCAGGACTTGGAAGCAGGTCTGTCTTCGTTCTCGTCAGAGATGTTGCGTATTCACGCCGCTTTGCAGGCGGTTCGACAAGGAGAACGGGCCTTGGTGCTGATCGATGAGCCGGCGCGCAGCACGAATCCGATCGAAGGTACCGCTTTGGTGGATGCCTTGTTGCGGGTGATGGGCCGCTTGTGTCCCAGCTTGGTGATGACAACCCATTACGATTTGCGAAGCGAGTCATTCCGACGTTTGAAGGTTCGCGGATTGGAGAATGGAACGATGAATTACGCTTTGGTGGATGCGCCTTATGACGAGGTGCCGCACGAAGCGCTGGCAGTAGCCGCACATTTGCAGTTGGATGCTGAATGGATCCAGACTGCACAAAATATATTGAACAATAACAGGTAGAAAAAGAGTTTATGCAGAGTAAATTAGGATTGGATTTCAAGAAGGTAGCGCATGCACGCGAATTGGCAGGAAACATTGCCCAAGACGTGCAATCCTTCGTGGAACGTTATACTACCGTTGCCGTTGAACGTACCTTGTGCCGTTTGATGGGCATTGACGGTGTGGATGAAAACGGAGTTCCGCTTCCGAACGTGGTGGTTGAACACCTCAAAGAACGTGGTGCCTTGAAAGAAGGTGTTTTGTATTTCTTGGCTTGTGCCATGATACAAACCGGTAAAAACCCGCAAGAGATTGCAGAGCAAGTGGCTGCAGGTCAATTGGATCTGACCCAAGTACAAGCTTGTGACCGTGCAACCATCGATCAAATCTTGCAACCCGTGATCGACGGAAGTTTGGACCGCATCCGGACCCGTCGCGCCCGTCGTGAAAATTATTTGGAAACCATCGGCGAAGGAAACAAACCTTATCTCTATGTCATCGTAGCTACAGGTAACATCTACGAAGACGTAATCCAAGCGCAAGCGGCTGCCCGTCAAGGTGCTGACATCATTGCGGTGATCCGTACCACTGGCCAAAGCTTGTTGGACTATGTGCCTTACGGAGCTACCACCGAAGGTTTTGGCGGTACATTCGCTACCCAAGAAAACTTCCGCATCATGCGTGCTGCTTTGGACGAAGTAGGGGAAGAGGTTGGCCGTTACATCCGTTTGTGCAACTACTGCTCGGGTCTTTGTATGCCTGAAATCGCCATCATGGGTGCTTTCGAAGGTTTGGATGTGATGTTGAACGATGCTTTGTACGGCATTCTGTTCCGCGACATCAACATGCAACGTACCTTGGTGGACCAATTCTTCTCTCGCGTGATCAACGGTTATGCAGGTGTGATCATCAACACCGGTGAAGACAACTACCTGACCACCGCAGATGCTTACGAACAAGCCCACACCGTATTGGCTTCGGACATCATCAACGAGCAATTGGCTTTGTTGGCAGGTCTTCCGGAAGAACAAATGGGTCTCGGACACGCGTTCGAAATGGATCCTGAGTTGGAAAACGGTTTCTTGTTCGAGTTGGCACAAGCACAAATGGCGCGTGAGATTTTCCCGAATGCCCCGTTGAAATACATGCCTCCTACAAAATTCATGACCGGTAACATCTTCCGTGGTCACATCCAAGATGCACTGTTCAACATGATCGGTATCTGGACCAACCAAGGTTTGCAGTTGCTGGGTATGCCGACAGAGGCAATCCACACGCCGTTTATGTCAGACCGTTTCCTCTCCATCGAGAATGCAAAATACATCTTCAACAACATGAAGAGCATCGGAGACGAAATGGAATTCAAAGAAGGCGGTATCATTCGCAATCGTGCCAAAGAAGTGTTGGACAACGCCATCGCACTCTTGGAAAAATTGAACGAAGAAGGCTTGTTCACAGCTTTGGAAAAAGGTATCTTCGGTGACGTGAAACGTCCGAAGAATGGTGGTAAAGGTTTGGAAGGTGTTTGCGAAAAAGGTGCAAATTACCTCAACCCGTTTGTTAAATTAATGTTGGAGAGAAAATAATATGAGCGGTGGTTTGTATTCAATGCAAGCCAAGGACTTCGATAAGACCTTGGACTTGACCAAAGTAAAACCTTATGGTGATACGATGAACGATGGTAAAGTACAATTGAGCTTTACCTTGCCGGTACCGATGGGCGACGAAGCCATTGAGGCAGCAAAACAATTGATTCGTAAAATGGGATTGGAAAATCCGCAAGTAGTATTCTACCGCGAACTGACCCCTGGTTTTACCTTCTTTAACTGCTACGGAAGTGCAACCCAAACCGTGGACTATGCTTCCATTTATGTTCCGAAGGTAGAATCGTCTGTGATGGACATGCACGAAACCGACGAGTACATCCGCGAGCACATCGGCCGCAAACTCGTGGTGGTGGGTGCAAGTACAGGTACCGACGCTCATACCGTGGGTATCGATGCCATCATGAACATGAAAGGATATGCCGGTCACTACGGATTGGAACGTTACGACATGATCGAAGCTTACAACTTGGGTAGCCAAGTGCCGAACGAAGAGTTCTTGGCCAAGGCAGTAGAGTTGAAGGCTGATGCGTTGTTGGTTTCTCAAACCGTGACCCAAAAAGATGTGCACATCCAAAACTTGACCGAATTGGTGGAATTGATGGATGCAGAAGGCTTGCGCGACAAAATGATTTTGGTTTGCGGAGGTCCCCGTATTACCCACGAATTGGCTAAAGAGTTGGGTTACGATGCCGGTTTCGGTATGAATACCTACGCTGACGATGTAGCCTCCTTTGTCGCTCAAGAAATCGTAAAACGCAACGAACAATAATTAAATCAGATACATTATGGATAAAAATCAAGTCAGAGAGGTAATCGCAAGACGTGCTGCTTTGGAAATCCAAGACGGTGATGTTGTGAACCTCGGTATTGGTTTGCCGACTTTGATTCCTGACTTTTTGCCCGAAGGCGTTTCTGTGACCTTGCAATCCGAAAACGGTTTGGTAGGCATGGGCCCGACTCCGGCTGCAGGAAACGAAGACCCGAACTATGTCAATGCGGGTGGTGGATTCATTACTGCCAACCCCGGTGCTTACACCTGTAGTTCTGCCGATTCTTTCGGAATCATCCGCGGAGGTCACGTGAATGTGACATTCTTGGGTGCATTGGAAGTGGACGAAAAAGGTAACTTGGCGAACTGGATCATCCCGGGTAAGAAAGTTCCCGGAATGGGCGGTGCGATGGACTTGCTGGTGGGTGCCAACAAAGTCATCCTGACCATGGAGCACACAGCCAAAGGTGCTCACAAAATCTTGAAAGAATGCCGTTTGCCTTTGACCGCTGCTGGCCAAGTCAACAAGATCATCACCGAAATGGGTGTGATGGAAATTACTCCGGAAGGCATCCTCTTGACCGAAATTCACCCTGAATTTACGGTAGAAGAAGTACAAGCCGCTACCGAAGCCCAATTGATTATTTCTGAAAACCTTAAACCGATGCAATTATGAGAAAAGTATACATTGTAGCAGCGAAACGGACCGCCATTGGTAAATTGATGGGTGGTTTGACCGCTCTCCAACCCGGAGAAATGGGTGCTCGCGTAATCAAAGCCGTTTTGGCTGATGCGGGTGTACAACCGGAACAAGTAGACCAAGTTATCGTCGGCAACGTGCTTTGTGCTGGCCAAAAACAAGGGGTAGCCCGTCAAGCTGCAATTTTGGCTGGTATTCCGGCAGAAGTTCCTGCTTACGGCGTGAACATGATCTGCGGTAGCGGTATGAAGAGTGTTTTGAACGGATATACCGACATCGTGGCGGGTAACTGCGAAATCGTGTTGGCAGGGGGTACTGAATCCATGTCCAATGCGGGTTTTGTGATGCCCGGTACCTTGCGTTCAGGTAATAAGATGGGTAACATCCAAGCGGTTGACCACATGGTTTGCGACGGTTTGACCGATGCTTTCCACAACTACCACATGGGTATTACTGCGGAAAACATTGCTGAAAAATACGGTATTACCCGCGAAGAACAAGATGCATTCTCATTTGCATCCCAACAAAAAGCCATCCGTGCAGTGGACAACGGTGAATTCGTGAAAGAAATCGTTCCGATTGAAATCGTAGGTCGCAAAGAAACCATCGTATTTGATACCGATGAATTCCCGAACCGTGCTTCAACTCCGGAAAAAATGGCCAAACTGAAACCTGCGTTTAAAAAAGACGGTACCGTAACTGCTGGTAACGCTTCGGGTGTGAACGATGGCGCTTCTTTCGTCTTGTTGGCTTCTGAAGACAAAGTGAAAGAATTGGGTTTGAAACCGTTGGCAGAAATTGTAGCTACCGGTCAAGGTGGCGTGGATCCTTCTGTGATGGGTCTGGGTCCGGTTCCGGCAATCCGTCAAGCTTTGAAACGTGCCGGTTTGGCCTTGTCAGAAATCGAATTGATTGAATTGAACGAAGCCTTTGCTGCACAATCCTTGGGTGTAATCCGCGAATTGATTGAAGAACACGGTGTAACCCGTGAATGGATCGATGAAAGAACCAACATCAACGGTGGTGCCATTGCTTTGGGTCACCCGATTGGTGCATCCGGTAACCGTATTCTCGTAACCCTCGTACACGAGTTGTTGAAAAACGACAAGAAAGTCGGTTTGGCTTCACTCTGTATCGGTGGTGGTATGGGTACTGCAATTATTGTTAAAGCTTGCTAATTAATTGATTTTCTATGAATTTTGAATTAAATAAAACACAAGCCTTGTTCCGTCAGATGATCCGTGAATTCGCGGACAAAGAAGTAAAACCTTTGGCTGCGGAAATTGACGAACAAGAACGTTTCCCGATGGAAACGGTGAAAAAAATGGCCGAATTGGGCATTTTCGGGATTCCGCTTCCGACCGAGTACGGTGGAGCTGGTGGAGACAACATCATGTATTCCATCGCTGTGGAAGAATTGTCCCGCGTTTGTGGTACGACCGGTGTAGTCGTTTCTGCTCACACTTCTTTGTGCTTGGCTCCGATCTTTGAACACGGTACCGAAGAACAAAAACGCAAATACCTCCCCAAATTGGCAAGCGGTGAGTGGTTGGGTGCTTTCGGTTTGACCGAACCCAATGCTGGTACCGATGCTTCCGCACAACAAACAACCGCTGTGTTGGAAGGCGACGAATGGGTATTGAATGGAAACAAAATCTTCATCACCAACGCAGGTTATGCGCACGTGTACGTGGTGTTTGCAATGACCGACAAGAGCAAAGGGGTGAAAGGTATTTCTGCATTCATCGTGGAAGCCGATACTCCGGGCTTCAGTGTAGGTAAAAAAGAATTGAAATTGGGTATCCGCGGTTCGGCTACGGCTGAATTGATTTTCGACAACTGCCGTATCCCGAAAGACAACTTGCTCGGCAAATTGGGCGGTGGTTTCGGTATCGCAATGAAAACCTTGGACGGTGGTCGTGTCGGTATTGCTTCTCAAGCGTTGGGTATCGCACAAGGTGCTATGGATGAGACCGTTCGTTACACCAAAGAACGCAAACAATTCGGTAAATCCTTGTCTGCTTTCCAAAACACCCAATTCCAAATGGCTGACTTGCAAACCAAAGTGGAAGCTTCCCGTCTTTTGGTTCGTTCGGCTGCCTTCAAGAAAGACATGGGTCAACCTTACTCAGCGGATGCTGCAATGGCAAAACTTTTTGCTGCTGAAACTGCCATGGAGGTGACTACCAAAGCCGTACAATTCCACGGTGGTTACGGTTATACCCGTGAATACCCGGTAGAACGTATGATGCGTGATGCGAAAATTACCGAAATCTACGAAGGAACTTCTGAAGTTCAACGTATGGTAATTGCTGGTAAATTATTCAAATAGGAGATGCTGGTATGAAGATAGTTGTATGTATCAAACAAGTTCCGGATACGACAGAAATTAAGATCAATCCGGTGACCGGGACCCTGATTCGTGAAGGTGTTCCCAGCATTATGAACCCCGATGACAAAGGTGGTTTGGAAATGGCATTGCGTCTGAAAGACAAATACGGTGCTGAAGTAACGGTGATTACCATGGGTCCTCCGCAAGCAGACTTGGTGTTGCGCGAAGCGTTGGCGATGGGTGCTGACAAAGCCATCTTGTTGACTGACCGTAAATTTGCCGGTGCGGATACCTTGGCAACCTCCAATGCGTTGGCCGGTGCTATCCGTACGTTGAAATGGGATTTGATCATCGCAGGTCGTCAAGCGATCGACGGTGATACGGCGCAAGTAGGTCCCCAAATCGCAGAGCACCTCGATGTTCCCCAAATCTCTTATGTGGCTGATTTGGAGTGGGATAACAACCGTTTCGTAGTGAAAAAAGAAACTGAAGAAGGTTACCAACGCTTGGCCGTCGCAGGTCCTTGCTTGTTGACCGTTTTGGCTTCTGGTTGCAAAGCCCGTTACATGAACGTACGCGGTATTGTGGAAGCTTACCAAAAACCGGTTGAAATCTGGGGTGCAGACCGCATCGAAGTGGACGAAGAAAAATTGGGTCTCAAAGGTTCTCCGACCCGCGTGGCCAAAGCTTTCACCAAAGGCTTGAAACAAGCTGGTGAAGTTTTCGAAGTCGATGCAGAAGAAGCAGTAGGCATCATCATCAGCAAATTGAAAGAAAAATTCATTATCTAAGAACAGTATGTTAGTAAAGAAAGATTATACAGGAGTTTATGTCTTCGCAGAACAACGCGAAGGTGTGATCCAGTCGGTAGCTTTGGAGCTCATTGGAAAAGCTCGTGAATTGGCTGATGTACTGGAAGAAAAGGTAGTCGCTATTTTCGTTGGTAAAGACATTACCAACCAATGCCAAACCTTGATTGAGCACGGTGCAGACGATGTAATCTGTGTGGACCGTCCGGAATTGGAATTCTATTTGACCGAACAATATGCACAAGTGGTGGATCAAGTGGTGAAGGCTTTCCGTCCTTCGATCTTGCTCTTTGGTGCAACGACCATTGGTCGTGACTTGGCACCCCGTCTTTCTGCACGATTGGAAACAGGTCTGACCGCAGACTGTACCAAACTGGAAATCTCGGAAACCCGTGAGTTGATGATGACCCGTCCGGCCTTCGGAGGTAACTTGATGGCAACCATCATGTGTACCGAACACCGTCCGCAAATGTCAACGGTACGTCCGGGTGTGATGCAAAAAATGGCTGCAGATCCCAACCGCAAAGGTACTGTCATTCCTTTTGAACCCAAATTCGATACCGCACGTTTCAAAGTGGAATTGCTTGAAAATGTGAAAGAAGACAAAGGTATGGTGGACATCGCAGAAGCGAAGATCCTCGTATCCGGTGGTCGCGGTGTGGGTAATCAAGAAGGTTTCGACCGTTTGCGTGACTTGGCAGACGTATTGGGCGCAGAAGTTTCTTCTTCTCGTGCCATGGTGGATGCCGGTATCATTGGCCACGATCGTCAAGTAGGTCAAACCGGTAAGACCGTTCGTCCGGACTTGTACCTCGCTTTGGGTATCTCAGGGGCCATCCAACACTTGGCAGGTATGGAAGAATCTGACTTTATCGTAGCGGTGAACAAAGACAAATTCGCTCCCATCTTCCAAGTGGCTGACTTGGGTATCGTGGGCGATGTAAACAAGATTGTTCCGCTCTTGACTGAACGCCTGAAAGGTATGTTGAAATAAGCGGGTCTTAAGCCCGTTGCGAAAAGGAGGTGACTAATAGGATTTAGTCGCCTCCTTTCGTATTAATAGGGATAGTTCCTTTGGCTTTTTATGATGATCCATAGATCTGTATTCCTTGATTGATGCGCTCTTAATCTCGAACTTCTTCTCGTTGGAATGTGGGTTCTTTCTCAGATTCCTGGAGTACGGCTTTCAAGAAAAATTCCCGTCGTTGTTCTTCGGGGATGTGGTAGGAGACGATGCGGTCCGTCATGCCTTGGTACAGTCGGTTGTCGGTCAAATCACAGACATACAAGCGGTCTGTTTGGGCCAGGTACAGGGTTTGGTACCGGAGATCCAGGTTGTTTTGCAAGGACAGGGCATATTCCACAGCCGCTTCCACTTGATCGTTGGCCAACAGGTCCCGACAGAAAACAAAAAGGCCGTAGGTCCCAAACCGGCCATAAAATCCTTTGCCTAATTTCTCGATTTTACTGGTCAGGATGCGTTGTAGGGGCAGAGCCAGGGACCAGTATTCGTACTCCTGGTGTCCGATGTATTGCATTCCGGGAAGGCCGTAGCCGTAACCCGTAGCTTGGACCTGTTGCCAGTACTCGGAGGTTTCTGTATTTCGAGGTGTCATACCGGCCATTTCTTTGAGCAGGTTGTTTGCTGCATCTTTGCTCTCATTCATGGCGCGCGTCACTTCGATGCCCAGACGTTTGTCTATGGTTTGCAAATCCGGTCGGTCAAAATTCAACAAGTCTGCATAGTCGGGACCCAACAGGGTTTCCAATAGCACTTGTGCGTAGCGTTCAAAGAAGCAGGTATCAAATTTTCGTTTATTAGCCATGGTTTTTAACGGATACTTCCCAAAGATAGTGTTTTTTGAGTAATTAATTCTTCAATGGGAATGATAAAACAAAGCGGCTAATCAGTTCAAACTGTTTAGCCGCTTTCGTTGTGGGTTGGTTTATCGCTTATTTCCGGGCTTTGTCAGCCAGTTCCGTGGCTTTTGCCAAAGCAGGGATGATGTGCGGGAAGATGTATTCTTTGCCGATTTCATTGGCAAGACCGATCTTTTCAAGGCTTGCGAGTACTTTCGGGTTTACACCGGACAGGATGATGCGGATGCCTTCTTTTTCAGAACGTTTCCACAAGTTGCGCAAGTTGTTCATACCGGTGGTATCCATGAACGGAACTTTACGCATGCGGATGATGCGGACATCGATGTTGCGTTTGCCACCACGGTTGTCCAACTCGTCCAACTTGCTGGCCAGACCGAAGAAGAAAGGACCATCAATTTCGTAGACTTCCACGTTGTTGGGGATGGACAAGTGTTCTGTATCGGACAATTGTGCAATTTCGTCATTTTCAGTGGCTGCTACGTGGTCTTCGTTCAATACGTTGATTTGTGAGGTTTCAGAAACACGTTTCACAAACAGGATGATTGCGAGGAGCACACCCACTTCAATCGCAACGGTCAAGTCAAAGATGACGGTGAGGAAGAAGGTGAGTAAGAGTACACCTACGTCTGCTTTGTCGCCTTTCAACAAATATTTGAAGGTTCTCCATTCACTCATGTTGTAAGCAACCATCACGAGGATTGCGGCCAAGCAGGCGAGGGGAATGTACACCGCGTACGGCATCAGGAACAAGAAGATCAACAGGAGGACAATGGCGTGAACCATACCGGTTACCGGAGATTTACCACCGTTGTTGATGCTGGCCATGGTACGGGCAATCGCACCGGTAGCGGGAATACCACCGAACATCGGAGTTACGATGTTGGCAATACCTTGACCGATGAGCTCGGTGTTGGAGTCGTGTTTTTTACCGGTTACCCCGTCAGCCACCATGGCTGCCAGCAAGGATTCGATGGCGCAGAGGATGGCGATGGTAAAGGCCGGAGAAACCAACGAGGTAATGTCGTTCCAGTTCAGGTTGGGCATTTGCGGTTTCGGCAAACTCATACCGCCGGCCAATTCCGGGAATTTAGAACCGATGGTTGCAAATTGAATGCTGTCCACATAGTTCGAAGCAATGGTCACGGCAATACCGAAAAGGATGGCAATGAGGGATCCGGGAATTTTGCGGGTGACGCGGGGCCAGAAAATGATGATAAGCAAGCAGGCCAAGGCCAACACGGCTTCCATCCAGTTGATGGTTGACAAATGTTGGAAGTAGCAGATCCATTGGGGGATAAAGCCTGAAGGAACGCTTTCGATCTGCAAGCCCAGGAAGTCTTTGATCTGGGTAGAGAAAATCACCACGGCAATACCGGAAGTAAAGCCGACTACAATCGGGTAGGGAATGAATTTGATGACATTTCCCAGTTTGAAGATGCCCATCAGCACCAGGATGATCCCGGCCATCAAGGTGGCCACAATCAGACCGTCCGGGCCGTATTGGGAAACAATGCCGTAGACGATGACGATGAACGCACCGGTCGGACCTCCGATGAGGAAGTGTGAACCGCCGAAGAATGACATCAAGAAACCGGCAACGATGGCGGTGATCAACCCTTGTTGGGGTGTTACACCGGAAGAAATACCGAAGGCAATGGCCAGAGGCAAAGCAATGATACCGACAATGAATCCGGCGATGAGATCGGAGCGGAGCATGTCTTTGGTGTACTTGCCTTTCTCAAACACTTCGAAGAACTTCGGTTTGAAAGGATACTTCAGTTTCATTTGAATGATTTTAGTTAAGGTTATTTGTATGATTCAAGGTTCAATCTATATCAACAAAATAGCCCTCGTGCCTCGCGAAAGGTCCGTAGGGCCATTTTGTCAGTATGAACTTCGCAATTACGAAGTGTATTCGTCCCAACTCTTGATTTCCATTTGATCTACCGGCAGGTTGCAGAATGCAGTGATGAAGGCCGATGCCAAACGGGTGTTGGTCACCAACGGGATGTTGAAGTCCACAGCGGCACGACGGATCTTGTAACCGTTTTCCAATTCTACTTGGGTCAAGTTCTTGGGAATGTTGACTACCAAATGGATTTCCTTATCGTGAATCATTTGGAGGGCTTGCGGGAATTGGTTTTCTTCGGTCGGCCAGTATACGCGGGTGGCTTCGATACCGTTGTCAATCAAGTATTGGTGTGATCCTCCAGTTGCGAACAATTTATAGCCTTTGTCAGCCAAGAGTTTGCAAGCGGTGAGCAATTCTGCTTTCTTCTTGCTGTCTCCGGATGAAATGAGGATATTCTTTTCAGGAACGCGGTAACCTACAGAAAGCATTGCTTTCAAGATGGCTTCGTTGGAGTCGTCACCGATGCAACCAACTTCACCGGTAGAAGCCATGTCTACACCCAACACAGGGTCAGCCTTTTGCAGGCGGGAGAAGGAGAATTGTGATGCTTTCACTCCGACGTAATCCAAGTCAAAGGCGCTCTTGTGAGGCGGGTTGATGCGTTCGCCGAGCATGATGCGGGTTGCCAATTCGATAAAGTTGATTTTCAACACTTTGGATACGAACGGGAAACTGCGTGATGCACGAAGGTTACATTCGATAACTTTGATATCGTTTTCTTTCGCCAAGAATTGGATGTTGAAAGGACCGGAGATTTGAAGTTCACCAGCAATCTTGCGGGCAATCTTCTTGATACGGCGTGCCGTTTCAACGTACAATTTTTGGGGAGGGAATTGGATGGTTGCGTCTCCTGAGTGTACACCAGCAAATTCGATGTGTTCCGAGATAGCGTATGCAATGACTTCACCGCGGTCGGCTACGGCATCCAACTCAATTTCTTTGGCATTTTGGATGAATTCGCTGACTACCACCGGGTGTTTCTTGGAAACGTTGGCAGCCAAACGGAGGAATTCGTACAATTCGTCGTCGTTTGAGCAGACGTTCATTGCTGCACCGGAAAGCACGTACGAAGGACGTACCAAAACGGGGTATCCAACTTGGTGAACGAATTCATTCACATCTTCCATAGAGGACAACTCTTTCCAGCGGGGTTGGTCTACGCCCAAGCGGTCCAACATAGAAGAGAATTTGTGACGGTCTTCCGCATTGTCGATGAAGCGGGCAGGGGTACCGAGCAACGGAACGCCGGCTTCGTCCAGGCGGATGGCCAGGTTGTTCGGAATCTGACCCCCTACGGAAACGATCATACCGTGAGGTTGTTCCAAGTCGTAGATATCCAAGACGCGTTCGTAGGTCAGTTCATCGAAGTACAAACGGTCGCAGATGTCGTAGTCGGTAGAAACGGTTTCCGGGTTGTAGTTGATCATAACCCCTCTCCAACCTCTTTCTTTGATGGTTTGGAGGGCGTTTACGCTACACCAGTCGAACTCTACGGAACTACCGATGCGGTATGCACCCGAACCCAAAACGATAACGGACTTACGGTCTCCCAAGTATTTGACATCGGAGAAGGTTCCGTTGTAAGTCAGATACAGGTAGTTGGTTTGAGCCGGGAATTCCGCAGCCAAGGTGTCAATTTGTTTCACCACGGGAACTACGCCCAAAGACTTACGGTATTGACGAACAATCTTCACATATTCTTCGGTGTCGATGGTGTCCTTGTAAATGTGGCGTCCAATTTGGAAGTCGGAGAAGCCTTGGGACTTGGCCAGACGGAGCAAGTCTTCGTTCAGTTCGCTCAAGTCAGACAATGCTTCCAATTCTTTGGCGGTGCGGATGAGGTTGTAGAGTTTTTCCAGGAACCAACGGTCGATGCGGGTGAGTTCGTGGATTTGATCTACGGTATATCCTTTTTGGAAAGCCTTGGAGATAACGAAGATACGTTTGTCGGTAGGCTCTCTCAATGCTTTGTCGATATCGTCAACTTTGATTTCTTTGTTGGCGGTGAAACCGTGTGCACCTTGTCCGATCATACGAAGACCTTTTTGGAGGGCTTCTTCGAAGGTACGACCGATGGACATCACTTCACCGACACTCTTCATGCTACTGCCGATCTCGCGGGACACGCCCTGGAATTTGCTCAAGTCCCAACGGGGAATTTTGCAGACTACGTAGTCCAATGCGGGTTCGAAGTAAGCAGGTGTTGTTTTGGTTACGGAGTTCTTCAACTCAAACAAACCGTAACCCAAGCCCAATTTTGCAGCAACGAAGGCCAACGGATAACCGGTTGCTTTGGAAGCCAGAGCCGATGAACGGCTCAAACGAGCATTGACTTCGATCACACGGTAATCGTCGGATTCCGGGTCAAACGCATATTGTACGTTACATTCACCGACAATGCCGATGTGGCGCACGATGCGGATGGCCAATTCACGGAGCATGTGGAACTCGGAGTTGGTGAGGGTTTGTGAAGGAGAAACCACGATACTTTCACCGGTGTGGATACCGAGGGGGTCAAAGTTCTCCATGTTGCAGACGGTGATGCAGTTATCGTACGCATCCCGTACCACTTCGTATTCGATTTCCTTCCATCCCTTGAGTGATTTTTCAACCAACACTTGGGGTGAGTAGGAGAATGATTTTTCAGCCAAGGCAGTCAATTCTGCGTCGTTGTTGCAGAAACCGCTACCCAAACCTCCCAATGCGTAAGCTGCACGCAAGATGACGGGATAACCCAAATCGTTGGCAGCTTTCAAGGCATCTTCCAGACTTTCCACCGCCACGCTCTTGATGGTCTTGACATCAATTTCATCCAATTTTTTCACGAACAGTTCGCGGTCTTCGGTATCAATGATGGCTTGCACCGGGGTACCCAAAACGCGAACGTCGTATTTTTCTAAAATGCCCTCACGGTACAAACTTACCCCGCAGTTCAAGGCAGTTTGTCCACCGAAAGCAAGCAGGATGCCATCCGGACGTTCTTTTTTGATAACCTCTTCTACAAAATAAGGGGTTACCGGGAGGAAATATATTTTATCCGCTACGCCTTCGGAAGTTTGTACTGTCGCGATGTTGGGGTTGATCAGAACGGTGCTGATGCCTTCTTCCCGCATCGCTTTCAAAGCTTGTGAGCCTGAATAGTCAAATTCGCCGGCTTCGCCGATTTTTAAGGCTCCTGAACCCAGGAGCAGTACTTTCTTAAATTTGTGATCCAACATAACTTGGGACTATAAGAGATTAAGGAAATCGTCAAACAAAAATTCGGTGTCAGTCGGTCCACTGGCTGCTTCCGGGTGGAATTGAGCCGAGTAGAAACGTCCGCTCTTGTGGCGGATACCTTCGTTGGTACCGTCGTTCATGTTCACGAACAAAGGTTCCCAATCTGCGCCCAACGTAGATTCGTCGATGGCGAAACCGTGGTTTTGGGAGGTGATGAAGCATTTGTTGCTACCCACCAGCCGCACGGGTTGGTTGTGGCTGCGGTGTCCGTATTTCAATTTATAGGTTTGAGCTCCGGCTGCGCGGGCCAGCAATTGGTTACCCATGCAGATACCGAAGATCGGTTTGTTGAGTTCGATGGCACGGCGGATGTGGTTGACTGCTTCGTCGCAGTAAGCCGGGTTACCGGGACCGTTGGACAAGAAGAGTCCGTCGTATTCGAGTTGGTTGAAATCATAATCCCACGGAACACGGATGAGTTCTACACCACGGTTGAGCAGGTGACGGATGATGTTGTGTTTCACTCCGTAGTCTGCCAATACCACGCGTTTGGCGTTGGGGTTGCTGGACGGGTAGTGGATGACTTCCTTGCAGCTGGCCAAGGCCAATTGGTTGTCCAAGTTCGGATTGTAGAAATCTCCGGTGGTGGTATCGCCTTCCGGAATGATGCGTCCCAACATAGAACCGTTGTCACGCAGGAGTTTCGTCAATTCGCGGGTATCAATTCCGAAAATACCCGGGATTTTTTCATCTTTTAGCCATTGATCCAAGCTCTTAACAGCACTCCAGTGGCTGTAGTTGAAGGAATAATCGGAGATGATCAATCCGCGAACGTGGATGCGTTCCGATTCGTAATTCAAGTGCAGGCCTCGGGCATCAATTTTGTCTTCGGGCACACCATAATTACCAACCAAAGGGAATGTAACACACAAAAGTTGACCGGAGAAAGAAGGATCGGTGAGACTTTCAGGATAACCGACCATTGCGGTGCTGAATACGACTTCGCCATCTGCAGAAGCCTCGTATCCAAATGAATAGCCTTTGAATTCAAGGCCATTTTCCAGGATTAAAGTTGCTCGTTTCATACTAAAGTGCAAATATACCATTTTTATCCGTTTTTGTAGTATCTTTGTCGTACATTCTTAAAGAAAAATATCCATGAAATTTCGCCCCAGATGGCAACGTGCCGTTCAGTTGTGCTGCTTGCTTTTGCTTCCCCTTTTGATTTCTACCCAGTTGTCGGCAGAAACCGCCGCTGTCGTGGCTTCTACCAAGGATTCTGCCCGGATTTATGTCATCGATTTGAAACAGGATATTGATCGTTCATCGATGCGGAAAATCAACCTGGGGATTCAGGAAGCCGTCGCGATGCCGGCTGATTTTCTCATCATCGATATGAATACCTACGGGGGCGCTGTGGATGCCGCTGACAGCATTCGGACCGCGTTGTTGCAATGTCCCATCCCAACCGTTTCCTTCATCAACGTTCAGGCCGCCTCTGCCGGGGCCCTGATTTCAATCGCATGTGACTCCATTTATATGCGTACAGGCAGTTCTTTTGGGGCAGCCACCGTGGTGAACCAGAGCGGAGAAGTGATGCCGGACAAATACCAATCCTTTATGCGGGGAATGATGCGTGCAACAGCCGAGGCACACGGAAAGAAAGTAGTCCAAGGGCCGAACGGACCGGAAGAAGTCTGGCACCGGGATCCGCAGATAGCCCAACAAATGACTGATACAGCCAATGTCTTGACTTTTACCCCGGAGGAAGCCCTCGCAGCCCGCTTCTGCGAAGGTTATGCGGAGTCCATTGAAGAGGTTGCTGCCTACCTGGCTCCCGAGGGTTATGTGATGGAGCATCAGTCGTTGTCGTGGGTCCAACGGCTTTTGCTGGTGTTGATGTCGCCGATGTTGCAGAGCCTCTTTCTGATGATGATCATCGGAGGTATCTATTTTGAAATGCAGAGTCCGGGCATCGGATTTCCGCTCATCATTGCCATTGCAGGCGCATTGTTGTACTTCTCTCCCTTGTATTTGGAAGGTTTGGCTTTGTATTGGGAAATTGCCCTCTTTGTAATTGGATTGATCCTCCTGGCCATAGAACTCTTTGCTTTTCCCGGCTTCGGTGTCTTTGGAATTGCAGGTATTGTGTTGATGTTCGGTTCGTTGATCTTCTCGATGGTGGACAACGATGTCCTGTATTTTGAAGGAACCTTGAACCTGATGCCAGTGTTGCAACCGCTGCTCATTGTTACCGGTTCTTTCCTGGCTGTCCTGATCTTTGCTATTTGGGGTGCAGGACGCATTTATGAATTCCGTGCTTTTGGCTATATCGCCTTGAAAACCAATCTGGACGAAGCTGACGGTTTTGTGGGAGTAACCACACAGCCCCTCGCCGCATTGGTAGGGCGAGAGGCTGTTGCAGTAACGGCATTGCGTCCGTCCGGAAAGGTTGAAATCGACGGAAAATGGTACGATGCGCAGATCGAAATCGGATCGGCAACGGCAGGAGAACGGGTTCGGATTGTCCGAATCGAACTGGGCCGTCTGTATTGCGAACAGATCGGCTAGTTTTGCTTACGCATTCGTTTGAACCACAGGTAGTAGCCGGAGAGGGGGAGGGCCGCCCCCATCATCGCGGCCAAAAACCAGAGGATCCTTGAGAAGTAACCGCCCCAGTTGCCGACGTGGAGGGTGTATACCCAGCCGCGGACTTTGCCGTCGTAGGCCGAATCCTGGTAACGTTGCACGCCGGTGATCTCGCCGGTCTTTTCCTCGAACGAGTAACGGTCCGAAGCCCGTTGGTTGCCCCATTGTGAGAAGGCAACTTGGGCACTTCCTTTGCCTACGGTGATCTGTTTATATTCCGGATTTTCGTGCGCGACCTGTTGGTAGATTGTTTCCCAATATTTATAGTTAATCAATTCTTTTTTACCGCGTTTAACATCTTTGTTAACCGCATTAACAGTGTTGTTACTTTTGGTCTCGACGCCCAACATTCCGTAGAAGGCATCGCGGTAGCCGGGGAAGGACCAGGTCAGTCCGGTCAGGGCCATGGCCAGCAGCAGCAGGGCAGCGTAGAAGCCTCCGGCGATGTGCAGGTCGTACCAGAACCGGCGTTGTCCTTTGCGTACCTGGATGGTCAGACGGTTTTTCAACGACTTGCGGTTTTTCGGAATCCAGATGACCAGACCCGTGATCAAGATGATGACCATCAGGGCGGTGGAGATGCCGACGATGAGTTTGCCCCAGTAGATGCCGCCGTCTTCCGGTTTGGTGTCCATCAGCCAGCGGTGCAGGCGGAACATGGTTTGGAAGAAGGGCAGGCGCTCGGTTTTGCCGAGGACCTCACCCGTGTACTGGTCCACATAAATGCCGGCCCGTTTGGGCTTCGACAAGTTGATTTTGTAGGCGCGTTTGGGGTTGTTGGAGATGGTTACACCAGTGATTTCCACTCCTTTGTCCAAAGTGGGCAGGACTTGGAGGACCAACGAGTCCATCGGCAGGGCCTGGGGTTGGACGGTGCGTACAAATTGCAGGTGTTTCTGGGCCTGCTGGGTGATTTCGTTTTCAAAGATGAGCATGGCACCTGTAAAGCAGGTGATGCTCATCACGATACCCAAAGGCAAGGACAGCCAGAGGTGGAGTTTTTTGAAGAGTTTGTTCATGGTTATCGCAAGGGTTCCAATTTGCCCAAGCCGCTGATTTGGGTGGCTTCCACGCTCAAACCTTTGGTGGCAACGCCGTCTTGGGTGTTGATGACATAAATGGCCGGGTAATCGTTGGTGGTGGTCACGGCAATGTAAGCGTGGTTGCCCTCTGCATACGGGGTGCTGCCGAAGCCGGAGATGACGTCTTGGCTCGGAAGACCGGTGACGGGAGTCAGGGTGCCGGCCGCCGCGTCAAAGATTGCCAATTGGTTGGCTGTCATTGTGGTACCCGGTTGGAGAACTTGGTCGTACATCAGCATCAGGAACTTGCTGCCGCCCACGGGCCAGGTGCGCAGGAAGGAGCGTCCGTCGGCCATTTCTTCCAGGTTGTAGTAGTAGTTCGGGTCGAAGGTTTCGGTACCGTTCAAAATCCGCATCACGCCGGCCGGCAAGGTGGTTTGTTGGCGGCTGTCGCTCATGAATTTGGCGTACGAGGGGGAGAAGACGTAGATGTCTCCGCGGTCGTCTGCCCACACCATTTGGTAGTATTGGGATTTGTTACGGCCACAAGCATAGCTGAGTTTGTCGGTCTTGATGAGTTTGGGTTCGGTCAGGCTTTCGTCGTTGAAGATGGCAATCCAGCATTCGTCGGGGTACTGGGTCCATTGCAATTCGCCTTCTTTGTAGGAGCCGCTGCCGGATCCGCCGGATTCGGTTTTGATCAGGTCCTCAAAGCCGGGACGTACCCATTTGCCGCCTTCTGCCTTCACGCCGTATTGGCTCAAGCCCATCGGAACGGCTGCCGAGAAGAGCTTGCCTTGGCTTTCCTGGAAACCGGCCAGGGTCACAAACTCCCCGTTGCCCAGGAAGTTTTCGGAACGGTATACCTCGTTTTGGGTATCGTTGGTGGTGTAGGTTTCTTTTTCCACATCGAGGTAGGAAATCAGGAAGGTCTTGGGGATATAACCGTGTGCATCAGCAGCTTCAGCGGGACCGTCACCGGTGGAAGTGGTGATGATGTACTGGTTGTACAAGCCGTAGGTGGTGAAACGGCGGATGGCGTATTCGGCCGGACGGGCTTGCATGCTATGGTCTTCGTTCATGATGTAGGAACGGGTCACGCCGGCATTGCCTTGGTTGTAGGTCAGGCCGTAGAGGTATTGGTTGGAATGGAAGACCCAGAACGAGGCGCCGTCGTTCACCAGACCGTCTTCCATGCCCACCACACCGCTATCCAGGGAGGCTGCGGTCACGAGGGCGTTCGTGGTGGTGTTGGAGAATTGTCCCTGAGCTGCAATCACGTAGTTTTTGATGTTCTGGCTCGGGGTGGGTTGGGTGTTGTCATCGCTGCAGGCGGTGGTCATCAGACCGAGGCCGGCCCACAGGAGCAAGTGCGAAAAGTTGAATTTTCTGTTCATGATTTTATTATTTTATATTATTGATAATCTTAACGTTGTCCCAACGCAATCCGGACCTTTCCGTAGAAGGCCCGACCGGCTTTCTGGAGGCTGAAGTTGTCGTAGAGATCCTCATTCGTCAGGTTGCGGCATTCCAGCGAGAAGTTGTATTTTCCCTTTTTGATGGAATAGCTCACGGAGATGTTGTGTGAGAACTGGTTGGGAATTTTGTATTCGTCTTTGTTGCTGCCAATCCGGGAGGAGTAGAAATAAAAGGCATGCAAGTATTGGTTGTCGTACAGGAAGGTGAGGGAGTTGCCCTTTTTGCCGCAGTCTGCCCAGGTGAGGTTGACGTCAAAGTCAGCAAAGAGGAAGGGAATGTTGGGCATCCGGTCGCGGTAACCCAAGTTGGGCTTGTTGGTCGTTCCCATGGCAATTTTCATGTTGTCGCGTACGTCCATGTAGGTGAAGTTTCCGCCCACAGAAAGCCAGCGGCCAAAGCCGTAGCGGGCGCTGAAGTTGCCACCCAGGGTCTTGACCTTTCCGTAGTTGATGTAGCTGGCGGCGGTTTTTCCTCCGCTCAGGTCCACGAGGTTGCGTTGGATGTAGTCCTTGGTGTCGCGCCACACAAATCCCCCTTCGACATAGAGGCTGTGGGGACCGAATTTCTCGTGGTAACTGAGGTTGACATTGAAGTTGTCGCTGTTTTCCGGACGGATGCTGATGTCTCCTTGTTCCAGGTCTTCGTCACCGAACATTTCTTCGATGGTCGGGAGGCGGTAGGCCTTTTCGTAGGAAATTTTGGCTTGCAAACCGGGCAGGATGAAGTAGGTGCCGGCCAAACCATAACCCAAGGCTTCTTCGCTGCGGGTGGTGCGGACGTATTCGTTCTGGTTGGCATTGGTGGCCATCGGGCCGGATACCCAGAGCTGGTAGAATTTGGCAAAGGCAGAAAGGTTCCAGCGGCGGGAGGGCATCCAGCGGTATTGGAGGCCGGAAATGCTCTTTTGCGTCTGTTTGTCAATGGCATCTTGCTCCTGTGTTTTGGTCAGCAAGGAGGTGTTGGTGCGCTGGAAGGCGTTGAATACGTGGTTGAAGGTGAATGTGTGGGCTTCCCCCAAGCGGTAGTTCAAGGTTGCTGTTGCGTTCCAGTTGTTGTTGTCTGCGCGGGTATGTTGGTAGGACTGTTCGCCCGGCGAATTCAGGCGTTTGGTTTGGCCGTACCAATTGTATTTGTATTGCGCTGTGTCGACATTGGTATTGGTATTCCGGTTGTAGTTACCGGTGAGGGTCAGGTCCAGGCCTTGGATCCCCAAGTTGCGTTTGACGTATTCCACGGAAGGCATCCAGGAGTGGCCGTGGCGGAATTTCTCGCCATAGACAATCTCTTGACGCACACCATTTTGTATTTCTTTGTACTGTTGGGAGTAGGTGAGGCCGAAGACCAGGCGGTCGGTCCATTTCTTGTCCACCACGCCGACTTTTCCGACAATGGCTTCGTTGTGGTAGGTGTCGTGGAAACGTTGTACCCGTTCTTTTTTCGATTTGTCGATGCGGCCGGTTTCGAAGTCTTCGATGGCGGCATCCACAAAGTAGTTGTTGTCCGAGTAGTTTTGGAAGGCGTGGATTTCCCACATCAGGCCGTTTTTCAAAGTCTGGCCGGTGTGGACGTTGGATTTGTGGGTATTGAACGAGCCGGTAGAGTAAGAGGCATCCAAGAACCATTTCCGGCGGGTTTTGTTGGTCACAATGTTGACCACACCGCCGATGGCATCCGAGCCGAAGCCGACCGGCACCACACCGCGGTACACCTCAATACGTTCCGCAAAACCGACCGGGATGTTGTTCAACGAGAACGAACTGCCCACACCTTCCTGCGGCACTCCGTCGATGAAGATTTTTACATGTTTACCGGTAAAGCCGTCGAGCATCAGCGATAAGTCGGAGCCGACCCCGCCGGATTCCCGGAGTTTCAGGCCCGGCGCTTTGGATAGGGCATCGCTGAGGTTTTTGGAGGCGTTGCGCAATTCGCCGGTTTCTACCGCAACCGCATTGAAAGCCGAGCGTTGGACACGACTGATTCCCGATGCTGTGATCACCGCGTCTTCCAAGGTATTAACAGCCGTCTGCAAGGTAAAGTTGAGCGGGTGCAAGGGGTTTGTTCCGACGTGAATCTTCTTTTCTACCGGCTCATAACCCATGCAGTCCACGCGGAGGACAAATTCGCCATTGCCCAGCATCAGCTTGTAGTAGCCGTTGGCGTCGGTCAAGGTACCGAGCTGGGTACCTTTGACGAAGACCGTAGCGTATTCAATGGCAGATCCATTTTCATCAAGAATGCGCCCATGAACGGATGAGGCCGGCGATTCGAATCCCGATTCGGGCCGCGATGAAGCCAAAGTTGTAACATCCGTTCCAAACAAGCACATCAATGTGCAAATCAGCAGGTTGCTTATGCGAATTTTCATAACTCTCTACGTACAGTTTTACGGATGCAAAAGTAGAGGAGCGCGTCAAGGCAAACAATCACTACAAGTAGGTAAAATAAAACAAAACCATACCCACTGAGTAGGTATGGCTTTGACTATGTGTTTGCTTGGAGAGCGGTCTTGGGGGACTATTGATCGCCCAATACCAACCAGGCTTCACCCAATCCGATGGTGTTGATTTTGTACGGGAGGGAGAATTTTTCGCTGAGGAATTTACCCAATTCGTTGACGAAGGCACGGGTGTCTGAGGCGCGCTCTTTGCCCAATACTGTGCGGAACAACGGGGTACGGACTTGTTCGTACACCAATTCGTATTCTCCGGCTGTCAGGGTTGAGAAACGTCCTTGAACACAGTGTTCGCTCATCCAGTAGTCGATGACATCCATCAAGGTAACGGTTTCGTTCATGAATTCCACTTCATCTTCGAAAGACATCGGGCAGGTATCAAACATCAGCAAGGTGATTTTCGCTTCGCGGCCGTTGGCAAACATGTCGTTGAAATGGTTTTGCAAATCGGCATTGAAACCATCCATGTAGTTGAGCACGGCTTCTTCCAACAACAAAGCTGCGGAGGCAGAAGTAGAAGGTTCGCCACTACCGGAGGCCGATGTGATGAGTTTGTCGGTGTAGGCATCCATACCGCGCAGGTTGAAGGTGATGTATTTGTTGGGACCTTGTTTCTTGATGGTGAAGTCCAAATCCATGATGATGTCCGCTTTGGCTACGCGTTTGAGTTCGTCCATCGGGCTTTCAACCACCGAAGCACCGTTGCGGCTGGTTAACATTGTGCGTTGGGCATTGTCAGAACTCATGCCACGCAAGGTTTGTTCCAGGTCTTTGAGGGGGAAGCCACGGTCCGCCATGATTTTACCAAGTTCCGAAATCACCAGTCGCAAGTTTTCATCTTTGCGGAAGGCCATTTCGTAATCCGGGGTGGATTGTTGTTTGCCAAATTGGTCTTGGTAGGTAGTGGTGTATTGGTTTCGTTCCATGTAAATGGGACTGGGAACGACCATGATGGTCGGTTTTTTGGCTTGGCCAAAGGCTGTGGTACATACGGCCAACAAGCCTACAATTGCAAAAATTATCTTTTTCATCGTCTTGCGATTAGAAACCATAGTTCAGTGATTTGATGATGCCGTCTGCTTCCAGGTCTTTGCGGAGGTTGTCGTAAAGTACTTGTACAGAGATTCCTACTTTGTAACCGCCTTTGACTTTCAAACGGTCTTGGCCCGAAGGTATGCCGTCGGTGGTAACGTTCAGGTATTGCAGATAACGTCCGCCAGATTCGAAGAATTCTTCAAAGTATTCGAGGTTGGCTTCGCGGGTTGCATTGTCCACCAATCGGGGGGTTGCTGCCACAGAACCACGGGCAGGAAGGCCACGGAACAACGTAACTTCGATCGCCGCCATTTTAGCCAAAGCGATGGCACGTTCTACGTTTTTGTCCGTAGCAAAAATCTTGAAGACTTTGGTTCCGTCGCTGCCGACGCCCAACATAACAACTTCGTAGTTGCGAGCCTCTTTGTATCTGTATTTTTCTTTACGGGCATCAACGGATTGGGTCAGTCCAAGGAAAAGAATCAGGGTAGTTACCCAAGCAAGTAAGGTTTTCATAAGGTCTGTATTTGATAGTTTTCGTAAATTTACGGAAGTCTGAATGATTGTCCAAAAATATTGTGACTTTTATTGTCGGTCTTGTTCAATCAGTTGCAGAAGCAGGTCAATGGCTTCTTCCTGGGGTACACCTTGGTGGATCCGTTCCTTTTTGCGATAGATGGATACCTTCCCAGCTCCTTCGCCGACATAACCATAGTCTGCATCGGCCATTTCTCCGGGTCCGTTCACGATGCAACCCATTACTCCGATGACGAGTCCTTGCAGATGGGATGTGCGGCGTTTGACTTCGGCAAAAGTGGTTTCGATGTCAAACAAAGTCCGTCCACAACTCGGACAGGCGATGTATTCGCATTTGGTAAAACGGCGACGGGCAGCCTGCAGGAGTTCATCGTGCAGGTCCTGGAGTTCGTCAGCGCTCACCGGAATACCGTTGCAAGAGCCTTCGAGGGTAAATTCGTTGAGTTGGTGGTCCATCAATTGAGGACCAATGACGCAGGCCGCCTCTAATAATAAGGTATCAAAATCCGGGGCTTCGAAGCGGAAATGGGGCAAGCCCTCCCGTTCTTCGCGGACGACACTGTGGGTTGTCGGATCGGCAAAATACCGGGCGATGAAAGCGGCCACCGGCAGTTCATTGACCGGGTTCTCGGTAAGGGAGACGCGGATGGTCTCGCCAATGCCGGCTTGCAGCAGACAGGCCAGTCCCACGGCCGATTTGATCCGGCCCGAACGGCCGTTGCCGGCCTCGGTCACGCCCAAGTGCAAAGGATAGCGGATTCCTTGTTCTTCCATCCACTGGAAGAGTTCCCGGTAGGCGGCTACCATCACAACCGTGTTGCTGGCTTTGAGGGAGAGAACCACCTGCTCGAATCCGGTCTCCTGGCAAACGGCAATCCATTCTTTCATGGCTTCTACCATGCCGTGAGCGGTGTCACCGTACAAACCGGTGATTCGTTCCCCCAGCGAACCGTGGTTGATGCCAATGCGCAGAACACAGCCTGTTTCTTTGCATACCGCAATGAGCTCCCGAAAGATACGCATCGCTTCCTGGTGATCTTTGTGGAAATTTCCGGGGTTGATGCGGACTTTGTCAGCTACGCGGGCGGCTGCCAGAGCTACGTCGGAGCGGAAATGCACGTCAGCAACCAGGGGCGTCAGGATGCCGGCCTGGCGCAGGCGGGATTTCAGTTGTTGCAGGGATTCTACCTCGCGGATGCCCTGTGTCGTCAAACGGATGAGTTGGGCGCCTGCTTGGGTCATGGCCTCGCATTGCGCGAACGCTGCATCCAAATCGTTGGTATTGCAATTGCACATGGTCTGGATGGCCACCGGATGACCGGCACCCAAAACCACATCGCCGATACGGACAGTAATGTGCTTCATGAAATCAGGATTAATGGATTAAGTGATAATGGACAGACAGACCAAAGGTCCATTGGGAGGCGTAGGAATACAACCACCAGTTGTCTGAAAGCTTTTCCGGATGGAATACAAAGCCCAGTGAGTATTGGTAACCGAAGTCCAGGCCCACTTGAAAGCGTCCGATGAAATATCCCAAACCCAGGTAACCGGCGACACCGTAGTTCCAACGTCTGTCATAGCAGTCAAAACCGGAGCTGCGGGATGTTTGCAGGTGGTAGGTAAGGTAGGGGCCGATGTTCAGGTAGATCCGGAACTTTTCAAAATCGTAGTGGAAAGCAGACAGGATCGGTACCTCAACGAAGGTCAGGCGCTGATCCATGTTGTTGATGTTGTATTCGGTTTTGAACCCGTAGGAACCGTATTTGATCCCACCTTGGAATCCAAAGACATCCATGTAGCCCCACAAGGGAGCATAGTACGTATACAACAAGGAAATGTTGTTGTAGGTCGTGATGTTCTTGGCTTTCAAATCCGGAGAGAAACTGACACCGCAGTTGGCTACGTTCCAACGGATTCCCAACAAGTGACGGGGGGGAGCTTCTTGGACCACCACCATCGAGGTGTCGATGATCAGGCGGCCGGTGGCTTTGTCCAGGGTCTGGGCTTGTGCCGTTTTGCTTCCGGCTACGAAAGCAAAACAGAGGCATAAAAACAGGATATATCGCGTAAATTTACTCATAACATTATTGGAACATTGACTGAATATCAATGGTTTGATCTATGTCTGCCCGTTCGGGGATTTCGATCAGGTAGGATTCGTTGGTCTGGTCCGGACCGAAGCGGTAGAGGAGTACTTTTTCAGGTTGTCTGCGTTCCAGTACGGAGCCCGTATCGATCATACCGTTGTTGTTGGCGTCGTTGGAGATCCGGATCGAGTACTTACCTTTTTTGATATAAGGGAAGACCAGGTTGGTATCGGCGTGGACGGTAAATTCGCGGAAGACTTTGTCGCGTTTTTCGTTGACCAGTTCGACGATGTAGGTTCCGTGCACGTTTTGCAAGTGCGTGGTAATGCTACTCAAGGTTTCGTCAGAGGGTAAGGTAATGCGTTTGGCCAAACTGTCGTTCGTGTTGCCGTTGATGTCTACGAAGATGTCTGCCGGAATTTTTACTTCGTATTCGTAACCATTGAGCAAGGTGATGCCCGGGCGCATGACGTAGCGACGCAGGTTGGTGCTGTCTTGTTCGACGGTGTAAGGTTCTGCCTTGACTTGTTTTTTCGGGTCGGTCGACGAGAAACGGATGGAATCGAAGACGGCCTGTTGCAAGGGATAGGCAAATTCCATCACGATGCCGTTTTGTTCCACTTTGTCGGCGTCTGCGAAGAAGTCAAACTTGGCCACGGTGTCTTTTACTTCCACTGCATTGCCATTGCGGTCGTGGGTCTGTTTCGGTTTGGGTCTGGGAAGACGCACGGTATCAATGGCTTCGACCAGAAGTTTTGTCGAATCATCGGTTTTTCGGTAGTGTACAAAGAGTTGCAATGTGTCCGGAGTAGCCTGCCGTTTGATCCAGAAGGCAATGCTGTCTCGGGTCAGGTTGGTTTGGCTGAGCAAGTCTTCTTGGGTCAACCCTTGCGCCATGATGGTGTCCACTTGCGGATAGGGTGCCGAGAAGGTCACGTAGAACATCCGGTCGTCAAGGCGTTCGGATTTCTTCATGACTTGGCGGGTCGGTGTTTCCTTGAAGAGGTAAAGCTGGAAGTCACTGCGACGGGCCAGGCAATTCAAGGTGTCTTTCATATCCAGGGACTGCAATTCCAGACTGTCCAGGCTCATTACGCGTTCGGGGATTACCAAGGAGTCCAGGAAGGCAATGCGTTCGTTGCCGTTCGGATCATATAAGTTGTTGTTGTTCAAGTCCTCAATGGCATATACACGGTATTCGCCCGGAGCCAGGTTGCGGACGGTGAAGAAGCCCCAAGCATCGGTCTTGGCCGCAGCCCGCGGGCGGAACTTGAAGACAGCCGAGTCAGACATGTCCTTGTGGAAGAGGATGGTAATCTGCTTCAACGGAAGCATTGTCTTGGCATCCACAACGGTACCGCAGTTGTACAGCGAGTCGATGGTGTTACCGGTCGAGAAACTGAAGATGTATTGCGGCATGAGGTTGCCCTCGTTGTTGTCTGCAATGGCGGCACCCAAGTCCAGTGAATACGTCGTGTTGGAATCCAGGTCTTCCGGGAAGGTTACCACGACACTCTTGCCTCGGATCTTGGTTTCCACCGGTTTGGAAAGCGGCGGTGAGAGGAAGACATTTTTGTTGGCTTCCTTCAAGACCACGTATTCGTTGAAGGTAAAGGAAATGGTGTGTTTCTTTCCGGGTTGGGTGGGGAAGCCGATGGTGTTGTACAACGGGAAGGTTTCCATCAGCACCGGAGGCAGGGTGTCCTTCGGTCCGCCTTGTGGCGCCGTGCTGGTGTTGGCACAACCGTTCGGAAAGACGGTGTAGAGCAGCAAGCCAATCAGTAAAAGAGGCCAGGTGTATCGTTTCATGTTTTTAATTCTCAGTGATTTCAATACGGGTTACGCTTTCAATGCCCTTGACGCTACGCAACCGGTTCATCAGGGTTTCCAACACTTCAGTGTTGAGTACATAACAGTCAATAATACCTTTGAAAATACCGTCGTGGGTTTCAAAGAAGACCTTGCGCATGTTGATGTTCAAATCGTGGGTGATGTGTTTGGTCAATTCATTCAGGATACCCAAGCGGTCCATACCGACCATTCGGATCCGCGCCAGGGAGGAGATGGCGGTGTGTTTGCTCCAGCGCGCGTTTACGATGCGGTCTCCCGAGGTAGCCGCTAAGTTGATGGCAATCGGACAGGTCTTCTTGTGGATGATGACCTTGCCGTCTTCGTCCACAAAACCGACCACGTTGTCACCCGGAATGGGGTAGCAGCATTCGGCTACACGGTAGGAGCGTTCCATCGTCACCGGATCGTCGGTCAACAACCGTTCTTTGCCCGGATTTTTCTTGGCTTCTTCGGCACGTTTGACACGTTCGTTTGCATCCACATCGTCGTCATCGTCGTCGAAATTCTCCTCTTTCGTGTTTTTGAAGAGTTGGACGGTCCAGTACATCACATTTTTGCTCTGGTTGTTCTTGCGCAGGATCTTTTCCAGGTCAGACAGGTCAATGATGCGGGTGGCAATTTTGTTGTAGAGTTCTTCTTTGGTGTTGACTTTGTACTCCAGCATGAGTTTGTTCAACACGCGGCGGCTCATGCGGACCCCACATTTGTGAAGGGCTTCGTGCAGGATTTCTTGGCCTTTGTCAAAGATGTTTTCAATCTCACTACGCAACTCATCGTAAATCAAGGCTTTTGCCTTCGGAGTTCCTACAAAGTCCAGCCATTCGCGTTGCGGTTTTTGGGACTCTGCGGTGATGATTTCGACTTGATCGCCGTTGCGGAGCCGTTGCGACAGGGGGGCCAGTTTGTGGTTGATCTTCGCAGCAATGGCGCGGTGGCCAATTTGTGAGTGGATGTAGTAGGCGAAGTCCAGGGCCGTGGCATTTGCCGGGATGGAGCGGGATTCTCCTTTCGGTGTAAACACATAGATTTCAGAGGACAAAAGGCTATTGTGGAAGTTGTCCAGGAAGTCCAGCGCATTCACATCCGGGTTGCTCAGTACGTCGCGGACCATTTGCAACCAGCGGTCGAGGGTCTGGTCGTTATAGTCATTGGAACTGTCTTGTTTGTATTTCCAGTGAGCCGCAACCCCGCGTTCGGCGATTTCATTCATCCGTTCGCTTCGGATCTGGATTTCGATCCAACTGCCCATTTGGCTCATCACGGTACAGTGCAAAGCTTCGTATCCGTTGCTCTTGCGTTCTTTCGTCCAGTCCCGGATGCGGTCTGTCTTGGAGGTGTAGATATCAGAAATGGCTGTGTAGATGTTCCAGCATTGTTTTCGTTCGGTTTCTCCACTCTTCGGTTGGAAGATGATGCGCAGGGCATAGATATCGAAGATTTCTTCAAAGGGGATGCCCTTTTTGTTCATCTTGCGCCAGATGGAATACGGGGTCTTGACGCGTTTGAAGATTTCAAAGTTGTAGCCCGCCTTTTTCAGGGATTGGGAAATCGGTTCAATGAATTGGTCAATGGCATCGCATCGTTCTGCAATGACTTGATTGACTTTGTTCTGGATGGAATGATAGGCTTCCGGTTCACGTTCCAGGAGCCAGATGTTTTCCATTTCGGATTTCATGCTGTACAAACCGAGGCGTTGGGCCAGGGGAATGAAGATGTACATCGTTTCACTCAGGATTTTGTCCTTTTTGTAACCAGGCATGGATCCAATGGTCCGCACGTTGTGAAGACGGTCCGCCAGTTTGATCAGGACTACGCGGACGTCGTCGTTCAGGGTCAACAGAATACGTTTGAAGTTTTCGGCTTGCAGGGTGTTGGTGGTACGACCCATGGGATCGGCATCAATGGCAGCTTTGATCTTGGTCAGACCGTCTACCAAGGAGGCGATTTTCTCACCGAACAGGCGTTTCATGTCCTCAACCGTGTAGTCGGTGTCCTCGACTACGTCGTGTAGGAGGGCGGCTACGATGGACTTGTGTCCCAAGCCAATCTCTTGTACGACGATTTTTGCCACGGCGATGGGGTGGATGATGTAAGGTTCTCCAGAACGGCGACGCACTCCTTTGTGCGCTTCGTTGGCGAATTCAAAGGCCCGGAGGACTTCTTCGTATTCTTCCTGTGATGCGCAACGGCGGAGGCTTGCCAGCCGGAGTTCTTCAAATTCCCGATTGATCAGATCGTAGTCTTCCTGTGTAAACGTACTCATAAATTGTTAGTTATTATCGTGTTATACGATGCCTCTTAATACAGTAAGTCGCGCTGTCCTTCTTTGATTTGGTGCAGGCGGGCGCGGATGCCGATTTGTTTTTCGGCGGGCAATTGTTTCAATTCTTCTTCAATCAATGCATAACCGGCGGCTTTGGTCTTTTCGGACGAATAGTCTTCGAGGTATTCCGCCAAGGTCAACAAGGCATTGGGGGTACAGAACCGTTTGATGAAGCCGGGGATGGCAAATTCCATGAAGTGTTCTCCGGTACGGCCCAGACGGTAGCACGAGGTGCAGAAGCTGGGAATGAAACCACGGGTGAGGAGCCAGTGGATGACCTCGTCCAATTCGCGGGTGTCCCCAATTTGGAACTGTTCCCGGTTCAAGGCTTGCTCCTCTTTTTGTTTTTCGCTGTATCCACCCAATTCCAAGCGTGTTCCGGCATCGATTTGGGAAACGCCGAAGTCGATGACGTCGCTGCGGATGGCTTCTGATTCGCGTGCGGTCATGATCAGACCGGTGTAAGGAACGGCCAGGCGCAAGATGGCTACGAGTTTCTTGAAGTCGGCATCGCTGACTTTATAAGGCAATTCCAGGTTCATGCCTTCAGCCGGTTGGATGCGCGGGAAACTGATGGTGTGCGGACCAACGCCGTAGGTGTTTTGCAAGTGCAGGGCGTGTGCCACCAACGAAAGCACTTCAAAACGCCAGTCGTAGAGGCCGAAAAGCACACCGATACCCATGTCGTCACAACCGCCCAGGAAGGCACGGTCCATGGCATTCAGACGCCACATGTAATCTCCCTTCATGGTTCCTTCGGGGTGGTATTTCGCGTAGGTCGGACGGTGGTAGGTTTCTTGGAATACTTGGAAGGTACCGATACCGGCTTCTTTGACGATGCGGAAACCTTCGATGTC
Source organism: Bacteroidales bacterium (assembly GCA_017647795.1). Taxonomy (GTDB): domain Bacteria; phylum Bacteroidota; class Bacteroidia; order Bacteroidales; family UBA932; genus JAGCJX01. Next base: position 38,124 of record JAGCJX010000023.1, on the reverse strand, counting down.
CAGCGGAGCTGCGTTGATGTTTACGCGACGGATTTCGCCTTTGCCGCTCTTGGTGGCATAGCAGGTTTTTACGGTCTCAGCGATGAATTCCGGGGTATATTTCGGGTGTTCCCCGTAAACGAGAATCAAACGTTTGTGTCCTTCATCTTCCAAGGCAACCACCTGATCCACAATCTGATCGTTGTTCAAGGTCTGACGGACGGCCGTACGGAGGCTCTTGCGGAAACCGCAGTAGGTACAGTCGTTGATGCAGTAGTTTCCAATGTACAACGGAGCAAACAAGACGATGCGGTTGCCGTATACATTGCGTTTGAGCGTACGAGCTGCTTCGAAAAGTTCTTCGAGCCCTTCCGGACTTTGGATGGCCAGAAGTTGGGCCGTTTCTTCAATGCTCAAGGGTTTTTTATCCAAGGCTTTGGCAAAGATCTCCCGGCAACGGGGCAGATCTTCGGGGGTTTCGGCAATCAGCTGGTGAAAGCGAGGATCATCGATGAAATCGACAGCACCCTCGGAGAGGGACATGTCCATTTTGTATCTATTCATATGGGTTCAATGCTTTTAAGTTAGGGTTGTGGACGAATTGCAAGGCGTAGGACAACTCGGCTCCAATTAATATGATGCTCCATTCCAGGTTCAGCCAGGTCATGAACAGAGGTAGGGCGGCAAAGGCACCGTACACCCCGTTGAGCCGGGTGACAAAGATTTGGGTTTCCAAATACAGGTACTGCACAAGCACAAAGAACGCTGCCGCCAACAGGGCCGACGTAAAGGCGTAACGGAATTTGACCTTGGCATTGGGAATGAACTTGTACAAAGCCGTCATTACCAAAGTGATCACTCCGTAGGTGGTTAACCATCCCAAGAACGGCCGAACAAATTGGAATCCTGGTATCTTCCAGGTATCCAAGGAACTGTTCAAATTGACCGTCAAGGAAAGGAAGAGCAGCAGTACGAACGGGGAAAGAATCAGGATCGCAAAGTAGGCCAGGATCCGTTTCCAAAATACCCGCGATACGTCTACTTTCCAGATCCGGTTAAAGGAACGTTCGACGTTCAGCATCAACCAGACCACGAGCCAGACGAACACGAGGAACGAAATGATGCCGTACATCCCGTTGTTGGTGCTGGCCACAATGTTGTCGGCAAATTCCATGATCCACGAGACAATCTCGGAGTTGTTGGAAAAATAACGCAGGGTCAATTCCCGTAAGTACGTATCCAAACCCAAACCGCCGGTGACAGCAAAAATAACAGCAACCAACGGGACCAAGGCCATCGCAGTGAAATAACACATGGATGCGGCCTCGCCACCAAGGTTGTGACGACCGAAATCCCGGGCGGTGATCAACACCACCTTGGCGTCCGTTACCAGCCGGGCTTTCAGCTTCGAGAAAGTCTGGGTTTCCAATTCCCAGATCTCCCGTGTAAGGAAGTCCTGCAATCGTTGCCAACGGTATTTGAGTGAGTGGAACATCGGTTTTCTAAATACGATTCAATGATTCGTTTCTGTATGCTTGTACAAACGCGTCAGCGAAGGCAGCTGCGTGTGTCATTTTGTAGGCTTCTGCAACACCCAAAATTTGTACTGGATCGCAGACCGGGGTCATTTTCATTTTCTCAGCAGCCGCAGTCAAGGCTTTCACACCGGCACCGTTCCAAGTAGAGGAACCGAAGATGCCGAAGGTCTTGCCGGTCGGAGCTGACATGGCGATTTCGTGGGTCAGGGTGCTCATCGTCGGGTGCATGTCGCCGTTGTAGGCACAGCTGCCCAGAATCAAGCCTTTGTACTTCCAGATTTCGTTCAGGATGAAAGAAGGATGGGTTTTGGAAGCGTCAAAGATTTGGATCTTGCGGATGCCGCGTTCGCTCAGTTCGCGGGCAATGTGGTCGGCCATGTATTCGGTGTTGCCGTACATGGAAGAATATACGATGACTACGCCGTCGTCTGCAATTTGTTTACTCCATTTGTCGTACAGACCCAAGACTTTAGCCGGATCCTTGCGCCAGATCAGACCGTGAGAGGGACAGATAACGGATACCGGTACGCCGGCCAGTTTGCCGAAGGCTTTTTGTACCATACCGCTCCATTTGCCCACGATGTTGGAGTAATAGCGGCGCATTTCGGTTTCTTTTACCTCATCGAATTCCACTTCGTCGTCGAAGATACCACCGTCCAAGGTGCCGAACGAACCGAAGGCATCACAGGAGAAGAGGATTTGGTCCGTGGTGTCATAGGTCACCATGGTTTCGGGCCAGTGTACCCAAGGCACCATCACGAAGGTCAGTTTGTGATAACCCAGTTCCAAGATATCTCCTTCCTTGATTTCCAGGAATTGTTCGTCGGTCAAGGGGTAGTAGTTGTTCAGAATCTTTTTGGTGATGGCATTGGCCACAACTTTTACGTTCGGGAAATTGCGGATGATTTCACCGATCATGCTGGAGTGGTCCGGTTCCATGTGGTTTACGATGAGGTAGTCCAAGGGTTTGCCATTCAGCAAAGTACGGATGGTTTCCAAATAATCGGGCCGAGAACCGTATTCCAAAGTGTCCACCAACGCACTCTTTTCGTCGGTGATCAAGTATGAGTTGTAGGCAACGCCATAGGGGAGAGGCCAGTTGTTTTCAAACAAGTGTTTTTTTCTGTCATTTACGCCGAGGTAGTGAACTCGATCTTTGATTAAGATGTCTTTCATCGTTGTTGTGTAATTTAATTGTTTATACTATTTCTCATTATTAATCAATTGGTTAAAGTCTGATTCACTCAAAATGGGAATGCCCAGACTTTCTGCTTTGTTGATTTTCTCCGGACCCGGGTTCGCACCGGCTACCAGGTAGCTGGTCTTTTTGGAGATGGATCCGGTATTCTTGCCACCGTGGGCCAGAATGGTGTTTTTGAGGGCCTCGCGTGAGCAGGAGAACGTCCCGCTGATGACGAAGTTCAAACCGGCCAGTTGATCCGAGACTTTTGTTTCGGAAGATGCTTGGGCAGCAAACTGCAGACCAGCTTGTCGCAGGTGTTCGACCAGGTTGGCCGTCCGGTCGTTGCGGAAGTAGTTGTAAATGCTGTCGGCAACTACGTCTCCGATGTCGTTCACTTCGAGCAAGGCCTCGCGGGAGGCAGCTTGCAGGGCGTCCAGGGTTTGAAAATGGGCGACCAGGGTTTTTGCGGTCGTTTCGCCGACGTGACGGATGCCCAGACCATAGAGAACGCGGTCAAAGGGAACTTGACGGGAGGCTTGGATGGATTGCAACAAGCGTTCAGCAGAACGTTCTTTCCAGCCATCCAAGGTGAGCAGTTGCGCTTGTGTAAGGTTGTAAAAGTCCGCAGGTTCCCGGAGGAAATCGCGGTTGTAAAGTTGTTCAATGGTGGCTTCTCCAGCATTGATGTCCAGGGCCTTGCGTGATACAAAATGCAGTAGCCAGGCTTTGATCTGGGTCGGGCAACCGGTTTGGTTCGGGCAATAATGCCGGGCTTCGGCCTCGTCCTTGACCAGCAAGGTGCCACAATCCGGACAATGCGTCGGGAAATCGGGCGGGAGGCTTTGGAACAAATCGCGGTCTGCCAAATCAATGCGTGTGATTTTTGGAATGATTTCTCCTCCTTTCTCCACGTACACCCAGTCGTTGATGCGGATGTCCAGTTGCTTCATCTGTTCGTAATTGTGCAGGGAGGCACGTTTGACGATGGTGCCGGACAGCAGGACCGGTTCCAAATTCGCTACTGGAGTCACAGCTCCCGTTCGTCCGACTTGGTAGTCAATGGACAACAAACGGGTTTTGGCTTCTTCGGCTTTGAATTTGAAGGCCGTTGCCCAACGGGGAGCCTTGGCGGTGTAACCTACTTGGGCTTGTACTTCCAATTGGTTGACTTTGATGACAATGCCATCAATGGGGAAGGGGAGTTCGTGGCGATGGACATCCCAATGACGGATGAATGCCAGGACTTCGTCCAAATTCTCGCAGGTTTGTGCATACTCCGATACCGGCAATCCCAGTGCTTTGGCCGTTGCCAGGGCTTCTGAATGGCTTTGGAACGGCAGGTCTTCACCCAAGACCTGGTAGAGCACACAGCGCAATCCGCGTTTGCGGACTTCTTTCGGGTCCTGAAGCTTCAGGGAGCCGGAGGCTGCGTTGCGGGGATTGGCGAACAGGGCATCGCCTTGCAACTCGCGTTCGTGGTTCAAGGCATCAAAGGACGAGAACGGCATGTAAATCTCTCCGCGGATTTCAAAATTTTCCAGCCCAGAGAACCCGCTGGTAGAGGCCAGGGGCTGCAGGAGGGTAGGAATGCCGGGGATGGTTTCCACATTGCGCGTCACCACATCGCCTACCGATCCATCTCCCCGGGTCAGGGCCCGTACCAAGCGGCCTTGCTCGTAGGTCAGGCAGATGGCTGTTCCATCAAATTTCAATTCGCAGGAATAGGTGAACGGACGGTCAGTGGATTTGCGGATGCGCTCGTCAAACGCGGCCAATTCGTTGGGGTCGTATGTGTTTCCCAACGAAAGCATCGGGTAGCGGTGCCGGGCTTGTTCAAATTCCCGCAAAGCCGGTTCATCCACCAGGTCACTTCCGACGGTTTGGGTCGGGGAATCCGGGGTGATCCATTCCGGGTATTTCTTTTCCAGGCCCTGCAACTCCATCATGAGCAGATCATACTCAAAATCAGAGATTTCCGGCATATTCAAAACATAGTAGTTTCGGTTGTGCCGGAGGATCTCGCTACGGAGTTCTTCGATTCGCTTTTGAGCAGCATTTTTTGTCATCGCCATAATCGTACAAAAATACGATTTTTTCATCCAATCTCAATAAATAGTTCTACATTTGCGCCGTTTTTGCACAGACGCAAAAAGTAAGTTGATTTTAAGTGAAAAGGAAAATGAAAGATTCGATTGTAATTCTGACCGGAGGCGGTCCCGCTCCGGGGATTAACACAGTAGTAGGGACGATTGCAAAAACTTTCTTGAAAAACGGATATCGCGTAATTGGTTTGAACGGTGGTTACAAGGGCTTGTTTTCCGAAGAACCGGATTACGTTGACATAGATTTCTTCTTGGCAGACAACATTTTCAACCGTGGTGGTTCGTATTTGATGATGAGCCGTTACAAACCGACCCAGGACGACATCGACAACAAGTTCAATCTGAAGTTCTTCCAAGACAACCGCGTGAAATTGTTGGTGACCGTCGGTGGTGATGACACCGCTTCTACCGCAAACCGCATTGCCAAATTCTTGGAAGCTCGTCAGTATCCCATCCAAAACATCCACGTTCCCAAAACCATTGACAACGACTTGCCGTTGCCGAACGATGTGCCGACCTTCGGTTACTATTCTGCGATGTCAGAAGGTACCCGTATTGCTACCACCGTGTACGAAGATGCACGTACCAGCGGTACTTGGTTCCTCGTTGCAGCGATGGGCCGTTCAGCCGGTCACTTGGCTTTCGGTATCGGTGCTTCTTGCCACTATCCGATGGTGGTGATTCCGGAAATGTTCAACAAAACGGAAATCACCGTTGAAAAAATCGTGGACTTGGCCGTTTCTTCCATCGTGAAACGCAAAACCATGGGCATCACTTACGGCGGTATCATGATCTCCGAAGGTGTGTTCCACAAATTGAGCGATTCAGAATTGGAAAAAACCGGTGTAGTCTTCTCCTACGATGCACACGGTCACCCGGAATTGGGTAAAGTTTCCAAAGCCCAAATCTTCAACACCATGTTGGAAAACAAATTGGCAGAATTGGGCCTGAAGATCAAAACCCGTCCGATTGAAATTGGTTATGACGTTCGTTGTCAGACCCCTGTGGCTTATGACCTCGTGTATTGCTCTCAATTGGCAATCGGTGTTTGGGCACTCTTCAAACGCGGTGAAACCGGTTGTATGGTCTTCGCGGACCACGACGGTCGCATCCATCCGTTGTATTTGAAAGATTTGCAAGATCCCCAAACCGGCAAGATCATGCCTCGTTTGGTAGATATGGATAACGAAAAGTTCAACCACGTGATGCACAACATTCTTCACGCCATTACTCCGGCCGATTACGAAGCTGCCCGTCAGTACTTGGCAAACCCGGAAGAATATGACTTCTACAAAATCTTGAACTGGGAACCCCAAGAATAAGCATGCGGGGTAAGTTCTTGATTTACCAATTGCTGCCGCGTCTTTTCGGCAACCTGCGCGAGGATTTGCTCCCCGGCGGTTCGTTGGAAAGGAACGGCAGTGGTTGTTTTGAGGATATCGATGATGCGGTGTTGGCAGAGTTGCGCAAACTCTCCATCACCCATCTTTGGTTTACGGGTGTTATTGATCACGCTACGGCCGGTGATGAAGGGGTGAAAGGGGAGGCGGGTTCTCCCTATGCCATCCGAGATTACTACCGTGTCTGTGATTACATGACTCGTGGAAACGATGCAATGCAGGCCTACGAAGCCTTACTCAAGCGTACACGGGTGGCAGGTCTGGTGCCTTTGATGGATTTTGTTCCCAACCACGTTGCCCGTTGTTATGCATCTGATATTCAAAATTTTGAAGACATTAACTATTATCCGGGACGGGGTTACGACTACGACTGGAGCGATACAGCGAAGTTGAACTACGAGCACACCGATACCTGGTCCAAGATGCGGGACATCCTGTTGTTTTGGTTGGGCAAAGGGGTCGGTGGCTTCCGTTGCGACATGGTGCACCTGGTCCCGGTGGCCTTTTGGCAGTGGGTATTCCCGCAAGTGCGTGCACAATATCCCGAGGCCATCTTCATAGCGGAGATCTATTCGCCGGAATTGTACGGGGCTTATCTGGATGCTGGATTTGACTATTTGTATGATAAAGTAGGACTTTATGATACCTTGCGTAATATACTGGATCATAAGTCTCCCGCGTCGGATATTTCTTTGAATTGGATGCGTTTGGGAGAACATCAGTTGCAGATGTTGAATTTCCTGGAAAACCACGATGAGCAACGGTTGGCGTCTGCCTTTTTCGCAGGTTCCCCTTGGCGTGCTTTGCCGGCTTTGTACGTTTCCTTGTTCTTCAACACCGTTCCCTACATGCTCTATTTTGGACAGGAATTGGGAGAAGCCGGTATGGAGTCGGAAGGATTCAGCGGAGTCGATGGACGGACGACGATCTTTGATTTTTGGTCCGTTGCTTCGGTCCGTTCCTGGCTGAAAGGCTTGCGTGAAGGTGATGGTACACGTTATTTGTCAACTGATGCCTGTCAATTGCAATGTCTTTACAGACGTCTCTTTGCTACGGCGATGCGTCCTGTTTTTCGGTACGGCAAGACCTTTGACTTGCAGTATGCCAATCCGCATAACAACGAGTACGATCCGCGCTACCATTTTTCCTTCTTGCGTGGTCACGAAGGGGAAGTGGAGTTGGTGGTGACCAACTTTTCCGAGTGGGATGCAAAGGTGAAAATCAACCTCCCTGCAGCGGCTGCTTCGTACTTGGATGCACCGGAATTGCCTACTACAGTAACGGTAGAGGTTGATGCTTGGAATGGTGTGATAATTAAGTTGGTATAAGAGGAATTACAACTGCCTTCTTCGGAATTCTGCACAGAGGATGGCGGTTGCAATGGCGACGTTCAGTGACTCGGAAGTCTGTGCGTCGATTGGATAAGGCGGAATGAACAGACGGCGGTTCAAGCAGTTGCTGACTTCGGAAGAAATCCCGTTGTGTTCATTGCCCATGACGATGAGACCGGTCTCGCTGAGATCGGTTTTTTCTTGGTAGAGGTTGTTCCCATCCAGGAAGGTTCCATAAGCAGGGATTCCTGCGGCAACACAACGTCTGATGAGGGGGACCAGCGGGGTATAGCAAACTTCCATGCGGAAAATGGCACCCATGCTGGCTTGGACCGTTTTCGGGTTGTACACTTCCACACAGTCTTCGGATGCGTAAATGCGTTCAATGCCGAACCAGTCGGCGATGCGGAGGATGGTCCCGAAATTTCCCGGATCCCGAACACCGTCCAAAGCCAGGCAGAGGCCCTTGGGCAAGGCGGGCTCGGTGGTGTGGATTTGAGGATGGGTATGGACAACTGCCAAAGCGGGAGAAGGAGAGGAGAGCAGGGAGATTTTCTGCATCGTCTCTTCGCCGATATCATCGCGGTAGTACACAGCTTCCACGCGGAAGGTGGAATCGATGGCCTCTTGGACCATCTTTTCCCCTTCTACGATGAAGCGTCCTTCCTGCTCACGTTTTTTCTTCTGTGATAGGCTCCGGATGCGGGCAATCTCAGCTTTGGTGAGTGTAGTTTTCATGATCGGAGGATTAGTAACCCAGGATCTTGAGCATGGATTTGTAGGTTTGTTCCTTGCTGAAGAGTTTGGTGGTGTATTCTCCGTTTTCGTCCTTGTCGATGATGATGTGTTTCGGAGCGGGTTGGAGACAGTGTTGGATACCGCCGTAACCTGCAATGGATTCTTGGTATGCACCGGTGTGGAAGAAGCCGATGTACAACGGTTCGTCGTAACGGTCTTTCACGCTGGGCAAGAAGATTGCGTTGGCGTGTGCTTCCGCGTTGTAATAGTCTTGGCTGTCGCAAGTCAGACCGCCCAAGAACACACGTTGGTAATTGCTGTTCCATTTGTTGATCGGCAACAGGATGAAACGTTGTTTGATACCCCAGGTGTCCGGCAAGGTGGTCATGAAAGAACTGTCAACCATGTACCAGCGTTCGCGGTCGTTTTGTTGTTTCACATCCAATATTTGGAAGATGGTGGCACCGCTTTCTCCCACGGTGTAGCTGCCGAATTCAGAGAAGATGTTCGGTTCCGGAACGCCACGGGCTTCGCACATGCTCTTGATTTGTGCCACGATTTCTTCGGCCATGTATTCGTAATCGTAATCGCTGGCCAGGGAGTTCTTGATCGGGAAACCTCCACCGATGTTCAAGGATTCCAGTTCGGGGCAGATGGTTTTGAGGTCACAATAGACCGAAACGCATTTTGCCAACTCGTTCCAGTAGTAAGCGTTGTCGCGGATACCGGTGTTGATGAAGAAGTGCAACATGTTCAGTTTGAACTTCTTGTTTTGGCTGATGCAGTTGCGGTAGAAAGGAATGATGTCCGAATAACGGATACCCAGGCGGGAAGTGTAGAACTCAAATTTCGGCTCTTCTTCCGAAGCGATGCGGATTCCGATGCGGCAGGGTTCTTTGACGCGTTTGTCCAATTCATCAAATTCAGCCATGTTGTCCAAAACCGGAATGGTGTTGGTCCAGCCGCTGTTGATGGCGTTGGCAATGTTGTCCAGGTAAGAATCCCGTTTGTAGCCGTTGCAAATGATGTACAGATCTTTGTCAATCACGCCTTCGTTGTACAACGATTCAATCAGATTGAAGTCGAAAGCCGACGAAGTTTCGATGTGGATGTCGTTTTTCAAGGCTTCTTCCAACACGAAGGAGAAATGGGAGCTCTTGGTGCAGTAGCAGTAGTGGTATTCACCACGGTAATCCACTTTTGCCATCGCCACGTTGAACATCCGTTTTGCTCGTTGGATTTGCGAAGAAATCTTGGGCAAGTAAGAGATTTTCAACGGGGTCCCGTACTGTTCAATGATGTCCATCATCGGGATGTTGTGAAAATAGAGTTCGCCGTCCTCTACACGAAACTCGTCTTGCGGAAATTCGAAAGACTGTTCAATCAGATCGATGTACTTGTTCTTCATTTTTAGAAATGTAAGTAAGTTACTTTATGGTTAATTTTCAAATGCAAGTGAGTCGGATTCATTTCCTCGTACAAATGTAGGAACTTTTTTATAAACGGCTTAAAAATTGTACATTTGCAGTAAAATTTTTTTATGATGAAACACGGGCGCATACAACACAGCCGCTATTTCTGGGCAGGGTTTCTGGTGACCCTGGTCCTTCTGTTTGCTGGATCCTGCAGTACGACCCGTGTGGTTCCGGAAGGATCTTACCGGCTGGTAGACAATTATGTGCACGTTGTTAATCAGGAAAAATACCCAGAATACGACGCCGACGAAATCCAATCTTACATCCGCCAAAAGCCGAATTCCTATTTCATTAGACACTGGAGCCCGTTTTTGAGTGTATACAACTGGAGCAACGGTAGCGGAAACTGGTGGGACCGTACGGTGAAGAAAATCGGGCAGGAACCTGTTCTGATGGATGCCACTTTGGTGGAACAGTCCAAGAGTAACATGGAGACCCACTTGCAGTACCTGGGCTATTACCAGTCACGGGTATTGGACTCCATTTCTGCACAGGATCGCCGCGCAGAGGTCTTTTATGACATTCATTTGGGCAAGACCTATCCCATTGCCGCCATTGAATACGAGATTCCGGATGAGAAGATCCGTTCCATTTATTTGCAGGATACAACGTCCAGTTACCTGCAGAAAGGTACCGTTCTTTCGGAGCAGGTGCTGGAAAAAGAAGCGGAACGCGCTACCAGCGTTATCCGGAATAAGGGTTATTACGGTTTTACCAAAAACTATTTTCTTTTTGAGGCGGATACCGTTTCGGTGAAAGACTCAGCCATCCTGACCTTCAAAATCCTCAATTATACTCGGAACGAAACGCCCGAAATGGCCCGTCCGCACCGGCAATTCCGAATTGGCGACGTGTACATCCAGCCGGTAAGCGATTTGATCCGTTACCAGGCCAGTTTGTCCCGAGGCATTGATCCCATTTTGGATACCTTGGCCTTTGATGATTTTTATATCTTGTACGACAATGAATTGAATATCCGTCCCAGTGTGCTCAAACGCATGAATTGGATGACACCCGATTCTGTGTACAACGAGAATATGGTCAATACCACGTACCAACGCTTCTCCAATTTGCAGATGTATAACAGCGTCAACCTCATTCTGGAAGAACGGGATTCCAACTATGTAGATTGTACAATCCGCCTGGTGCCGTCAAAGGTATCCGGTTACAAATTGAACCTGGAGGCTTCGAGTAATTCTACGGGTTTGTTGGGGGTTACGCCGGCCATTTCGTACTATCACCGGAATCTTTTCCATGGCGGGGAATGGTTCAACCTCAGTTTTATGGGGAACTTCCAGTTCAAACTCAACGACCCGACGCACTCCACAGAATTTGGGGTTTCGGCTAGTTTGAGTCTGCCGACCTTTATGTTCCTGCCGGACCGTTGGTTTGGACGGACATTGCCCAGGACGGATGTGAGTTTGGGTTACAATTACCAGGAACGTCCCGAATACACCCGGAACCTCATCAGTGGATCTATGGGATACAGTTGGAACAACACAGACCGGACCCAATACTTTACCGTGTCGCCAATTCAAGTCGATATCGTGAAGATTTTTGACATGAAGGATTCCTTCTACGAGAGCCTGCAAGACCCGTTCTTGCAAGATTCTTACAAGGACCACTTTGTCTTGGGAGCCGGCTTTACCTATTATTATACAACGGATCCGTCCATGAATCCCAAAAACAACCGGTTCTATGCTCGTTTCCAATACGACATGGCGGGCAATGTTCTGAGCTTGTTCAATCCTTATTTTCAGCAAAATGAAAGCGGATCCCGCACCATCTGGGGATCGCCGTATTCGCAATATGTACGGGGAGAAATGACCTTGGGATATACCTTGAAATTCGGTCCGGACAACCGCCAGGCGTTGGCAACCCGTTTGATGGGTGGTATTGGGCATGCCTATGGTAACTCGTCGTCCGTGCCGTTTGAAAAATTGTTCTGGGCTGGGGGTGCGAGCAGCATGCGCGGATGGCAGGCACGAACGCTGGGTCCTGGTACTTCGCCGCAGGACAAGACTTTTGCGATTCCGAACCAAACGGGGAACGTGAAGTTGGAGGCGAACGTGGAATATCGTTTCCCGTTGTTCTGGTACCTGAATGGCGCTTTGTTTTTTGATGCGGGTAACGTTTGGACACGTTTTGAAGAAGATTTCTTCCGTAGCATTGCTTTGAATACCGGTATGGGTCTGCGAGTTGACTTGGATTTTGTAGTCGTACGTTTGGATTTGGGTGTTAAGTTGTATGACCCTGAAATTCAGTCGTGGAAACCTGTAGATCAATGGATAAAACAAGATGGTTATGCCTTCCAGTTCTCCATTGGTTATCCTTTCTAGATTTAGACACAATTTATATTATGTTAAATAATAATCAATTTGCCCCGCTCCCCGAGCGGATGCGGCCCCGGAACCTGGATGAATACGTGGGACAGGAACATTTGGTGGGACCGAACGCCATTCTGCGCCGCATGATTGAGACCGGTAACGTGAATTCCTTCATTTTGTGGGGTCCTCCGGGCGTGGGCAAAACAACCTTGGCGCACATTGTCGCTACCAGCCTCAAACGCGATTTCTATACCTTGTCGGCCATCAGTTCTGGGGTCAAGGAAATGCGTGAGGTATTCGACAAAGCCAAGAATTCGACCTTGTTTTCGGGCAACAGCGGATCACCCATCCTGTTCATTGATGAGATACATCGTTTTACGAAGGCCCAACAGGATGCTTTGCTGGGAGCGGTAGAAACCGGTACCGTGACGTTGATCGGTGCTACGACCGAAAATCCTTCGTTCGAAGTCATTACCCCCCTGCTCTCCCGCTGTCAGGTTTATGTGCTTAAATCATTGGAATCCAAAGATTTGGATAAATTATTGCGCCGGGCGCTGACCGAAGATCACTATTTGAAGACGCGGAAGATTGAGGTACAGGAGAAAGAAGCCCTGTTTCGTTTTTCCGGTGGGGATGCCCGTAAGTTGCTGAACATCTTGGATATTCTGGTCTCTTCCTCCGGAGCTTTGGAGAAATTGGTCATTACCAACGACCTGGTCCAACAGCGTCTGCAGGAGAACATTGCAATTTATGACAAAGGGGGCGAACAGCATTACGACATCATTTCGGCTTTCATCAAAAGCATCCGCGGCTCGGACCCCAATGCGGCTGTGTATTGGATGGCCCGCATGCTCAACGGTGGTGAGGATCCTTTGTTCATCGCCCGCCGGATGTTGATTCTGGCTGCCGAAGATGTGGGTTTGGCCAATCCCAACGCCCTTTTGTTGGCGCAGTCCTGCTTCGATGCCTGCCACAAAATCGGCATGCCCGAAGCCCGCATCATCCTGTCCCAATGTGCCATTTATTTGGCGACCTCTCCCAAAAGCAACTCTGCCTACAAAGCCATCAACGAGGCCCTGGCTTGGGTGGCCAAAGGCGACAACTCGCCCGTTCCTCTGCACTTGCGCAATGCACCGACCCAACTGATGCAGGAATTGGGCTATGCGCAAGATTACAAATATGCCCACGATTATGCGGGAAACTTTGTGGATCAGGAGTTTCTGCCGGATTCCTGTCGGGCCCACAAATTTTACGAACCGCAGGAAAACTCCAAGGAAAATGAAATCCGCAACCGGATGAGCCGGATGTGGAAAAAATACGGTTATTAGGACCGGTATTTCGAAAGATATTTCGTAAATTTGCACGAATACAGAATTAATAAGTAACCTATTAAAAATACATACATCATGGACTTTACTGTTGACTTTACCCGACGTTATGAAAAGTTGCCGGTGAGCATTTTTAAAGATGCAGAAGACGCCGCCCGTTTGGTGTCTGACAAAATTGTATTAACCATCCGTGACAAGGTTCATTCCGATGGCAAATGTGTGTTGGGGCTCTCTGCCTCTTCTGCTTTTATTCAAGTTTATGAAGAGTTGGTCAACGCCCACAAGGCTGGACTGGTTTCCTTCAAAGATGTAATCGTTTATTCCGTAGACGAGTACTATCCTTTGGATCGCAACGAGTTGCAAAGCCACTACCGTTTTTTGAAAGAATATTTGTTTGATTTCGTGGACTTCCAACCGGAAAACATCCGTTGCTTGGACAGTACCAAACGCGAAAACATCCACCAATACTGTGAAGAATACGAACGTGAAATCCGCAAACACGGAGGTTTGGACATTCTCCTGCTCTCCAACATGGGCTTCAACGAACCCGGTTCGCATTACAACTCCAGAACCCGCGTCATTACAATGAACCACAACACCCGTGTGGGTGCTGCCAGTGACTTCTTTGGCGTGGAATACGTTCCCTACCACGCTTTGACAATGGGTATCGATACCATCCTCTCCGCGAAGAAGATTTTCTTCATGGCTTGGGGCGAAGGCAAGGCTTCTACCATTGCCAAATTGATCGAAGGACCGGTGAGCGAACAAATTCCGATCACCTACCTCCAAAAACACGAAAACATCGAAGTGTTGATCGACGAAGCTGCGTCTGCAGAATTGACCCGCATCAAGACTCCTTGGATGACCGGCACTTGCGAATGGACCGACTACATGATCCGCAAGGCTGCTTTCTGGCTCTGCCGCAAATTGGACAAACCGATCTTGAAATTGACCGACCGCGATTACAACGACAACGGTATGTCGGATCTGTTGACCAAACACGGACCTGCAAGTGTTTTGAACATTAAGATTTTTAACGAATTGCAACATACCATCACCGGTTGGCCGGGTGGAAAACCGAATGCCGACGACTCTACTCGTCCGGAACGTGCATTCCCCTTCCCCAAACGTGTGATTGTGTTCAGTCCCCACCCCGACGACGACGTGATTTCCATGGGTGGAACCGTGGCCCGTTTGTCTTCACACGGTCATGAATTGCACGTGGCATACCAAACTTCTGGTAACATCGCCGTATTTGACCACGACGTAATCCGTTACTTGGATTTCATGCGTGAAAATGCGAAGATCTACGGTGGTGACGTGGCCCAAGCAGAAGAAGTTTATCGTCGTGTAGAAAAAATCTTGGGTGACAAACACCCGGGTGAAGCTGACCCGCAAGACGTTCGCGAAGTGAAAGCGGCCATCCGTCGAGGCGAAGCCAAATCCGCATGCCGCTACTTGAACATTCCGGAAGAACGTGTTCACTTCTTGAACTTGCCGTTCTACGAAACCGGTGGTGTGAAGAAAAACCCGCTGGGCAAAGCCGACGTTCAAATTGTGAAGGACTTGTTGCAAAGCGTGAAACCTCACCAAATTTACGTGGCTGGTGACTTGAGCGACCCGCACGGAACCCACCGTGTCTGCTTCTTGTCTGTGATTCGTGCCGTGAAAGAATTGAAGAAAGAAGAATGGATGAAAGACTGCCGCGTGTGGATGTACCGCGGAGCATGGCAAGAATGGGACGTTGCAGAAGCAGAAATGGCCGTTCCGTTGAGCCCGGAAGAAGTGGCTATCAAACGCGAAGCCATCTTCCGTCACCAATCCCAAAAAGACCGTCCGCTGTTCCCGGGTTCCGATGCACGTGAATTCTGGCAACGTGCCGAAGAGCGTAACCACGCGACTGCCGTTACCTACGACAAACTCGGTATGGCGGAATACCAAGCAATCGAATTGTTTGTACGTTTTAAATTCTAAGACAGAACAATGATGCATAAGAATGGGGTGGACTCCACTGGGGTTCACCCTTCTTTTCCGAAATTCCCGCAGGACATCAAGTTGGTGGTTACCGACATGGATGGGACCCTGCTCAATCCCAACGGGACCCTCTCTCCTTCCTTTTTTCCTGTTCTGGACCGGCTGCTGGAGCGGGGTGTGGAATTTGTGGTGGCCAGTGGCCGTCAATACTACAACCTCCGCGAGATGTTTCAGGCCTACCTGGACCGGATTTATTTCATTGCGGAGAACGGTTCGTTTGAAGCGTTCCAGGATCAGCCCCTGTCGATCCTGGAGTTTGACAAGGCCAACGTACGTCCCATTGCGGAAGCTGTGCGGGCGTTGGAGAACTGCCACGCGGTGTATTGTGGGGCAAAACAGGCCTATGTTGAAGACTTGGATGCCGCCTTTCTTCAAGAAGTGTCCAAGTATTACCAACGTCTGGAAATTGTTCCGGACATCACCGCCGTTGCCGACGATCCCTGCCTGAAGATTGCGGTGTGCAATTTGGGCGAGGCTCCGGACTATGCTTATCCCCATTTGCGCCATTTTGAGGAGCAAGGGTTGAAAGTGGTGTTGTCGGGACGCAATTGGGTGGATTTGAGTGATCCCATTGCAAACAAAGGTGTTCCGTTGAAACGCCTGCAACAACGCTTAGGCATCTCGCCGGACCAGACCCTTGCATTCGGCGATCAGATGAATGACAGCGAAATGTTGTCCTGTGCAACTTACAGTTTTGCAGTGGCCAATGCCTTTCCAGAATTGTTCCCCCACGCACGGTTTGTGGCCCCTTCCAATGCAGAACACGGTGTCATCCAAGTCTTGGAACATTTGTTGCAGAACTCCGTGGAAAAGTAATATTTTTGCAAACTAAAAGATCCAGTATGGGTAGAAGAGATAAAGAATTGATTGAAGGCGTGTTGGTCGAAGGCGTTGCTGCTGAAGGAAAGGCCATTGCACACGTAAACGGAAAAGCTTTGTTCATCCAACAAGCCATCCCCGGCGATGTGGTGGATGTACAGGTCATCAAGAAAAACAAGAACTACATGGAAGGTTATGTGAAACGGATGGTGACTCCTTCACCGGACCGTCTCGAACCTTTCTGTGAACACTACGGCGTTTGTGGTGGTTGCAAATGGCAACCCCTGCCCTATGAACTGCAACTGAAATACAAACAACAGCAGGTCGAAGACCAATTGCGCCGCATCGGTCACCTGGAGCTCCCGCCCCTTCAACCCATCCTCGGCTCCGAACGTACGACGTGCTATCGGAACAAACTGGAATATACCTTCTCGGATCGTCGCTGGATCTTTACCGGTGAAAATCCGGCCGAAGTCTTCAACGATGGTGAGGTTCCGAATACCAATCCAGCCGGTGTCGGTCTCGGTTTTCATATCAGTGGTGCTTTTGACAAAGTATTGGATATCAAGCAATGCCACCTGCAACCTGAACCTTCCAATGAGATCCGGAATTTTGTCCGGAAGTACGCTGTGGAGCACGGTCTGACCTTCTACAACCTCCGCAACCAAGTCGGTTATTTGCGCAACCTCGTGGTGCGTACGACTGAGGCTGGAGACGTGATGATCATTGTGGTCTTTGCCTACGAAGATTCGGAGGAAGATCGTCAGGCACGGGTGGGTCTGTTGGATGCTTTGGTGGCCAACTTCCCGCAAATCAAGTCCCTGCATTATGTCATCAACCGCAAGTTGAACGACTCCATCTCCGATCAGAAAGTTGTTCTCTATGCGGGTGAAGATGCCATTTACGAGGAGATGGAAGGAATCCGTTTCAAAATTGGTCCCAAGTCTTTCTATCAGACCAATTCCCTCCAGGCGTACCGCCTGTATTCGGTGGTGCGTGAATTTGCAGGTCTGACTGGCAACGAACGTTTGTACGACTTGTACACCGGAACTGGAACGATTGCTTTGTTCCTCGCTCGTCAAGCCTCACAAGTCATCGGGATTGAATATGTTCCCGAAGCGATTGAAGATGCCAAAGTCAATGCCCGTAACAACGGTATCGATAACTGCGAGTTTTTTGCGGCCGATATGAAAGACATCCTGACGCCTTCGTTCATTGCCGAACACGGAGGTACTCCCGACGTCATTGTCTTGGATCCCCCGCGTGCGGGTATTCATCCGGATGTTGCTAAAGTAATCCTTGACGCAAGACCCCGTAGAATTGTGTATGTCAGCTGTAACCCGGCAACACAAGCACGTGACCTTGCCCTGCTTTCCGAAGCCTATACCATTCGTGCCGTACGACCGGTAGATATGTTCCCGCATACACATCACGTTGAAAACGTAGCCTTGCTGGAAATTACAAACAACGACTAATTTCATTCGATCATGGTAGGATTTGATGATACAATTTGTGCCCGTGCAACAGCCAGTGGTTTTGGTGCCATTGCGGTCATCCGTGTGAGCGGCCCCGAGGCGTTTGCCGTTGTGGATCGCTGTTTCCGTTCGATGGACGGTGTTTCGGTAGCCGATACGCCCGGTTGGCGCGTCAAGTTCGGGCAATTCTTTGACCACGACGAGTTGCTGGACGAAGTGGTGGTGACGGTATTCCGTGCGCCCCGTTCTTACACCGGCGAAGACTCGGTGGAAATCTCCTGCCACGGTTCTGAATACATTGCACAACGCATTCTTCAAACCCTGATGGCTTCGGGAGCCCGTCTGGCTGAAGGCGGTGAATTTACCCGTCGTGCTTTCTTGAATGGCAAAATGGACCTGGCTCAAGCAGAGGCGGTTGCGGACGTCATCGCATCCGAGACTTCAGCTGCCCACCGTGTGGCTATACAGCAGATGCGGGGCGGTTTTTCGGATGAATTGGGACGGATGCGTACCGATTTGCTGCAGTTGGTTTCCCTCATGGAGCTGGAACTGGATTTCAGTGAGGAGGAAGTGGAGTTTGCGGACCGGAGCCAGCTGGTTGCTACGGTCCAGGATCTGGCTTCCCATATCAGGATGCTGATCAAATCCTTTGCATTAGGTAATGTGATTAAAAATGGTGTACCTGTGGCGATTGCAGGTGCTACCAATACTGGAAAGAGTACGTTGTTGAACGCCCTTTTGGGGGAAGAACGTGCCATCGTCTCCTCCATTCACGGCACAACGCGCGATACCATCGAAGAAACCCTGAACATCGATGGAATCACCTTCCGTTTCATTGATACGGCGGGCATCCGAAACACGACAGAAACCATTGAGATCATCGGTATTGAACGGACCTATACGAAAATCCAGCAGGCCAGTCTTGTGCTGATGGTGTTGGATGCGGAGCGTCCGGAATACTTTGAAGAGGGGCTGCGCACCCTCTCTACCCGCATCGATCCCACCCATCAGCAGGTCATCATCCTGTTGAACAAGGTGGATGCGCTGGACGGTATTTCAAGCGCTTCTTCAGTTGCTGGTAATTCAAGCGCTTCTTCTGTAGCTGGTAATCCTGCGGAAGCTACTTCCGACACTTCCGCTGCGATGGTTGACGGCACCTTGGCGACTTATCTGGAACGCATCCGCTTGGCTGCCGAGCAAGCTGGCATCCAGCCACTGCGCATCCTGCCCATTGCTGCCAAACAAAAGAAAGGCATCGCCGAACTCTGCGACCTCCTCTCCTACTCCCAAACCTCCTTGCGACATACCACAGATGCAACCCTAGTGACAAACTTGCGCCACTACGAAGCCCTTCAAGAGGCCTCACAGGCTCTGGACCGTGTCCAAGAAGGACTCGAACTCAGCATCCCCACCGATCTGGTTGCCCAAGACATCCGTGAAGCCATTCACTACATCGGCACCATCACCGGCTCAATCACCACCGACGAAGTCCTGGGAAATATCTTTGGGAAGTTTTGCATAGGTAAGTAATTGATAATCAATAAATAACGATAAATAACACTATCTATCACAACATAAGTCCGTTATCGTCTCCTGCGGTAATGGACTTATTGTTTAATGTTAACGCATTTTGATAGATATTCGTTGAGATTTGTACCTTATTTGTACCGTGCCGGTACAAACACCTTATAAGTAAATCAGTATGACCAGGTAGATTGACAAACTTGAACATCACTGAACAAAGATGAACAACAAATCAGGCGAAAACTTGACAAATGCAGCTCAACCACTGTATTATGTACTCGTTATTTACTCACAAACGAATTTGCCAGCATTGCGGAGCAGAGTTCGTGTCACAGAAAAGTACAACCAAGTACTGTTCAAAACGCTGTGCCAACATTGCAGGAAAAGCACGAAATCGAGAGTATCTTCTCCAACTCAAACAGAGATCGGTCACTGAAACCAGAAGACAAGAACTGATGGAGAACCCTTACCTCAGTCTCACACAAGCTGCGAAACTTCTTCAGATCCGCACGCCTTCAACAGTCCATTAAGATGGAATCAGAGCCACTACCCTATCAACCGACAGCCATTACAGTAAAGACAGTTGTTGACTCCATGGGAATCTATCTCACCTACAAAGACCGCTTCAAGGAATCCGTAGAAACACGGGAGATAGAAACCATCATCGAGAAGGAAGTCAATATCCTGTACTGGTGGCAGAAGTTGCTGATGTGGATAGGCATTATTTTCTCCCTACTTTGTGCACTCAAACTCTACTTTTTGCTAAAAAGGTAGGGAGAAAAACATAAAAAGTAGAGAGAAACATAGAAATTGTTTTGCACATAAAACAATAATTAGCTATTTTTGTATCGGACACAGAACAATATTATGAATAAAGATCTTCTCAAAGCTGTATTAGCAGATTATAGGATTGAAATTCCTAAGCATCAAGTAATCCCTCGCGACTTCTCATTCGAGGAATTTGGAAACTATGTACTTGTCGGCATAAGACGCGCAGGTAAATCATACTTACTTTATCAGAGGATACATGAATTATTAGCAGCTGGGACTGACTGGGATGAGATCCTTTATATCAATTTTGAGGATGAGCGTCTGGAAGGCATGACCTCTGCAGACCTAAACCTCCTCATCGAGATCCACATGGAAACATACGGCAAGCAACCTATCCTATTCTTGGATGAAATCCAGAATATAGACGGATGGGAGAAGTTTGCCAGACGCCTTGCTGATTCCAAATATCGAGTATACATCACTGGAAGCAACGCAAAAATGCTCAGCAAGGAAATATTATCGACTTTGGGAGGTCGATATATAGAAGTAAACGTATACCCTTATGACTTCAAGGAGTTCTTAAAAGTGAAGAACATTGAGATTACTCCAGATACATTTTATGCAACCCAGCTACGCTCAGAATTGCAGAGGACATTCAATGATTACTTCCGTTTTGGAGGATTTCCTGAAGGAGCCCCACTGAATTCAAAAAGAGACTACCTTTCAAGCGTTTATCAAAAGATATATCTTGGTGATATTGCGACAAGACATAAGATTGACAACACCTTCGCATTGCGCGTATTGTTCAAGAAAGTAGCAGAGAGCGTCAAGCAGCCTATGTCATTCACAAGACTTGCCAACATCGTATCCTCTACAGGTGTAAAGGTCGGAAAGGCAACTGTAATTAACTATATGGAGTATGCGAAAGATGCATGGCTAATCAATGCTGTACAGAATATCGCAGGCAAATTGGTAGACAAAGAGACCAATCCAAAGTATTACTTTACAGATAATGGAATCCTAAATCTATTCTTACTTGACTCGGACACCTCGCTCCTGGAGAACTTAGTAGCCATGAGTCTGATCAGAGAGTATGGAAGAGAAGATAGCGTATACTTCTACAACCACGGAGTCGAAGTGGATTTCTATATCCCTGACAACGAGACTGCAATTCAGGTTAGCTACTCTCTTTCAGATGCAGAAACATTTGAACGCGAAATCAATGCACTTATTAAGATGTCATCAGTTCTCCCATGCAGAAGATTGTTAGTAATTACAAGAGATGAAGAAGACATCCTGAATATTGACGGAAAGACTATTGAAGTCATTCCTATCTGGAAATGGCTATTACGATAATACTAACAAGAATAGTATAAGATAAAACCATGCAAAAGATGGTAAATAGTCATATAGTAAAGGACATTTTCTAAACAACTTAAACAATGAGAATAGTACAGATTCTAAGAGAACTAAATATTAGTTTGACATCATTAAATCAGGAGATGAAATTTCTCAGACTACCGGAATTTCAATTGAATGATAAAGTTTCCGATGCAGATTATTCTTTTATAAAGGAATACTTTCAGTCTGAAGAGATGAAGGAGCTAGAAATTCTTATTCAAAGAGTTAATGACCAAAGAATGCTTCTAAAAAAGATATTCCTAAAAACAAATAAAGGAATAGACAATATGGGACTGTTAGAAAAAATGCAGTTGTTCTATTATTTAAAAAAGCAAGATGATTCTATCACTAAACCTCAGGTAGAAGTCTATAGTGAGGCTAATTTATTAAAACTCTATAATTGGTATATAAATTGGGCAAAACTTTCAAAAGTTCAACAGAAAGAACGTGAGGAGATAATTGAAACCCAACTAGAGGAAAATAGACGACTAAAGGAATTAAGTGAATTTAATGTAGTAGATGAAGAAGATAGTATAATGTCAGCTTTATCAAACGGTTATGGTGACGTATACGGATTCTAAGATTACCCTCAAGAATAGTACATTTTATACACTTACAAATCGTAACTCGTGTACCGCAAAAAACAAGTTATCAACAGCCAAAAAACAATAAAATAGAAAGTAACAAAGAAATAACACCGTAAATTATTGACCTTTAATTATTTATGGTTACTTTTTCAAGGTACGTTTCCCACTTGTACCGATATACCATAAAAGATTATCAGACAATAGATTACGCATACTGCATCGATAAATTGATTGAATATGCAATCAAACTTAATCAAGACGAACAGAAACTGATTCAATCGTATCATGTATCAGAAATACCTGTTGAATCAAATAACTTCGCTGAGGATTTTAAGAGTATCCACGATATAGTTTCAGAAAATTGTCCCTTGTGTGAACATAAAGGTTACGATTTGGACTCCCTTTACAACTCATTTGCCAATCGAATAGCAAATGAATCTATAACAAAAGTTGATTATGGATTACTGCTTCGTGAATATTTTGCTGCATTGAGAATTGGACATGCAGGCGTAATGCTCACACTTCATTCTGCAGAATATTATCCGACAATTGTCGAGAATAGATTATTTATCGAGAAACCTAATGACCATTTTACAAATAATGGATTCTCCGACAAAGATGAGATAATAGCAATAAATAACACTCCTATCGACCGATATATACAAAGTATGGCAAAGTATACATCTGCCTCAACTGACGCTTATAAGACGCACCTTACTCAATGTAGAATTTTTACGTCATTTACCGATAGCCTAATCCATTGTGATGTACGTAGAAATGGAGATACGCTAAAACTCAAATTGCCTCTAACAAGTTCTATATTAAGCAATACTCCTAAAGCTCATTACAAAATCTTACGTGACAGTATTGGATATGTATGTATTGAATCAATGATGGATAATGTTGTGGAGAATTTCAAACAAGCATATAATCAAGTTTGTAGTCTTCCATATTTAATCATCGATGTTAGAGGAAATGGTGGAGGTAATAGTAATAATGGTCGATTGATTGCAGAATATCTGCTAAAGGAACCGCAAGAACATTGTGTTGGCGGTAATATCACACCACAGCCCAACGTTTATAGCGGCAAGTTATTTTTATTGACGAGTAATCACACCTTTTCAGCTGCTGAGAGTTTTACGATAGATCTGAAAGAGAGTGGTTATGTCACATTAGTCGGAGAAAAAACAGCTGGCGATACAGGTTGTGCCCCAAAGAATTTCACCTCAAAATATGGTATTTGGTTCAGGATTCCCACTCGTGATCCACACTTCTCTCCTAAAGGCTTTCCTATGGAAGGAGTAAGTGTCGAACCGAACCATGAGGTCAAACAAACGGTTACAGACTTCTTTGACGATAAAGATACCGCCATAGAATATGTATTGAATGAATTGATTAATAATAAATAAGAAATATTTATTAAGCTATAAAAACGACTTCGATTTTGAAGTCGTTTTTATAGCTTAATTCTAATTTATACATTCAATTGACAATATAGTTTTCGATTAATATCGCGCCACATTGGATCATTAAATACCGCATTTTCATAATAGATATCTATAATTGTCTTTCTACATAACTCTTCAGGCAAATTGGGAGCACATACCAATTGAGCGATCAATTTATTAAAACATTCTTTACAAACACTACTTGTACGAGCCCGTCTATGAGTTATATCAATATTGTTGATTGAGTCATTCAATTGAAATAAAGCATTGTTTGATTTTGTTTGCCATTGTCTCAAAAATACTTGTTCATTATCTACAAGCCATTTCCATATATCAATTTCTGGTGTAACATGTAGAAACTCTATATATTGACGTACATCATTATAATTATTTAGGCTCTTTTGTTCTCCTTCATATAAGTTTGGTTTGTTTTCCAGGAGATCAAGGCTAGTTTTAGCATCATGATCTAAGTATGCGTACACCATTCCAGGTTTATACGGCAATATATTATTCATTTGTTTTAGAAACTCTATCACCTGTGGCCAACCTCCAATATATACAATTTTATAATTCAATAATTGTGACGTTTGTTGATAGTGCTTTTTTAGCATAGTCTCAAGACAATAATATGCCATCTTATCTTCAACAAGAAATAATTTATCGAAATTATTATCTACAGAAGTTGTTAATCCAGAAAGGATAAATGATGGTTTGCATCTTTTTAACACATTTACATTACCTCTATTATTTTCAAGATAATATACCGAATTGCAATTCTTAATTAATGATGGTGAATGAGTGGCGATAATAACCGTAAGATGTCTTGATTGAGCTAAATCCTTCAAATAATTATAAAACGCAATTTGTGCAATAGGGTGCAACGCTAACTCTATTTCATCTATCAAAACTAGGGTATTGTTCTGCACTCCTTCCAATTGATCCAACATATTTAAAACAAATCTTTCGCCTAGGCTAAAAGTATTCTCAGAATAGTTGTGTCCGTCAATGATATATAGTTTATTATTGTGACGAATATAGCGACCAGGTCGACCTCGATTTACCAGCTGGATGTATTTTAAATCATTAAACTTTGTTGTGCCCAGAATTTGATTCATTGCATCTTTAAAATCTTGAGACACATTATGCCTACATAATCTTTGGTGTTGTAGTTGGGCTGGATTATGGACATCAAAGCGCATTTTTGTTGCACTCACATAAATTGTATCCGAATATCCAAAAGAACTTAGTACATTTGTATTTCGAGGATGGGGGTCCCATCCGTGTTTTGTATAAGAATAAGAAACTATGTTCCCATCATTGTTATATGATATTCGATAATTGCTAACATCGTCAAAATTATGAGCCCCCGCATGAAAATTATCACGAAATGCATCTCTATTACAGATACGATGAAGTGCAACTAGTAAATTTGTTTTACCAGTTCCATTTTTACCAGTTATCAAATATACTCCATTGTTATTTGGTAATTCAAATTCTAATCGACGTATTCCTTTTACATCTTCTAAAACAACTTTCTTCATTTAAGGTCTAGTATTTATGTAAATCTTTTCTTTTCTAAATACATTAACTTATAAACAATTTGCGACATTCAACAACACGTATCCAATGTATATTTGAGTGTTGAATGTTGCTTTTATTGCATACAATATATCGGTATCGTTTTATGTAGATTTATTTACTGTGTCACAAACACTCTCCAACTACCATCTTTTTCACCTCGCTCAACATACTTCTTTTGAATCAATTGGTCGAGTAACTTCTGAATGGCAGCGATGCTGATCCCAGTAATATCTTTCATATCAGCAAGTGTCAATGTCGGCTCAGTGCGCATAGCATTGAGAATCTTCGTATAGTTTGGTGTGCGGAACGCAATTCGTTCACCGTCGTACCACCACACATTCTCATTCTTCTCGCTTACAAACAATACATCATTATACACCTCCGTAGCGACCAACTCATTGAAGTATTTCATAAATGGACGGATATCCTTGATATCCGCATGAGCACCATCACTCGGCACTGGTCCAACCTCAAGGTCTGCCTGATGCAAAGCCTCTAAATACTCACTCTTTTTACGACTACGGACTGCAATCATCGGATAATCGTGGCGAGTAAGGATAAAGTTCACCATCAGTCGGGCAATACGACCATTACCATCTTCAAAGGGATGAATGCGTATATAACGATAGTGGAACAATGCTGCTAACTCTACAGGGGTAAGTTTGCCTTCTTGCTCTGCCTTGTTGTACCAATCCACCAAGTCTGCCATCAGACTGGGAGTTTCTTCAGGGGAAGCATATTCAAATCTGTCACCATATCGTGTAATTACACTATTAGGATGAGTTTTATATTGTCCTGCATGTATCACATAGCTCGTCTGAACTCCACCAGGCAAATTACGATATACCGTATAATCCTCACGAAGTAATGTCTGGTGTAGTGTTCTAATAAAGTTTTGCGTTAAAGGAGCCTCTTTTACCTTCGCCTCTTCTGTCATCATTCGTAAACCGACATTACTTGCTGTCATTTCTTGAACATCGCGCACGCTTGCCTCTCCAATCACCTTGCCGAATAACAACAAGATTTCTGTCTGACCATAAGTCAGCGTATTACCTTCTATATGGTTACTATTATAGTTGAAGTCAACAGTAAAACGACGGCTAAGCCTATCCTTGTCCTTCTCAGATAGTGGCTGTAACTCTTGCCATGCAGTCAAAGCCTTCTTAATATTAAGATATTTCATACAGTACCTTATTTAGTATCACACAGAGCAAATATACAAAATGTTTTAAATATGGTTGTACGAATACAACCTTTTTCGTTGTTTGCTGCGATAATTTCTGCTCAAAAGATTTAAAATGGCACTCAAGGAGTAAAAATAACCCCCTAGACGATACCCGATAGCAATATTTTGAACAATAACAGAAGTGTTTCTTCCTTTTCTGTTCAAATATTATCTATTTTCACATTTTCCCGACGTAAAAATATAATTAGTTAAAGCCTTGTTTAATCTAAAAGATTCTTGTATCTTTGCTAAGAATAATAGCATAATTATGGTACCATCAATTGATAAAGCCCTCAGGGATCTTATGAATACAAGCCTTGCGGAACTTGAAAAGGCCTTAGATTGTGATGTGTTCAACTATTTTGGCCCCATTGTAGACGGTCAGGAAAATAGTATTCTTGGAATTATTGAAGATCTTGCTAAGACCCCAGACAAAAGAGATTGCTTAGCTGTAATTCTTACAACAACAGGTGGGAGTGCTGCAGCAGTTGAGAGATACGTGAACATTATTCGGCACCATTACGATAGAGTTATTTTTATTGTTCCTGATTGTGCATATAGTGCTGGTACCATATTTTGTATGAGTGGTGATGAGATCTGGATGGATTATTTTTCTGTCCTGGGTCCAATAGATCCTCAAGTCCCTAATAAAGATGGTAAATTTGTTCCTGCACTAGGATATTTAGATAAGATTAATGAGTTGATAAAGAAAGCTCAAGAAAACAAATTGACACAAGCTGAGTTCCTTATACTAAAAGACTTTGACTTAGCAGAATTAAGAGGGTATGAACAAGCAAAAGAACTAACAATTTCACTATTGAAAAAATGGTTAGTAAATTATAAATTTAAGAATTGGAATATACATTCTGATAGTCGAGCTGTTACACCAGAAGAAAAAGAGCAACGAGCTGAAGAAATTGCTAATAAACTTGGTGATAATAATGAATGGAAGACTCATGGACGTCCAATAGATATAGAAACCCTTAAGTCTCTCAAATTACAAATTACAGACTATAGTGATAAACCTGAACGCGAGGCTATAAGAAATTACTATAAAATTTTAAGGGATTTTATTGCTAGACATAATTTTCCTCAATTTATTCACACTAGAACGTTTATTTAAAATGGATATTACAATTCAATTAAAAGATATTCTCGATCGAGCTAAAGAAAGATTTGAATCAGATTCGAATGAAAATCTGTATGAACAATCTCTTCAAGAGTTTAAACAAATGGTTGAATCTGGAATTGTTAAACATAGAGGTTATAATATTCGGACGATAGACCATGAAGTAACTTCATTCCAATTTAACAAATCACCAAATAATATTATAATATAAGCAGCCTCAAGACAGCTTATATTGTTTATTATGTTTTTAATTCTTCTCTACCAAAAATTTCTTTAGTAAAAAACTCAAGAAATAAGGAAAGGTATAAAACTTGCCATTGAATCCGATATTCTTATATCCCAGCTTGATACCGTATTTTACATCTGGATATTTATCTTCTTTCAGCAAATTATTCAATGATGCAGTTGCGCCATCATTAGCTTTTACTTCCACAGGAATAAGGGAGTCGGCATCGCGCACAAAGAAGTCCATTTCAAGAGAAGGCCTATCGCTGCTGTAGTAATAAAGATTGTAGCCTTGCTTGACAAGCATATCTCCTACTATATTCTCATAAATTGCTCCTTTGTATGTGCCCAGATTCTTATTAGCTCTCAAATCTTCCTGAGCTTCTTCGTCAAGCGAAGCAATCAAAAGTCCTGTATCTTTATAATAAATCTTATAAAGTTTAGGATCATAGTTCCCCTTAAGTGGAAGTTCAGGGAGATTCAGACAATAGCAGACGTTTATAACGCCAGCATCAGCAAGCCATTCAACACAACCAACATAATCTCGATTACGTGCATTCTTGCCAATCTTGGTTATCTGGAAACGCTTGTTTTCTTTGGCCAAGAATGTAGAAATGTGATTATAAACGGCTTTTACCTTCGCTTTATCCAAACCTTCCACATATTTGGTGATATCTTCCTCATAGTCTTTGAGCAATTGTTTCTGTATACCCAAAGTTCCACTGAAGTTCTTGTTCTTAATATATGTATTCACCACCTCGGGCATACCACCGATAGTTGCATAATCACGGAACAATTCAAAAAGAACATCCATTTGTAATTTGGCAAGTGGCTTGACTTCCAACATGTGCTGGCACAGTTCATCTATAAAATCCTCAGTGTACCCCTTAGCCCCAAGGAACTCCTCAAAATCCATGGAGTGCATTTCATAATCTTCCTTATAGCCTACACTATTGGATTCGATTTCACGATAATTGATTCCCATTAATGCCCCGGAACAGATAACATCGAAGCGTCCATCAAGCTTAAAGAACTTCAGTGAAGTAGCACAATTGGGACAAGCTTGTAGCTCATCAAAAAAGAAAAGAGTTTCACCTGGAATAAACTTGAGTTCAGGATTTAGTAACGATATGTTTTTAAGAATGGTATCAACCTCAAAACCACCCTCAAAGATATTCTTGTATTTAGGTTGCTCTACAAAATTAATCTGTATAACAGTTTTATAGTTTTGACTGGCAAACCACTCGATAGAGCGTGTTTTTCCAATCTGACGGGCACCTTTAATAATTAGCGGTTTTCTATCTGGATTGTTTTTCCAAGCCATCAAATAGCTATCAACTTTTCTTCTAAGCAGTTTATCCATATCTAAAATCTTTGATTACAACTGCAAAGATAACACTCTTCACATAATCTGAGCTATAAATACATAGGTATTTCACATTATCCCACTTGTTTTCATCCTATATTTTCACATAATTCCAAATAAAACAAGGTGATTATTTCACATTTTCCATAATTTATCGAATAGAATGGCAGCACGATAATATGAACCCCAAAACTTTGAGTGAACCCCAAAATGAACCCTAAAGTGAACCCCAAAACAATGAAAATGATACGCTAGATAATCAAGATGGTGGACATTAAAGCGAAAAAGTGGACAGAAAATTCAGAATGACACCCAAAATGACACTCAAAGTGACACCCAAAAGGCAAAGGATGACACCAAGAATGGTGAAAAATGACACCAAAAACGGAATTTTTACAGATGAATTACAAAAGGTTAACAATGGCGCAATAAATGCCCATGATACTAAGAATGACACCCGAAATTAAAGAATGAAACTTAATGTTCTTGAATCAAACTTCTGAAATGATGTTATGGGGTTCAAAACGATTGCTTGAGAAAAGAAAAATTAAACGTTATACCATACCTATGAAAGTCCAATCTCTCTCTTCTTTGAGAAGCAAAAAGAGTATGTTTTGACACTTCTTAGAAACTCGTATTAAAAGGTAGACGGATATAAAGAAACACATAACATCTGCAAATGAGAGGAGCAAAATGCATTTTATAAGAGTGTAAAGCCACTGCTATGACAGACCTCTTAAATTTGGTGATAAAGCCAGTTTAGTTTACTCCTATTCTATATATACATTGGACTAAACTAAACCTCTAAATTTAATAGATATCGTAGGTGTAATTTTAGTTCTAATTAAAGGCCATTTTACCATGCAACGAAATGCAAATATGCTAAAAAATCTAAAAAAAGTGCGTTTTTGCAGATTTTATTGGTTTCTTTGCAAAAATGCAGTCCCCTGTCTGTCCCCCGAAAACACTTTTGCCCTTCGGTAAAACTTAGCAATATACTATGTGTCAAGTATTTACAAAGAAATAAATGGACGTTAAAAAAAAACTCTGCATCGGGAAATAGTAATTTTTTGGGGTGGGGGAAATACTGTACCGAGAGCTGCTCTTTTTGTGGAAAAACGCCTGAGTTTTGAATACACTAGTTTTGCATTTTATTAAAGAGGTTCGTTTCAATATTGAATAAACTGCCAATATTATTATGAAAATAGTGCCTGGACCTGTTGTGCCTAAAGAGAAGCGTCATCCTGAATTACCGGATGAATACGAAGAGTTAGAGTATCTTTCTTTTGAAGAAGAGCTAATTGAGTATTCGGAATTGATTCTTCCTAATACGCCTGAGAATATTTCAAGGATTAAGGAAATTGGCTTAATCATAAATAATATCCGTTATAAATACATTAATGCCGTCCCTAAGGATATTTCATTAGTGTTTCCTTCATCCGAGATATCAAAGTTATCAGTAGACGAGCAGCGTAAAACACATAAGTTTGTTGACAACACAGTGGAAATATCAATGATTCCACCAAGACTTGTTCGTTTTATTCCTCAGCAGTACGTTAATGCACTGTTTGAGAAGGGAGAAATAATGCTCTCCTCTTTCAATAAGTGCAAAGAATTAGAAGATACTAATAAAAAAGATGAATTGGAAGGACATGCGACTTTAAAAATCTCATCAGATGCCTCGTCTATGATTATTGAATCTGGTATAGGTGGTAATCCTTTGCTCCTTTGCAGTTCTTTTTTTCAAACTAATCCGGAAGAAGTCAATTACGACGGAAAATATGATGCGGGTTTTATAATTATCAATCCGAATTTGTTGATCATAAAGATTATCGAGAGTTTGAACAAACAGGGAATCAATGTTAAACGAGTGATATTTGGCCCTTGTCATTACTCTGACCGAGTTATCGAACGTCAAGAGAAGGATTTACCGGATTTTGTCACAGGACCATCAACACTTGATTTCGAAGGATTGTTTAAGTATCAAGCTCAGATGTGTGGTTTGGATATCTATTTTGAGAAAGAAATCGATTTCGAAAAAGAAAAGGAATGGCGATTTGTTTTTATAATTGATATAAGCACTGAAATCAATAGTATTCTACTTTCAATCGATCATCCAGAGGAATGCTGCTTGAAGTATTTGAAGAAGAATTAAACGGATTTATATCAAGAGTTATTTCAACGGTATTTAAATTTTCTATTTATTCGATTTCTGATTGAGTCTTTTTGTTATCAAATATAATTGGCAAATTTGCCAATTAGAAAAACGTTTCCTATATTTGTCCCAAGTTAAATTTTCCGTGGGGTGCACCACATTAAAAACGCTTGGAAAATTATGGACAAAAATCTCAAAAAGTTTATGGCGGCCGAGACAAGGTCTCGGGCCCAGATCCTCGACAGATACTTTGTCGAGGTACAGACGCCGGATGGCGAAATCTTCAAAATCATGTCTGACATAGCCAAGTACGATAGCGATGAGTACAAGGCTTATGTCCTCCACTTGATTGAATTCCTTTTCGACCGGAATTTCTCCGACGACAAGGAACAGATGGTAAACCGCATCAGCCGCGATTTCCTTCTCAACGCAGTGCCGTCGCTGGGCATGGACTCCGGTAACCGGCAGGCTGAGCGTGTCCGTATTGGCAAACGCATCAAGGAACTCCGTGAGGCCAAGAAGATGGAAGCCCGCGATCTGGCACTACTCACCGGCATTGATGCCGCCAACCTCTCCCGCATCGAGCAGGGCAAATACTCCACCGGCGTGGACATCCTCTCCCGCATCTGCGTCATCCTGGACGCCCATCTGGATCTGATCCCCAACGAGCAGAAGGAAAAGTAGTATGGATAACCAGAATCTGCTTGAGGTATTCGACCGCGAGATGCAGTGCGAATACAAGGACCGTCAGTATCTGGCCCGTGACAATGGTTCAATTCTTCGTCTTCCCAAACCGGGTTCTCGTCTCAGTAAATGGGATAATGTCTGGACATTCGGCACCAAGGATGAACGGACAGGTTATATGATTCTTACTGGGAATACACGTGTTCATCAGGTTGTAGCCACCGCTTTTCACGGAGCACCAGAAGATCCCAATATGGTCATCGACCACATCGACACCAATCGTTGCAACAATCGCCAGGAGAATCTTCGATGGGTAACGCGCCTGGAGAACGTCCTAAACAACCCCATAACGCGCCGCAGAATTGAAATGCTTTGTGGCAGCATAGAGAACTTCCTTAAAGACCCTTCAAAGCTTAGAGAATCCGCCTCTGAGCCTAACACAAAGTGGATGAGGACTGTTTCGAAAGAAGAGGCCGCCAAGTGTCTGAAAAACCTTTCCAGATGGGCCGAAGAGGATAAGGCGCAAGAACAGCAGAGGCCCAAAGGATATGGAGAAGGACTAGGAGAATGGATATTCGATGCCCCCAAAAACGCATCAGAAGATGGATTCGGTGAGCCGTGGGATAAAGACTGGCATACACGCGAATACAAGTCTTATTACCAGAGGCAAAAGGAAGAGATTGAGGAGATGAATCGTCGTATCTATGAAGAACAATATGGTCTCAAAGAATCCCTGACGCCTGGCGCCCTTCAACTCAATTGGAAGGTTCCGTCAGAATTCCCTCTTTGCCCGGCACAACACTCACCTACTCCACTTAAGGACTATCTGGCAAACCTCAAGACCGGTGAGGTGTTTTGCCACAATGACGTCTATGAATCAATTGTGTTTAAGGCCGATATCTCAGACGATGGCAATACACTCGCCGTAATCACGATAAGTGAACATGTCAAAGGAGGTAGCGGCTATGTTCTCTGCACGATTACATATCGGGATGGCCACTTCATCCACGAGAATCAGTACTCTTACTTTGAAGAGATTGGTGCTGAGAAATACTTCACCTTGGCTCTTGGACGCGAATGGACTGGTGGCGACGTATTTGATGACTTTTGCTGAAAGTAAAACTAAATGCGACGTTCGAGTATAACAGAATTGTCAAATAATAACGGGATTAGACGGAATTGTTTCCGAAGATCTCACTTGAGTAATTCCAAGTCCGTTTTTGTACCGGCTACGTGTAAGTTATTACCATTATATTTGAACCACGTGCTATATAAATCATTGATAATCAATGATTTTTTAACAGTGTGCATCGGTAAGTAACTAACGCCCTCTAATGCACACGAACAAACGCTGACGCTCACAAAAAGCAACTGAAAATCCTACAAAATAGACGAATAAATCCCGAAAGTTAGACTCGACTTTCGGGATTTTTCATGCTTTAATCTCTTCAATAAAAATATCTCGCCAAGTTTGCAATGGAGTGCAATGAGGCGCAATGAGTTGCAACGAGCTGCAATAACAAGGCGAAGAGAATTGTACTTTCTACATCGGCCAACTCCTTTTTAACCTCGGGCTCTAGAGTTTTTTTCGATGACGTCCTTCAGGATCTTATTGTCCAAAGCCAACTCTGCATACATCTGCTTCAGCTTGCGATTCTCCTCCTCAAGTTCCTTAAGGCAACGAACCTGGCTGACTTCCATTCCGCTGTACTTGCTCTTCCAGTTGTACAATGTCGCTTTGGATATACCGTGGTTGAGTGCAACTGTCACGGCATCGACTCCGCTTTCCAACTCCTGGACGGCTTTCACCATCTCACTTTCTGTGAGTACCTTTCGTTTCGTAGACACAAATCTAATGATTTTTGTCTAATTCAAAACTCTCCGACTAACAGGGAAGGCTACACTAACATGGAAGGCTACAAAAAGGGGAAGCGCACACAACGGCTCATAATCAATATACGCTTTGTCCAACTCTGTCATCGGAATGTTGTTAAAGTTAAAAATATCAGATTCAAATCGTGTCATAGTATTTTTATCAGCAACCGCCTTGTCTTCTACATTTTAAATTCAAGCCCAAACCATTTATTGAACAACTTTTCCAGACAAAATACAGCGACATCTCCAATCAATTCATCATATACATCATTGAAAGCTAAATATTTTTTCCGACTGCTCTCATTTTCCAACTCATGCAGTTTCTCTTGATACTTAGGATATAAAGCACGTATTTCAGATTCCAATTCTTTAATTCGTTTACAGTCCTCATAACCTCGTATCAGAAACGCTTCGGCATCGCGTATCAGTTCTAGTTTACATAAAAACGCATCAGGATAAGGAGATTCCATTACAATGCTAGTGCTGGCACGCGACTGATCCGTGAGTACACCTTTAAGGAGCGTTCCATCAGGAGCAACGGTTTCAATTTCCTTATGTATCACCAGTTCTGCATTAACAGCCTTAACTATGCCCCAGCACAACAATTCGTTTGTAAGTTCATCGTATTCACCGCTTCGTATCATTTCCACACATCCATCCATTAGTTCTTCTTCATTCATAGCAGCGATGTCGTAATCGTCATACTTCTCTGGATCATAATCACTTGTGATATAAGGCATCACTGTCACCAGAGCCTCTTTTCTCGCCATTGCTGAAAGCGGCAAGTCAAGCCAAGCAAGTCGTTCGAGCCATTGTTCCGCAGCACAATATATCACAGTCCTAGAACCCATACTGACGCCACACTGATCGATGTAAGCTTTTGTAAGTAATGTAAGAGCAGACATGACGTCGTGGCTTTCACCCTTCTTTGCGTAAGATTCTATTAATTCGTAATTCATATTAAAATCCTATTTCATTTATTGATAGATTAAACCCAAATCGATCATTAAACCGTAACTCATTCCAAATATGGACATCAACATTGACTTTTGCATGTTCTCAATCCTTTTTGGTGTCTTTTTCATCTCTTTTCAGTCGCGTAGCTCGCTACGCTCTTTCAAAGAAGACGAAAAATCTACTCAAAAATAACTTGATAACATTAGCAAAATCTAATGACCGATTTGGGTTAAACACACTTCTGATATCCTTTGAGTAATTTCTTCTTATGCTCTTCATTCATTTTCAAAGTATTTGCTGGGAAACACTGTACTATCTCTGGATGGCTATGGCATTCCATATATCCCTCATCGCCATCAAGAGTGACATAACAATCATCGCTATAGTCTAGCCCAAACATTCGTGTATTCGCTGGAATTCGTTTTACAGCATCTCTGTCAGGCGGAAGCGAACAGACGACTTCAAGAGTAACAGTGTCGCCTCTAAACACTTCCACCAAATCACCGAGACGAAATTGCAACTCGTCTTCATCTCTACCGTAAAAAGGTTCATGATTACCGTTTTTATCCGCTATCTCAGACGCTGCGCTCTCCGCAAACAATTTACCATCACGGGTATAAGTTCGTGCTCGCTGAGACCAAGAATGATAGCAATGTACTCCGACTGGCACCTCGCGAATAAAGAAACAGTATCTGTCTTCTGAATTTTCAGCAACCAGTTCCGCAATCTTTGCTTCCGCTTCCTCTAGAGTATGAAATAGGAACTCCTCTTGATGATACACATCAAACTCTGGATATGACGCTTCTTCAAGATCTGAAATCACATATCCATCCAAGCGATAGATAACATCTTCGTATGGAATATACCATTCATCTTGACTGATTTCTTTTGTAATCTTTCTTTCCATATTCATTTAGTTTTTTTTAAGTCAACGGACTACAGACTTTGTCCACATTTTTTTCGGAATGACCTACTTTGGACTCGTGATTAAGGTGTATTCGTCTGCTTATATCTTTTTGTGAATTTCCTTTTTAAGTCTTTTAATTTCGTGTAATCTAACACTTCCGAAGTTTCATCTACTTGTGTCTTGTCCGTGTTGTTGTCATTCCACATAGATAGAGCATATTCCCAGTTCGTTTTGTAACGCTTGTTTTTACACTCCTCTTTCAAAAAAGCAACGAGGTACTTTTTCTGCTTCGGTGTCAAAATATCTTCTTTTCCTGTATGGAGGAAATATCCAATTTTATCCAAACGGACACAAGTGTGTATTTTCTTTCCATCGGTTTCGTCATCCCATATATGCATGTGTGGAATGGCGAAATCCTCATTACCGCACACAAACACCTTGAGTTTCGGTGACTCCTGCTTGCCATTTTTCTTTAAGGTTGTGAAATAGCCTACCAAAGCCATTTTATACAACATATCGTGACACTCTTGTTTTGCCATATAGTTCAATAATAAAATAAACCTACTTTTTTAGTTTTTGAAACAATTCATCTGTTGTTATTTTCTCTTCCCAATAATCAGTCAATATTTCTTTGTTTTTCACAATCCACTGTTTTACCGCATTTATTTGTGCTCGACTGATTTTAATTTTATTAAAATCATTATTTTTCAACAATATCTCTGGGTTGTCCGATATAGAAATGGGAATCAACTCATTGATTTGGATTTTTGTTGCCGTATTGTTCTGAAATTTTATTCGTGGGAGATTATGTTTCCCAGAAGATTGTGTATTATTGGTTTGTACCCAAATAATAACATCCAATCCCGTGGTATTCTGTGAAATATTGGCCATTTCCAATAACATTTCATCACTATAGACGGTCTGCAATAGTTCATCTATTGTTTCATAATTCTGATCTTCAATAAATTCATCGAAAATTTTAATATGTTTCATATACTATAATTTGCTGTGTTATAACTCAGATATTCTGAATTTGTTGTATATCAGCTTGTCTTCAGTCTCTCTTATGGATTCAATCGGGATATCAGTCTCTGTATATATGTAATTCTTACCCAAACCGTGTATATCAACGTAATATTCGGCATTTTCAGGAAGTTTTTTCAACATAATTTCATACTCAACAAAATCACCAGTGAATTTGTTATCCTTCAATTGCAGTTTCTTTGAAATGGATTCCATCATCTTCACATACTCTGAATTTGATGTGTTTCCCAAATACAAATAAATGCGTTGAGTATTTGAAATGAATGGTGTGATTGCATATTTGGCAAGAATACCATTTTTCTCTATTGATTCTGCATTGTAGATGGGTGAAGTGTGATATGCATACTTGTGATATTTTAGAACCATCTCCAATATGCTCTCTTGCCTTTTAGGGTCAAACATCAACAACATCCATCTTCTGCCACCTATGTCCTTATATGTAGCTTTCTTTGCTACATAATAACCATTCTCATCCATAAATTCAGTGATTATCTCAACATTCTTTTTTATATCTGGAATTAACATTGCCGTGTTCATTGTAAGAAAATCGGGATAATCTTCCATAAGACGTTTGACTTCAATGTAACCAACACCGTTAGGTGACTCTACTTTTATCTGGAACTCCGACATCTTCAACTGGTTCATTGCTCGACTGACAACATCAACGGCACTTTGGATTCCATTGGTATTGTTTTTCTTTTCCTCATATAAATAGTCCTCATCAACGGAAAACAAATCCACCGTATCATACAACGGCTCATAATCAATATACGCTTTGTCCAACTCCGACATCGGGATGTTATTAAATTCAAAAATATCAAGTTCCTTGACTTCCTTTCTGGTCTTGAAATTCTCAAATTTTTCTAAATGTTTCATAGTCATATTCTATAATTTACTGTGTTATAACTCAAATGTTCTGAATTTGTTGTATATCAGCTTGTAAATTATTCGGTATCATTATATAATAACATCGTTGTGTATATCCATTATTATGGCAGTTGCAATGAGGTCTTCCCCATTCCATATAGCAGTTGTGTATTTTTCGATGTCAATGTCTTTGTTGTTTTTGTTCGATTCGACAAAGTTCTTCAAATATTCGACCGCCTCTTTTAATATATTCATAGTTTCGTTGGAATAATCCTTGAAACCATCAACCCTGTCCTCATAAAAAACATATACAACTGCTGTATAGTAGTCTTCTTTTGAAAGTTTCTTTACATACACAGATTCTTTGATCGTTTTATTTGTAATTCTGTTTATGCATTTCAAAATTCTTTCATCGTTTTTGCTTTTTATGTATTCAAAAGTATCCTTTGAATTAAATCCAAAAATAACTTTTTCAATTTCTTCCGTTTCCCCGTCACTATCTGTTATTTCAACAGAAAAATGATATCCATCACTGGATAAAGATTTGTACTTATCTATAAAAAGTTCAATATATTTATTAGGTATTTTGACACCACCGTTTTTTTCATAAAAACTCTTCAGCGCATCGCTACACTCTGTCCAATAGAAT
>JAGCJX010000022.1 GCA_017647795.1 Bacteroidales bacterium | reverse complement strand
TTGAAGACAATACCTGCGATAGGGATTGTTGGATTACTCGGTCAACCAAGGTCGGTATACCGAGATGACGTTTCTTGCCGTTGTCCTTGGGTATCTCTACTCTGCGGACGGGATTCGGTTTGTAACGTCCTTTTAGGATTGATTCCGTCAGTTATTCTCCATGGCTTTTGAGATATGGGAGAAGTTCATCCAATCCCATATTATCGACACCGCCACTGCCCTTGTTGGACATGACGCGCTTATATGCCGCGTTCATGTTCCCACGGGACATTATCGTTTCCAACAGCATCTCACTACTTAAGTTCACTTCCACAAGTGATTCATGTGATATGCCTATTACGGTCTGCACTCCTGCATACTCTTCGGATTCCGTCCTATCCCTTTGCAGGCAGCCTTTCGTTTTCTGCATTTCTTCCGTCATAGGGTTGTCATTCACGGCACTTGTTTATATAAGGTTCTGCCCTTCCCCGAACGTGCCGATTTTTTTTTCGGGTACTATGGCGTCGGCTGACTTCTCGCAGTTCGTTGTTACTACAAGTCTCTTGACCTGCCTGCGAGACCTCCCCAGATAAGAGCATGCTCTTTCCGCCTTATGCCTGCCGCATTTACTCACATGCATTCCGAATGACTATCGAGCTTTGACTCCTTTAGCAGTCTCACTCTACATGTAAGCCTTGTATGCGGTTTCTGTCCGTCAGGCCAGACTTTTGCCGTCGGCTTCCTTCAGATTCCGCTTCACAGCGGACACCCTTGCCTTTGGCTATATGCTTCCCACCATTAGGGCGCATTCGGGACTTTCACCCGTTAGAACATACCCGTGCTGGGCGTACTAAACAAAAATGCCTCCTGAGAAACTCAGAAGGCTTTTTGAGGTGCCTAGCGGAATCGAACCGCTGTAGCAGGTTTTGCAGACCTGTGCCTAACCGCTCGGCCAAAGCACCTTGCATTTTGGGACTGCAAAGGTAATACTATTTTATGAATTTGCAAATTACAGCCACCAACTTTTCCAAATATTCTGCATCGATGGCATCAAAAGTCGCTAAAAACTCACTATCAGCATCGAGAACACCGATGACGGTATTGCCCACAAACAGGGGAACTACAATCTCCGACTTGGAGGCAGAGCTGCAGGCAATGTGCCCAGGGAAAGCCTCTACGTCGGGAACGACCTGGGTCTTGGCTTGCATCCATGCGGTACCGCAAACGCCCCGTCCATAAGCGATGGAGGTACAGGCCAACGGTCCCTGAAAAGGTCCCAGGACCAACCGCGGAGATTGTCCTTGCTCGTCGCGGACCAAATAAAAACCGACCCACCACCAGCCGAATGCCTCCTTCAAAGCGGCAGAGACATTGGCAAGGTTGGCAATCAAATCCGTCTCGGTCGAAACCAATGCCTCCACTTGCGGAAGCAGTTCCTCATAACGGCCTTTTTTGTCTGTAGCTGTCAAATGCAAAGATTCCATCGCAAACAAACCCGATTCTCTGACGGTTATTCTACGTACAACAACAATCCTTTGAGGTAGGATCCTTCCGGGTGATAAATGTTCACGGGGTGATCGGCGGGCTGGTTCAAACGATCCAGGATGCGAACACGGCGACCGGTTTGGGCTGCTGCCGAGAACACGGCCAGGGCGAAAGCCTGCTGATCGACCACTTGCGAACAACTGTAAGTAAAGACAAATCCACCCGGTGCCACCCGCTCAATGGCGGCTGCATTCAAGCGCTGATAAGCCCGCAAAGCATTGTTCAGGGCGCCACGGTGTTTGGCAAAAGCCGGCGGATCGACAATCATCAAATCATAACGGTCCTTCGGGACTTGCTTCAGGTAATCAATGGCATCCGTGCAAAGGCTCGTGTGACGGGCTGCTACCTCGGAATCAAAGTTGACCGCCACGTTGCGGTCCACCATCTCCATAGCCACTTTGGAAGAGTCCACCGAAGTCACATCTTTCGCTCCACCTGCCAACGCATAAATGGAAAAGCCACCGGTATAGCAGAACAGGTTCAAGACACTACGTCCCTTGGCCAACTCGCCAACTTTCTGGCGGTTATCCCGCTGGTCCAAGAAGAATCCGGTCTTCTGACCTTTCTCCCAATCGACCCAAAAACGATGACCGTTCTCCAACACCACGCGACTGCCTTCAGACTCGTCCTTGCAGTACAAATAACCGTCCTTCAAATCAAGACCGGCTTTGAAGGGAGCGGTTCCCTCGCTCTTGTCATAAACAGCCACCAACGATTCACCCAGGGCTTCGCGCAAGGCCTCAGCAATCGCAAAACGAGCCAGGAACATACCGGCCGAGTGAGCTTGCATGACCGCCACCCCATCGTATACGTCAACAATCAGGCCCGGCAGACCATCGCCTTCCCCGTGGACCAAACGGTAACAGGTCGTCTGCTCAGACAAAATACCGGAATCGGTGCGAACCGACAAAGCCACTTGAA
This sequence comes from Bacteroidales bacterium, assembly GCA_017647795.1. GTDB lineage: Bacteria > Bacteroidota > Bacteroidia > Bacteroidales > UBA932 > JAGCJX01. The sequence goes on along the minus strand of JAGCJX010000022.1, from coordinate 23,994 downwards.
AACGACGTACCCAGAAGGATACCGGCAACTTCCATTCCGTACCGGTCCATTCTGGCATTTCTTCGGTACCAAAGCCCAACATTCGGACAGCAATGGATCCGACTTGATAATGACCATATCCCAAGCATCGACCGTCGTGGGCATAGACCGGGACCACATCACCTTCTTGGATCACGCCATCCATACGTTGCACCGCTCCCGAGAAAACCCAGGGGTGGAAACGCAACAAAGACTCCTCGCGTCCTTTCTTCAAGATGATTTGAGGTTGTTTTGAATTCTGCATATAGGGGGATTATTTTTGATTTTCTAATTTCTTTCTTTTCCGACGCAAGTTCCGTTTGCGGTTTCGTTTGGTCCGAGCTTCTGCCGACAATTTCTTCTTCGGCTTCGGTGCCTTGGCATTCACATCACCACTCAACGTGGCCCGTTGGATGGCTTGGGCCAAGGTCAACGTCTCGCCCACGGGTTGGGGCTCATCGGGACCCATGTTCGGATCGTGGGGCAAGGGCAACGGCCGCATACCCGCCTCTCCGACCTCCATCAGGCGTTCGTACATTTCCACACAAATCCACGCATCCGTCGCAGCATACTTCAACTGGGCTCCAGAAAGTTGCGGTGCCTCCCAATTGGAAAGCTGCTGTGACTTCGAGACTTTTTGGTCCAAGATGATGGCAGCCATCTTTTTGACACTGTTGTCCCGGATTCCGAAAGCATCGGTAAACTTCTGCAAGTCCAGGAAATTGCGGGGGATGAATTTATGATAATGCTGCAAGCCACGCACATCATCACGCACGGCAGCTCCGACTTTCACAATCGTCGGATTCGACATAATCTCTGCGATGGCAGCCGGAAGGCCCAAGACCTGCAACTTGAATACATAAGCCTTCTCCTTGCCTGAGAGCTGAAGAATGGCCATGCGGTTGCGGGGAGCGTTGGCCTGAAAACAGGGTTTGGTCTCGGTATCAAAACCCAGAATCTTCTGCGCACTCAAATACTCTACCGCCTCGGCCAGGTCTTCACCAGGTTCTGAGACGACGGTAATCGGCCCTTCAAAAGACGCTGTCTCCAGGTTTTCCAGTTCTTGTGCCGCTATCCTTTCTGCAAACGACATATCAATACAAACGATTAACAATTAACTTATAAGCGGACGGCGCAATCAACTGCACGTGTTCCAAATCCGCCAAAGACAAATAACGGTAGGCCATCTGCACCGGCTTGGTGGTGATGAGCTCGGCACCGGCAGGACGTCCATAGCGATAACCTTCCTCCAACATACCGTCCTGCAACAAGACCTCTACGGGAGTCCCGTACGAAGGCAGTGTCAAATAGGCTTCTACCGAAGAGGAATGGGCACGCAAAGCCAAACGACGCTGATTCCGCAACGACTCATAAGCCACGCGAGCAACCTCCGATGCCGGATCAATGAAGCAGAAGTTCTCCGCTATCACATCCTGGTACAGGAATACGCCATTGCGTTTGTAGGAGCGCAACGTAGCCATTGTTTCTTCCAAGACCGCCATCATCGTCGCCGAATGGGGACATGCCACGACAACAGCCTGCAAGGGCTTGCCGTTAGCCTGTTTCCTGTATTTCTCCACCAGAGAAACCAAGTAGTAACGAAGGAGGTTCTCGGCCGAATTGATGCGCAATTCCGAATAATAATCGTTCTGCAGGCGGTAGGACATCGCTCCGTTTGAAAAATCAAAGTTATAGCGGTCCATCAGGGTCAAATCAATCTTCCCTTCTCCAAAACCCAATTCCGGCAGGACAAAGCCCTCCGGCAAGACGGTTTCCGCATCCCGGAAAATGGTTGTTGCCGAATCCGGCTGTTGGAACATGGACAGACCCAGGGTCCGTTGGTTGCAGATACGGATCGAACCTGTATATTCTTCTGCAGCAGACAATTTACGGATTGAATTCTCATAAAATCCGCCATCCACCACACTCGGATCCGCCAAAATACCGATAGCCGCTTCGGGCAACTCCCGAACCAAGTTCAAAAAACGAAGAACCGCGGCATCCACCACGCCGTAAACCGGTACGTTCAAGGTTGTCTGCTTCACCAGAGATTCCACATCCGAAAGACCGAAGGTGGTCGCTGCCGCATCGGCACAAACCAGCAACTTGGCCGGCTGTTTCACTCCATAAGGCTCCGCATCCAGCGTCTGGTTGTAGTAAGCATCGTCCAAAAGAAACAAGGCATCGCGCACCACCGACTCCCTCAAAAAGTCGAGGTTTCCGCGCTTCACATATTCGTTGTAATTTGCATTGGCAACATCGGCCAAATAGAGGAAGTGTTCCCCTGCAAAATCCTGGATCCCGTCAGCGCCAGGCTTTCCGGTAATGTTGTTGAAATGATCGGCCACCAAAAATGCCTCCAACACATTCAACCCGGACAAATCGTCGTCAAAAATACCGATGGACATCGAAGCATCCACAGCAACCGTGGAAAAATCCACGTAGTGAACCGAAGCCGTATCCGACAAGGCCTTCCGCACAATGGGCAAAAGGTTGTCTTCCACGGTCTGCCGTCCACACGAAGCGACGATACAGAGCAATAAGAGCCAGGCGTATCTGAAGGTTCGCATCCGATTAATGATAAACAAACTCACCGTACGGGGTACGCAAAACCACTTCCTTCGCCGGAGCTTCTTCCACTCGGCCAACGATGCGGGCCTCTACCCCAAAGCTTTCTGAAATCGCCACCAGTTCCGACGCAATTTCTGCCGGCACGTACAATTCCATACGATGTCCCATGTTGAACACTTTGTACATTTCGTCCCAAGAAGTACCGGATTCTTCCTGAATGGTCCGGAACAACGGGGGTACCGGGAAGAGATTGTCTTTGATGACGCGCAAGTTTTCGATAAAGTGCAGGACTTTGGTTTGGGCACCACCCGAGCAGTGAACCATGCCGTGGATTTGAGGACGGAAACGATTCAGCATTTCACGGATCACCGGCAAGTAGGTCCGGGTCGGTGACAGGATGAGTTTGCCGTAGGTCAAACCACTTTCCGGTTCCACTTCGGTCAAACGACGGGTTCCGGAGTACACGAGGTCACGCGGAACAGCCGGGTCAAAACTTTCCGGATAACGGTCTGCCAGTTCGTGAGCCAACACATCGTGACGGGCAGAAGTCAAACCATTGCTACCCATACCGCCATTGTATTCGTTTTCATATTTTGCCTGACCGTAAGAAGCCAAGGCAACAATCACATCCCCTGCTTGGATGCGGGCATTGTCAATCACATCGCTACGACGGATGCGGGCGGTCACCGTACTGTCCACAATCACAGTCCGTACCAAGTCTCCAACGTCAGCCGTCTCACCTCCGGTCAACACCATGCGTGCACCGTATTCGCACATGGATTGTGCAAAAGATTCGGTACCCGAAATGATGGCAGAAATCACTTCTCCCGGAATCAGATTCTTGTTACGGCCAATGGTCGAAGACAACAAAATATCGTCGGTCACCCCTACGCAAAGCAAGTCATCGGTATTCATGACAATCGCATCCTGCGCAATCCCACGCCAAACGCTCATGTCTCCGGTTTCTTTCCAATACAGATAGGCCAACGAAGATTTGGTACCGGCACCGTCTGCGTGCATCACCAAACAATAGTCTTCGTCACCGGTCAGGTAATCCGGAACGATTTTACAAAATGCTTTCGGGAACAATCCTTTGTCCAAATTCTTGATCGCTGCGTGTACATCTTCCTTCGAAGAGGAAACTCCGCGACCGGCATAACGATTCGATTTCACGTCCATCAAATTATAGGTATTAACGGGGCAAATTTAGGCAATTTCTATTATATTTGCGCAATCAGATTGCAAAGCCTGACAATAACTTCTTGAAATATTAAAAATATGCTTACTTTATCACAAAAAGCGCAAGCGATGCCCTCGTCGCCGATCCGCAAATTGGTGCCTTTTGCTGAGGCTGCCATCAAAAGAGGTATCAAAGTTTACCACTTGAACATTGGACAACCGGACATTGAATCTCCGGAATGCGCATTGAAAGCCGTTAAAGAAAACACCATGTCGTTGGTGGCTTATCCGAACTCTGGCGGTAACGAATCATACCGCAAAGGTTTGGCTGAATACTACCGCAACATCAACATCAACGTAGACTTCACCGACATCATCATTACCACCGGTGGTAGTGAAGCCTTGCAATTGGCTTTGGGTGTAACCTGCGACCCGGGTGATGAAGTAATCATCATGGAACCCTTCTACACCAACTACAACTCCTTCTCCCTCCAAAACGATGTCAAATTGGTACCGATTACCACCCACATCGAGAACGGATTTGCCCTCCCCTCTGTAGAAGAATTTGAAAAGAAAATCACTCCCCGTACCCGTGGTATTTTGTTGTGCAACCCGGGCAACCCGACCGGCGTGCTCTACACCCGCGAAGCCATCCAACAACTCGGTGCTTTGGCGAAAAAACACGGTCTCTACATCTACTCCGATGAGGTTTACCGTGAATTCTGCTACACCGACGAACCCCACTACTCTTGCATGCACTTGGAAGGTTTGGAAGACAACGTCATCTTGATTGACTCCGTTTCCAAACGTTACTCTCTCTGCGGTGTTCGCATCGGAGCCATCGTTTCCCGCAACAAAGCCGTGATGGGAGCTGTGATGAAATTCGCTCAAGCCCGTTTGTGCTCTCCGCAATACGGTCAAATCGCAGGGGAAGCAGCATTGAAAACCCCTCAATCATACTTCGACAAAGTACGTCAAGAATACATGCACCGTCGCGACGTATTGGTAAGCGAATTGCAAAAAATGGACGGCGTAATTTGCCCGAACCCGATGGGTGCGTTCTACGCAGTGGTACAATTGCCGATCGACAACGCCGACAAATTTGCACAATGGTTGTTGGAAGAATTCTCTTACGAAGGACAAACCGTGATGGTGGCTCCGGCAGCAGGTTTCTACGCAACCCCGAACACCGGTTTGAACCAAGTACGTTTTGCTTACGTATTGAAAGAAGAAGATTTGCGCAACGCCATGAAATGCTTGGCTGAAGCGTTGAAAGTATATCCGGGCCGCACCAAATAACCGGTTGCGAACCCTACGACATCAATTGGTAGGTTCGAAGCAACAGCATCGAGCCTGCCAATAAAATCACCAGAATCCGTCCCTCATAGTCCGAGAACCTGTCGTGCAGGTAATCAAAGATTATGAGGGATGTTGGTATCAGGGGAAGCAGCTGCCACGAAGGCGCAAAAGCCGACTCAAATACCAACACCAGAAGGCCCAACATCAAAACGGCATAGAACACCGCCAACAAGGCATTCCACTGCGAAGGGCGGATCAGCGAACGTTCGTTCCGGAACACGTGCACCATCGCCAGCACCACCGTGACCAACAGAACACTCAGACAAAAAATCTGCAGGACCGACAACGAGTACCACTCCGTCTTCACCGCCACCAGTTGCATCAGCACTTCCCGTCCCCATTGGACAAAGGTCTGATCCCGAATGAGAAAAGCATAGGCAAAGTGGTACAACCACGGCAACAAGATGGCCGCCAACACCTGCAAGAAATGCCGATAATGGAAGAACAACAGCGGTACTGCCATCCACAACAGATAAGGCACTGTCACAGAACCGATGGACAGGAACAGCAGGGCCAGGAACAAGTCCGATACCCGTTCCTCACGCGTCCAATAGCGCAGGTAACACACACTGGCCCCACAGAAAGACAGGGCCGAGACGTGATAAGGACCAAAATTCAATACATTGGGATTGGTCAAAACCAGCAGACCAAAGAGCAAGGGCAAGGTTGCCATGTATCCCCGGATGGTCCGGTACTGGTTCCGGATCACCGGCAGCAGGGAGGCCACCCCCACCAGAGACAAGAAACCACAAGTACGGTTCAGCCAAGGCGTAACAAACCATCCGCCTGCTGATTCAGACGGATACAACCAGGCCGCAACCAACAAAAGGAACATCGGGACGGCAATCAGCAGCAGAAGCCCGATCCGTCCCGTATTTCTGGAACTAGAGTAAATCATTACCGATATCCCGGCGATAGTACATACCTTCGAATGAAATTCCTGCCGCCAGCGCATACGCCTTCTCACGGGCTTGCTCAATGTTCGCTGCCTGCACCGAGCAAGAAAGCACGCGACCGCCTTGGGTCAACAGTTTTTCATCTTTCAAGACCGTACCCGCGTGGAACACCACCGCATCCGAAACAGCTTGGTCAGCACCTTGAATTTCGAATCCTTTTTGATAAGCCTCCGGATAACCGCCTGACACCAAAATGACAGACAAAGCCGTGCGCGGGTCAATTTCCATGCGCTCCCGATCCAATGTACCGGCCGCAGCTGCTGCCAAATGTCCCAAGAAGTCACTTTGGATCCGCATCATGACCGATTCGGTCTCCGGGTCACCCATACGTACGTTGTACTCAATCACATAAGGATCACCGCCACAGTTCATCAAACCAATGAAGATAAAGCCTTTGTACGGAATTTCATCCGCAACCAAACCTTCCACGGTCGGACGGATGATGCGTTCTTCCACACGTCTCATGAATTCTGCATCCGCAAACGGAACCGGAGAAACAGAACCCATACCGCCGGTATTCAAGCCAGTATCCCCTTCACCAATGCGTTTGTAGTCTTTTGCTTCCGGCAACACCAAATAGTTTTTGCCATCGGTCAAAACAAAGACAGAAGCCTCGATTCCCGAGAGGAATTCCTCAATCACAACACGGCTACCGGCAGCACCGAATTTACCACCGAACATCTCCTGCAATTCTGCACAAGCCTGGTCATAGTCTTCCAGGATCAACACTCCTTTACCGGCAGCGAGTCCGTCTGCTTTCAACACGTACGGCGGTTGCAAGGTTTTCAAGAAAGCTTGGGCTTTTTCCAAATCTTCTGCACCAAAACTTTGGTAGGCAGCGGTCGGGATGTTGTGACGTTGCATGAAGGCTTTGGCAAACTCCTTGCTGCCTTCCAGGCGTGCACCCAGTTCACCCGGGCCAACAATGCCCACTCCTGCCAATTCGGGATCGGCTTCCACCTTGTCGCGGATACCTTTCACCAGCGGTTCTTCGGGACCCACCACCAGCAAATCGATCTGATGCGCCAACAACGCCTCACGAACAGTTGCAAAATCCGAGGGGTTACCCGGCAGATTATGAGCAATTTGTGCGATACCCGGGTTACCAGGCAAGCAGTAAAGGGCTTCCAATTGTTGACTTTGGGCAATTTTCCAGGCCAGCGCGTGTTCGCGACCACCAGAACCTAACAGGAGAACTTTCATAATAGAATCAATTACAGATATACGATTTGAGTTAGCAAAAATAATAATAAAGTTTCTAACTTTGCATACTTAGCACCGTCTATTACGAATGTGTATGTACAAAAGATTCATCATAGCTTTCCTCTGCAGCGCGTTCCTCTGGTCTTGTACCCCGGAGGGCATCATCCCGGAAAAGACCCTGGCCAACATCTACCGGGACATCTACGTGACTGACCAATATATTTCTACGGATCTTCAAAAACGACAAGCGGCGGACACCATGCGTGTGTACGAAGCCATTTGCCTCAAATACGGCTACACCGAAGCCGATTTCAAGCGCTCCGTGGAATACTACCTACAAACTCCGGAAGATTTCGCCAACCTGCTCAAACCCGCCTATGCAGAACTCAAACGGCGCGAGACAGAACTGGAAAAGGAAATCGCCCGCCTCGACAACCTGATGACCCGCTGGGAACTCTTGGACACCCTTCCCAAACTCGCCGACCGACGCATCTTGGGTAACGGCTATTACCGGGCCCTCTACCAGCTCTTCTACAAACGGGACACCCTCCGATACCACACACCGATGCCGGACACCGGCCGTTTGAATGCCCCGTGGAGCAACTTCCTGATTTACGAAACATCGGTCCTCAACGTCCCGGGACGCGTACCGTACCTCTTTGGGGTAGAATGGATTGGCATGGATCCTGAACTCATCAACGACCCTTGGCGCTGGAACCACCGCAAACAATTGCCGCGTTGGTATATCCTGGAACGTGACCACAAAGACTCCATCCGTTTCATCCAAGACTCCCTCCGCCGTGCAGAACGCAAAGCAGCCCGGGAAGCCGACTCCTTGGCCAGAGTCAATCGCAGAGCAGAGATGGACAAAGTCCGGGAGCAACGGAACAAGACCCTCCAAGAAAAAAACGCAAAACCGAATCTGCCGAAAAATCAGAATCCTCCCCGTACCGGCATTGACCCGAGAGCCCGCGACAAAGTCATGGAAGCAAAAAAACAACAGAGCCCCAAAATAAAACCGGATTCAAAGGCAACCCCTAAAAATACGGAGACAAAGAAACCCGATTCAAAGCCGAACCCGAAGCAACAAGAACGGAAACTGACGCCGAAGCAGCCGACCAAGAACCAACCGAAGCAGCAGCCCAAGGCAAAACCCACTCCAAAAGAACAACCCAAAACCAACCCGAATAAAAAATGAAACGACGCATCGCAGCCAACTACGTATTTCCGGTTGTTGGAGAACCCATCCGCAACGGATACCTGGAATTTGACGAAAACGGCACCCTTTTGGAAATCGGTGCCCTGACCGACGAAACCGAAAGTACCGAATTCTACAACGGGGTCTTGGTCCCGGGTTTTACCAACGCTCACTGCCACCTGGAACTCTCTCACCTGGTCAACAAATTTGAGCAAGGCACGGGCATGTCCGGTTTCATCAACCAGATCAACGCCTTGCGTGAATGTGCCGGCCAAGAAGAACGCATCGAACGCGCCCAAACAGCCCTCGACAAGATGTACGCAGAAGGGATCTCTGCCATGGCAGACATCTCCAACTGCAACGAGACTTTTGCGATGAAAGCGGCCTCCCCGATGTACACCCGCACCTTTTTGGAAGTCTTCGGCACCTTGAAAGAAGAAGCCCTGACCGTGTTGGACGAAGTTGGCAAATTGCACAAAGAAGCACAAAAAGCCGGCATTGATGCAGCTCCGACTCCGCACTCCCCCTACACCATGTCTCCGGAACTGCTGACCCTCTCATCAGCCGCCGCCGTTGCCTCCGGCTTCCTCTCCTACCACAACCAGGAGTCTGACGAGGAAGAAGATTTGATCCGTACCGGAACCGGAGCTTTGGCAGAGAACTACAAAGGCAGGGGTCTTCCGACGCCTCCCGTTTTGGGCAAACCGGCCGTTTTCCATTTCTTGAACTGCTTGCGCAAAACCGGAAAACGTTACCCGAATGCCAACATCCTCTTGGTGCACAACGTCGCTACCAACGAAGAAAGCATCGAGGCGGTTCAACAAGAACTCAAACACGTGACCTGGGTCACTTGTCCCCTGTCCAACCTCTTCATCCATCGTTGCCTAGCCCCGCTCGACCTCTTCCGTAGCAAAGGCCTGAGCATTGCCATTGGAACCGACAGCCTTTCCTCAAACACCATCCTTTCGATGATTGAGGAAATCAAATGCATCCAAGAACACTTCCCGCACATTCCCTTTACCGAAATCCTGACCTGGGCCACCCTCAACGGAGCCAAAGCCCTCGGCAAGGAAGACACCTACGGAAGTTTCGAAGTAGGCAAGAAACCGGGCGCTGTCCTCATCGAAAACTTCGATTTCGAAAACGGGAAACCGTCCCAAGACAGCTCTACCCGCCGCATCCTCTAACCCCAAGAATTCAAACATGGCTACCATATTATTTGAAGAAATCGTATTCGGCCCCATCCGCAGCCGACGTCTGGGATCCTCTCTGGGCATCAACCTCCTGCCTCGCCACGGCAAATGGTGCAACTTTGACTGCATCTACTGCGAATGTGGCTGGAACAAGGATGGCCTCAAAGACAAGACATTGCCGACCTTGGACGAAGTCCGAGAAGCCCTCGAACGTCGCCTGAACGAACTCAAAGCCGAAGGAACCCACATTGATACCATCACCTTCTCCGGCAACGGGGAACCGACTGCCCACCCGGATTTTGCCGCTATCATCGACCACACCGTCGAGTTGCGCGACCGTCTCTACCCGGAAGCCGTCATCTCCGTTCTGTCCAATGCTTCCAACCTCCACAAACCGGCAGTGTGCGAAGCCCTCAAGAAGGTCAACAACCCGATTCTGAAAGTTGACGGCTGCACCGAAAGCTTTGTCAACGACATCAACAAACCGGCTCCCGGCTATTCTTTGGAACGTACCTTGAACAACTTGGAATCCTTCCACGGGGACTTCATCCTGCAGACCATGTTCCTCAAAGGCGAGATCGACGGCCGTCCCTTGGACTCCACCGAAGCCAGCGAAGTCGCCGGTTGGCAAGCCATTGTCCGCCGCCTGCGACCGCGTGAAATCATGATGTACACCATCGACCGTGAGACGCCGATGTCCGGCCTGCGCAAAGTGACCATCGAAGAAATGGAAGCCATCGCAGCGCCCCTGCGGGAAGAAGGATTCCAAATCCAAATCCGAGGATAACCCCCGACAAACGCCTGACCCATGAAAGTAGTCATCCAACGAGTCCTGTCATCGTCCGTATCCGTCCAAGGAGAAGTGGTCGGATCCATCGGTCCCGGCATGAACATCCTCGTCGGCATCACGCACGAAGACAGCGAAGAAGACATTGAATGGTTGTGCAAGAAAATCGTCAACCTGCGTATCTTTGATGACGAATCAGGGGTCATGAACCGCTCCATCCTCGATACGGGAGGAGACATTCTCGTGATTAGCCAATTCACCTTGATGGCCTCCACCAAAAAAGGAAACCGACCGTCCTGGATTCAGGCCGCACCTCCCGAAACATCCATTCCTCTCTACCAGAATTTCCTCCAGCGCCTAGAACTTTATTTGCAAAAAAAAGTAGAATGTGGTATTTTTGGAGCAGATATGCGTGTTCAGATCGAAAACAACGGTCCGGTTACACTCATTATAGACAGCAAAAACAAAGTATAATCGTATATGAGCTATCTGAGTAAATACGAATTTACCGTAGATTCCAACCTGACAGAACACACCATCCGTGCCATTCAGGAAAACCTCAGCAACTGGATGCAGCCGCAGACCCTCACCAAAATGTTGGGTCTGATTGACTTGACCACGCTGAATGCAACCGACACCCCCTCCAAGGTGAGCAGTCTGGTAAACAAGGTCAACCGTTTCCACGAAACCTTCCCCAATTACCCGACACCCGCCTCCATTTGCGTATATCCAAACTTTGCTGCGCAGATCCGCAAGGAGCTGACCGCACCGGGCGTGGGCATCACAACCGTTGCCGGTTGTTTCCCGGCCTCACAAAGCTACACCGAAGTCAAAGTCTTGGAAAGCCGTTTGGCCGTGGAAAACGGAGCCACCGAAGTGGACATCGTCTTGGCTCTGAACGCATTCTTGGACAAGAACTGGGATGCCTGCTTTGATGAAATCGCACAAATCCGCGCGGCCATCCCCAATGCTCACCTGAAAGTCATTTTGGAAACCGGTGCGTTGTTGGCACCCGAACAAATTGCAGAAGCATCCTTCTTGGCAATGGAAGCAGGAGCGGACTTCATCAAGACATCTACCGGAAAAATGGAACCCGCTGCAACACCGGCAGCCGCCATCGTGATGTGCCAATGCATCAAACGGTACTACGAAGTAACCGGCAAAAAGATCGGTTTCAAACCGGCAGGTGGTATTTCAACGGCCAAAGATGCCGCTTGTTACTACGCCATCGTAGAGACCATCCTGGGTCAAGAATGGCTTTGCCCCGAACTCTTCCGTTTCGGAGCCAGCCGCGTGACCAACAACATCCTCTCCGAATTGGAAGAACGGACCGTTACCTATTACTAAACGATCATACTGAGACTAAAAAACACTATAACCTAATTAAAATTTACATTTATGAAAAAATCATTATTAGTAGCTTTGGCTCTCCTGATTGGAGGCTCCCTTTTTGCTCAAGAATACAAACAAGCAGCCGGTATCCGCATCGGTGGTGTTGTAACGGCTACCTACAAAACTTTTGTAAGCCAAACCAATGCTTTGGATTTTGAAGCCGGTATCGGATTCGGAAACGGAATGAACATTTGCGCAAGCGGCGCCTACGAATGGACTTGGGGTCTGAACGTGGATGGTCTCTCCGTTTATGCAGGTCCTGGTGTTACCGCAAGTCTTTTCTTGGGTGAAGCTGGCGGCATCTCTATTGGTATCTTGGGAGTTGCCGGTATTGAATACAAAATCCCCTCAGTTCCCCTGGTACTTTCAGTGGACTACAAACCGACCTTGAACCTCATCCCCAATGTAGCTGGTGGCTGGAGCAACGGTGGTTTGAGCATCCGCTACATTTTCTAGTCTAGCAAACACACTCGGATTCCTAGAATCCATTTTCACTAAAGCGGCTGACTGCAGAAGTCAGCCGCTTCTCTTTTGCCCGGACGCTATCTTCTCACGCCGCGTATCCACCCCCCGCCCATCCACGAAATCACAGCCCTTTATGAACGCAGACCCAGACGTCCCTAAGCATACAAAGACCGACTAGAAATCGCTTCTAGCCGGTCTTCTTTATTCGATAGCTGGGGGTCTTCCTAGCGCAAGGCTGCGTTGTGGAACTTGGTGAATGCACCCAGAAGTTTGTTGGTCATCTGTTCAATCGCTTGATCCGTCAGGGTCTTTTCCTCATCGAGGAAAACAAAACTCAAAGCATATTGTTTCTTGCCTGCAGGGATCTTATCACCCCGGTACACATCAAACAGAGTCACTTGCTTCAGATAGCGTTTTTCGGTCGCAAAGGCTGTCTTACGTAATTGTGCGAAGGTCACATCTTCGTCCAACAACAAAGCCAAATCGCGGCGTACGCGCGGGAATTTGGGCAATTCGCTGTAACGTACTTTGTTCTTCTTGTAGAGGTCGAACAACATCTTCCAGGAGATTTCCGCTACAAACACCGGTTGTTTGATACCGAAGGCTTTCAGACGTGCGGGAGCCACAGCACCCATCATCAACAAAGTCTTGCCACCACGGCTGTAAGTCAAACCGTCTTGGAACAAATCTGCCGGGGCCGCATTGGATTCAAACGAATACAAATCCACACCCAGACGCTTCATCAACATTTCAACATAACCCTTCAAGGCGAAGTAATGGCCAACACCCGAGGTGTTTCTCCAATACTGCGTACCTTTACCGGTCAACGCAATCATCAAGCGCATTTCTTCCCGGTAAGCCTTCAAATCGGCCAAGGTTTCACCTTCCGCCGGCTCAAAGGTATAGACATTGCCCATTTCGAAGAACATCAGATCAGAAGCCTGACGGTTCAAGTTGTAAGCCACATCTTCCAATGCACTGAACAACAAGGTTTGACGCATCACGTTCAAATCGGAGCTCAACGGATTCACAATCGGAACCAAACGTTCTGACGGATAGGTTTTCAAACCGTTGTAATAATCTGCCTTGGTCAACGAGTTGCTCATGCACTCCATGAAACCGTTGGCGGCCAACAAATCACACACCTTGGTGCGTACTTGTTCCGGATCCGGATTCGGGGTTGCATTAACAGAAATACGCATGCCTTCCGGCAACTCAATGTTGTTGTAACCGTAGATACGCAACACTTCTTCTACCACGTCGCATTCGCGATACACATCCACACGGTACGAGGGAACGAGTACGTCAGCAGTCGTTTCGGTCGAAGAAACGATTTCAAAGTCCATGTATTCCAAAATCTTGCGAATGGTATCCGCACCAATGGCCTTACCAATGAAACGTTCCATACGGGTAAAGTCCAGGCTCACGGCTTTGCGTTCCACCACTTGCGGATAATGCTCTTGCATGCCCACAATCTCAGCACCGGCCAATTCTTGCAACAACAAAGCGGCACGATAACCCGCGAACGGAACGATGAGCGGGTCTGCTCCCCGTTCATAACGGAACGAAGCATCGGTCTTCAATCCATGACGTTTCGAAGTTTTACGAACATAGACCGGATTGAAGTAAGCACTTTCCAAGAACACCTCGGTAGTTGCTTCGGTCACACCCGAATCCAGACCACCGAAGACACCGGCGATACACATCGGACGAACCGCGTTGCAAATCATCATATCTTGTGCAGACAAAGTACGTTCCACACCGTCCAAGGTCACGAAACGATCTCCTTCTTGCGCCATACGTACCACTACTTTTCCTCCTTCAATCTTCGCGGCATCGAATGCATGCAAAGGCTGACCGGTTTCGTGCAAAATGAAGTTGGTAATATCGACTACGTTGTTGATCGGACGCAAACCGATGGCCACCAATTTTTGTTGCAACCAATCCGGAGAAGGACCTACCTTCACGTTTTTCAAGGTAATACCCATGTAACGGGGAGCACCTTCCAAGGCTTCTACGGTCAACGGAATCACCTCGCCTCCGGTAACAGTCAAATCGGATACAGACGGGAGGGTCAACGCACCGTCCATGCCGTTCAAACGCAAGTAAGCCGACAAATCACGGGCAACCCCGATGTGCGAAGCCGCATCGATGCGGTTCGGAGTCAAACCGATGGTAAAGACGGTATCTTCCGCCAGTTTGAGGTATTCTTTTGCAGGCGTTCCGGGCACAGCTGCAGGATCCAGCACCATGATGCCGTCGTGTCCCTCGCCCAAGCCCAACTCGTCTTCGGCACAGATCATACCGAACGACTCAACGCCACGAATCTTCGATTTCTTAATTTTGAATTCACTACCATCCGGTGTCGGCAGTTTGGTACCCACGGTAGCCAACAAGACCTTTTGACCTTGAGCCACGTTCGGTGCTCCACAAACCACTTGCAACGGTTCACCACTACCCACGGACACTTGTGTAATGTGCAAGTGATCCGAATCCGGATGATCCACGCAAGACAGCACTTCTGCCACCACAACACCGGCCAAACCGCCGGGGATCTCTTCCGTCACTTTCATTTCTTCGACTTCCAAACCAATGAAAGTCAAGATCTCTGCTACCTTCTCAGGAGCCAGATCGAAAGAAACATACTCTTTCAGCCAACTGTAGGAAATTTCCATAGGTCTCTTCTATTTGAATAAAGAATCAATAAATGCTTGTTTGTTAAATACTTGAAGATCTTCAATCTTCTCACCGACACCGATGAACTTCACCGGAATCTGGAACTGATCAGCAATACCGATGACCACACCACCTTTGGCAGTACCGTCCAATTTGGTTACGGCCAATGCAGTGACTTCGGTTGCCTTCGTAAATTCTTTTGCCTGCAAAAATGCATTTTGACCCGTTGAGCCATCCAGCACCAACAACACTTCGTGCGGAGCATCCGGAATCACTTTGCGCATCACGTTGCGGATCTTGGTCAACTCGTTCATCAAATTGACCTTGTTGTGCAGACGGCCTGCAGTATCAATCAACACCACATCCGCATCCTGAGCAACAGCGGAGGACACCGTATCAAAAGCTACGGACGCCGGATCGGAACCCATTTGCTGCTTGACAATCGGGACACCCGCACGTTCGCTCCAAATGGTCAATTGCTCAACGGCAGCGGCACGGAAGGTATCCGCCGCACCCAACACGACCTTCTTGCCATCAGCTTTCAAACGAGCGGCCAATTTTCCGATGGTGGTGGTCTTACCCACACCGTTTACGCCGACAACCATGATGACATAGGGCTTCTTGGAGAAGTCAAACGGTTCGTCCGCCTCCTTGTTGGCAGCCAACAAGGTTGAGATTTCTTCCTTCAACATCCGGTTGAGTTCAGAAGCATCCATGTACTTGTCTCGAGCCACCCGTTCTTCCAACAGGTCGATGATCTTCAAGGTCGTATCTACGCCCAAATCCGACTCGATCAAAGCTTCTTCAATCTCATCCAAGGTCACATCGTCCACACGGGATTTACCGGCAATAGCCCGGGAAATGCGCGAAAACAGACCCATCTTGGTCTTCTTGAGGCCTTCATCCAAGGATTTGATCTCGGCTGCTTCCTCTTCTTTGTTCTTCTTCTTCCAGAAAAAAGCCATACTATCGTGTTTAAGTAGTTCGAATTTATTAAACTACAAAGATAAGCAAAAAAAGAAGAGGCTGACCAAAGTCAACCTCTTCTTTTTTTATATTCAATCGAAATCGATTATTTCTTTGCGAAAAACTCTTTTACCTTATCGGTAGGCACCAATTCTTCGTCAAATGCGTAAGCACCTGAACGACCGGTTTTGGTCATACGAATGCATTTTACGACATTTCTCAAAGCGGATTTGTCACCGCTAAATGTTGCCACTGCTTTCTTTGCCATAGTATTCTCAAGTTAAATTATTTGATTTCTTTGTGCAGGGTCACTTTACGCAAGTAAGGATTGTATTTCATACGTTCCAAACGTTGGGTAGTGTTCTTTTTGTTTTTGGTAGTGATGTAGCGGGAGATGCCCGGTACACCGCTTTCACGTTGTTCAGTACATTCGAGGATGACTTGTACGCGATTGCCTTTGCTCTTTTTTGCCATAACTCAATCTCCTTACACTAAATCAATTAAACCTTTTGCTTGAGCAGCTTTCAAACATGCAGCCAAGCCATTTTTATTAATCGTCCGAATACCTGCAGCAGATACTTTCAAGGTAACGAAGCGTTGTTCTTCTTCCGACCAGAAGCGTTTGGTTTTCAAGTTCGGAGCAAACTCTCTTTTGGTGCGGCGTTTTGAGTGGGAAACATTGTTTCCGATCATCCGTTTCTTTCCGGTAATTTGACAAACTCTTGCCATCTCTATATCGTTTTTTTATTTTTTACAAATATTTCGGGGCGCAAATATACCCTTTTTTTTCTTATTCACAAATTTTAAACAAACTTCAACATTCTTTTCCATCGGATGTTACGAGGGAAAGATTTGTGTTTGTCTGTTGAGAACCAGATCACCCTCGGCTTGCCCACGATGTGGTCTTCGGGGACAAATCCCCAGTAGCGAGAGTCCAAGGAATTGTGTCGGTTGTCACCCATCATGAAGTAATAATCTTGTTGGAAGACATACTCCGTGGTCACTTGACCGTTGATGAGGATCTGACCATCCACTACCTCCAATTGGTTTCCTTCGTAAGCCGTAATGATACGACGGTACAAAGGCAGGTTCTCGAGGTTCAATGTTACCGTAGCTCCCTTCGCAGGGATCCAAAGGGGTCCAAAGTTATCTCGGGTCCAATGGTAATTTTCCGCAAACGGGAAAATCAACATTTTTGATTCGACAGGACGTTGCTCGTACAAATCTTCGTTCAGACGAACCTCCACCACATTGCCGAAATCCATCAACGCCTCGAGTTGTTCAGCGTTCAGGGGCATGGCCTCGTACCCAGGCAAAGCCGGATTGTACCAATACTCCTCGGGATTGAGTTCCAGCTTCTCCAGCAATTTGCTGTTGATAGCAGAACCGTTGGTCATCACCGTGTAGGTGTTTTGCACACCTTCGATGTGGGCTTGCGGTTGTCCGTTGACAAACACTTGTGCAGAGCGGATTTCCAACGTGTCACCGGCAATGGCAACACAGCGCTTGACATAATTGTCTTTTTTGTCGCGCGGACGAATCAACAAGGGACCGTAATTGCGTTCGGTAAATTCCTTTCCGTAATGACGGACAATTGTGTAGTAATCTGCACTACGATCTTTTGAAAGAACAGTATCCCCGTGGGGAAAAGCAAATACGACGATGTCGTCACGTTCTACTTCGCCAAACCCAGCCAAGCGGCGGTAATCCCGACGGATGAGATCCGACCAAGACTGACCTCCTGAGAAAGGAAGGGCGTTGTGAACAAAAGGAAAAGAAAGCGGCCGTTCGGCAATCTTGGGACCGTAGGCAACTTTTCCCACAAACAAATGATCTCCAGTCAACAAAGTTCCTTCCATGGAGGAAGTCGGAATCTTGTAAGCTTGGACGAAGAAGATGTTGACAAATGTCACTACTACAACGGCGAAGATCAAGGCATCCAGCCAATCCAACAAAACGATACGTTTTTCGCCTTCCTGGTAGTTCTTCTTCCAGAACATCCACTTGACTTTCTTGGTAATGTGCTGGTCGAAAATAACGCCGAGGCCCAAAAGCCACCAGAAATTACCCAACCAGATCACCCAAGCCAAATAAAGGACACTCCAACATCCGAAGCGGACCCATTTGTTATGGAAGATTTCCTTCACTTATACGATAACTACTTTACAGAGTTAACAATAGCTTCAAATGCTTTGGGGTTGTTCATCGCCAAGTCAGCCAAAACCTTACGGTTCAAACCAACATTTTGTTTCGCCAATTTACCCATAAATTGAGAGTAGCTCATACCGTGCATACGAGCTGCGGCGTTGATACGTTGAATCCACAAAGCGCGGAAATTACGTTTTTTAGTTTTACGGTCGCGGTAAGCGTAGGTAAGACCTTTCTCATAAGTATTCTTGGCAACCGTCCATACGTTTTTGCGGGCCAGGAAATAACCGCGAGTTTGTTTGAGAATTTTTTTGCGGCGTGCTCTTGAAGCCACCGAATTCACCGATCTAGGCATACTTCACTGATTTTTTTAAGAATGTCAGCGCCCTCCCCCATTGGAGAGTCTTTTCTGCTGTTCATTCAGTTAAACAATAATTTTAATGACTAAAGGAAAAGGTTAGCAAACCAACATTTCTTTTACGCGTTTTGCATCACATGCATCCATCATAGCAACGTGAGTCAAATTACGTTTTTGTTTGGTAGTTTTTTTGGTGAGGATGTGGCTCTTGTAAGCATGTTTCCTTTTCACTTTTCCCGATCCGGTAAGCGTAAAGCGCTTTTTGGCACCGGAGTTCGACTTCATTTTAGGCATTGTTACAATAATATTAATTAGTTAAACAAAGTTTATTTCTTCTTGTTGGGGCCAAGCATCATAATCATGCGCTTGCCTTCCAGTTTCGGCATTTGTTCTGCCTTGCCATAATCATCCAATTCGACTGCAAAACGCAACAAGAGTTTCTCGCCTTGTTCTGAGAACAAAATGGAGCGGCCTTTGAAAAATACATAAGCCTTTACCTTGCAGCCTTCTTCCAAAAACTCTTTCGCGTGTTTGAGTTTGAATTGGAAGTCGTGTTCGTCGGTGTTCGGTCCGAAACGGATCTCCTTGATCACGACCTTGCTGGCATTGGCCTTCATTTCTTTGGCCTTTTTCTTTTGCTGGTACAAGAACTTTTCATAGTTCATGATCCGGCAAACCGGAGGATCACTTTTTGCGGTAATCTCCACCAGATCCAACTCTTGTTCTTCCGCCATTTTGAGCGCTTGTTGGATGGGGTAAATTCCTTGTTCGGGAATGTTGTCACCAACGAGACGTACGTTTGCAGCGGTAATCTCTTCATTGATTCTGGGACCTTCTTCTTTGGGTTGTTGCGGTCCTCTTCTCGGCCCGTTCGGACCGCCTTGTTGAGGACGAGGCGGGAAGTTCGGTCTGGGAGCGCCACTAAAAGGGCGTTTGTTCATCGGGGTTGCGATAGGTTAATCCTCCTATTATTAATGGTTAATATTTGTTTGTCCGAACCTAGCTAATGAGGTTCTTTACTTCTTCATTGATTTTCGCAACGAATTCTTCCGGGGTCATTTGGCCTTGGTCTCCCTCGCCTTGTCTACGCACAGAAACCAAGCCTGCCGCTTCTTCTTTCTCACCGACAATCAGCAAGTAAGGGATGCGTTTAAGCTCGTTTTCACGGATCTTTTTCCCAATTGTTTCGTTACGTCCGTCAATTGAGGCGCGAATATCGTAATTATTAAGCAATTCGCAAACTTTTTTTGCGTAGTCGTTGTATTTTTCACTGACAGGAAGAACAACAGCCTGATCCGGAGTCAACCACAACGGGAAACGTCCGCCGGTGTGCTCAATCAACACAGCTACAAAGCGTTCCATTGATCCGAAGGGGGCACGGTGGATCATGATCGGACGATAACGTTTGTCATCAGCTCCGATGTACTCGAGCTCGAAGCGTTCCGGCAAGTTGTAGTCCACTTGGATGGTACCCAATTGCCATTTACGACCGATGGCGTCACGCACCATGAAGTCCAACTTCGGACCGTAGAAAGCAGCTTCGCCGTATTCTACGATGGTCTTCAAGCCTTTTTCTTCGGCCGCTTCGATGATCGCGCGTTCTGCCTTTTCCCAGTTTTCGTCGGTACCGATGTATTTCTCACGATTTACACGGTCACGCAAAGAAACTTGAGCAATGAACTCATTGAAATCCAATGTTTTGAAGATATACAACACGATGTCAATTACCTTGCAGAACTCTTCTTTCAATTGGTCCGGACGGCAGAAGATGTGCGCATCGTCTTGGGTAAATCCGCGTACACGGGTCAAACCGTGCAACTCACCACTTTGTTCGTAGCGGTAAACGGTACCAAACTCAGCCAAACGAAGAGGAAGATCTTTGTAGGAACGGGGTTTGGTTTTGTAGATTTCGCAGTGGTGAGGGCAGTTCATCGGTTTGAGCAAGAACTCCTCGCCTTCTTGCGGGGTGTGGATCGGTTGGAACGAGTCCGCACCGTATTTTGCATAGTGACCGGAAGTCACGTACAATTCTTTTTGTCCAATGTGGGGAGTGATCACCGGCAAGTAACCGTGAGCCTTTTGCACTTTCTTCAAGAACATTTCCAAACGTTCGCGCAATTGGGCTCCTTTGGGCAACCACAACGGAAGACCTTGACCTACGCGTTGTGAGAAGGCAAACAATTCCAATTCTTTACCAATCTTACGGTGGTCACGTTTCTTGGCTTCTTCCATCATTGCCACGTATTCATCCAGCAATTTCTTTTGCGGGAAGGTCACACCGTAAATACGGGTCAACATCTTGTTCTTTTCATTTCCACGCCAGTAAGCACCTGCAATGGAAGTCAATTTCACCGCTTTGATGATGGAGGTGTCGCGCAAGTGAGGTCCGCGGCACAAGTCCGTGAAAGTACCGTTGGTGTAGAAGGTAATGGTACCGTCTTCCAAGTCACGGATCAATTCACATTTGTATTGGTCACCTTTTTCGGTGTATGTCTTCAAGGCTTCTTCCTTGCTGATGTCTTGGCGAACGAAGTTTTGTTTTTGACGAGCCAATTCGAGCATTTTGTCTTCAATGGCTTTCAAATCTGCTTCCACCAAGTTTCTGTCTCCCAAGTCCACATCGTAGTAGAAACCGGTTTCGATAGAAGGACCGATACCGAATTTGATACCCGGGTACAATTGTTCCAACGCTGCTGCCATCAAGTGTGAAGAAGAGTGCCAGAAAGTTTGTTTCGCCTCCGCATCTTCCCATTTGTGCAGTTTTACGCTTGCATCCTCTTGAATGGGACGTTCCAGATCGTAAATAACTCCGTTAACGGTAGCCACGATTACATCGTTTGCCAACCGAGGGGAAATGCTTTGTGCAATTCCGTAAGGGGTAATCCCTTTTTCGTAGTTACGGACACTGCCGTCGGGAAAAGTAATGTTAATCATATCTTGAAAAAATCTATTTCACGTTAAAATTACAACTTGCAAAGGTAATAATAATGTCGTAATTTTGCACAAATTAACACGAAGAATATGAACAATCAAGCTTGGACTTCTGCCGGGAAAGACGCACTTTGGTTTTCCATTGTACCTTTGGCCGCTTACGCCTTGGGCAACTACCTCCACCTCCCCGGCTGGCTTTCGTTTCTGGTATGGTCACTGAAGATTTTCTTAATCGCCCACCTGCTGATCCGGCTGACCCGACGCTTCGGACAGGGCCAGTCCTTGTTTGACTACAGCAAAGCCTTCGGTTATGGCTTCAAAATCTGTTTGTTGTCATCCATCCTCTGCACCGCCTACTTTGCCCTGGACATCTTTGCTTTCCGTCCGGACTTCCTGGCCGAGGTAATCGCAACAAGCCTCGCTACCCTTGAAGACCAGGGTATGGGATCGATGGGCATCGATACCGACAGCGTGATCAAAAGTTTACCCCGTACGCTGACCGCCGTCTATTTCCTGTATCTGGTTTGTTGTGGCATCCTGTTCTCGGCCCTGACCGCACTGGTGGCCAAACGCCCCGACAACCCTTTCGAAAACCAAGCGTTCCAAGACCAACAAGACCAAGCATAGACCATGGATCTTTCGATCGTCATCTCCGCCTACAACGAGGCCGAATCCCTCCCCGAATTGATTTCGTGGATTCACCGCAGCCTCAAAGCCTCTGACTACCTGCACGACGCCACCTACGAAATCATCATCGTGGACGACGGCAGCACCGACGGTTCGTGGAACTGGATCCAGCAAACTGCTAAAACCGACCCGACGTTGCGGGCCATCCGTTTCCGCCGCAACTACGGCAAATCACCGGCGCTGCACTGCGGATTTGAAGCAGCCACCGGCGACATCGTCATCACCATGGACGCCGACCTGCAGGACAGTCCCGAAGAAATTCCCGAACTGGTACGGATGATCCGGGAAGAAGGCTATGACCTGGTATCAGGCTGGAAGAAAAAACGTTACGACAACAGACTCACTAAAAATATCCCGTCCAAGCTCTACAACTGGACGGCCCGCAAGGTAACCGGCATTCACCTCCACGACATGAACTGCGGTCTGAAAGCCTACCGCAACGAAGTCGTTAAAAACATCGAGATTTATGCCGACATGCACCGCTACATCCCCTTCTTAGCTAAAAATGCAGGCTTTGGCAAGATCGGCGAGAAACCGGTACAACACCAAGCCCGCAAATACGGACAAAGCAAATTCGGCATGAGCCGTTTTGTCAACGGATTCCTGGACCTGATGACCATTTGGTTCCTGGCCGGCTTTGGCAAAAAGCCCATGCACATCTTTGGGGTCTGCGGCAGCCTTTCCTTCCTGGCCGGCTTCGGCATCACCCTTTGGCTCATCATAGAAAAAGTAGTGGCCCAAGCCGGGGGTCTCAAGTACCGCGCCGTCACAGACCAACCACTCTTCTACCTAGCTTTAGTAGCCGTTGTCATCGGGACCTTGTTGTTTTTGACGGGTTTCTTGGGAGAACTCATCTCCCGCAACAGCCCAAACCGCAACGACTACCAAGTACGGGAACGCATCTAACTCATTCTATCAGGATATCCAACTCGCTGATTTCAAACTGATCCACCCAGATCAGGCGGTCGGTGTCGTATCCACGCAACTGAAGGCGGAACAAGATACCCTCCAGGGTCATGGGATCCAGATAAGGTGTACGGCTCAAAATCCACAAGTAATTGTCACTTTTGCTGCCCACCACCGAATAGCTGTAGTCCGGTCCCACTTCAAACACCCAATAATCGTTGTAAAAATTCCAGAAGAAGGAGACCTCCATCTTACCGGGCTCGTTCGGATCGGGCCGGCGGGCCTTCCCGATGCTCTCGCGGAATTCACCGTCGAAACTATCCAGGTATCCGACGTTGACCACCTGAATCTTGCCGTTGTCCATCATCGTATAGATGGCCTTGCATCCAACCAGATTCCGTTCAAAACGATGGTCGTACCGAGCAATCTCATACCATTCTCCCAGGTAGCGGTCCAGATCGAGGGTCGCCACCGTAGTTTTGTCAATCTTCGTCCGACGACCGGGCATACAAGCCATCACAGACGTCGTCAACAACACAGCCAATAGGCTGCCTAAAATATACCGTTTCATATCAAAGAGTTTTAAGCGCTGCCTCTGCAGCTACCCCTTTGATATCAAAAGGTGTACCAAAGGCGCAGGGGCGATTCGTCTCACCCGGCCCCGACTGGGCGTTTATCGACACCCGCCACGAAAACCACCGTCCATCCACAAAAACCGCCTCTGGCATGGACACCCGCCACGAAAACCACCACCCATCCACGAAAACCACCTCTGGCATGGACACCCGCCACGAAAACCACCGCCCATCCACGAAAACCGCCTCTGGCATGGACACCCGCCACGAAAACCACCGTCCATCCACGAAACGGGCCTCTGACATGGACACGCGCCGAAAATTGCACCGCCAATCCACGGAACGGGCCTCTGCTATGGACACGCGCCGAAAAATGCACCGCCAATCCACGGAACGGGCCTCTGCTATGGACACGCACCGAAAAAT
>JAGCJX010000021.1 GCA_017647795.1 Bacteroidales bacterium | reverse complement strand
TCCATTTTCAAGCATATGCATATACTTCAATCGTTCTGCATAGCCATGTTTCTTTCTCTTTTTAGACATAACAAAACCCCGAAAGTTTTTTGTCTAACTTTCGGGGTTCATGTCATTTACAGGTCGTCCTTCTCATCATCTGTCATTGTTTCAGATTATTTCCAGCCATATTGTGCACGGTCGCCCAATTCTTCTTCGATGCGGAGCAATTGGTTGTATTTTGCCATACGGTCAGAACGGCTCAAAGAACCGGTTTTGATTTGACCAGAGTTGGTAGCAACTGCGATGTCAGCGATGGTTGAATCTTCGGTTTCACCAGAGCGGTGTGAAGTTACGGAAGTATAACCGTGACGGTGTGCCAATTCGATTGCGTTCAAGGTTTCGGTCAAGGTACCGATTTGGTTTACTTTGATCAAGATTGAGTTTGCACAACCTTTTTCAATACCTTTGCGCAAGAAGCTAACGTTGGTTACGAAGAGGTCGTCACCTACGAGTTGGCAACGGTCACCGATGCGGTCGGTCAACAATTTCCAGCCGTCCCAATCTTCTTCTGCCATACCGTCTTCGATAGAGTCGATCGGGTATTTGGTGATCAATTCTTCCAAGTAAGCCACTTGTTCTTCTGCAGTACGTTTTGCACCTTTTTCACCTTCGAATTTAGCGTAGTTGTAGATACCGTCAGCGTAGAATTCAGAAGAAGCGCAGTCCAAACCGATCTTCACGTCAACACCGGGTTTGTAACCTGCTTTTTCAATTGCTGCGATGATAGAATCCAAAGCGTCTTCGGTACCGTTCAATACGGGAGCGAAACCACCTTCGTCACCTACTGCAGTGCTGAGACCACGATCGTGGAAGATTTTCTTCAAAGCGTGGAATACTTCAGCACCCATGCGCAAACCTTCACGGAAAGATTTTGCACCTACGGGACGGATCATGAATTCTTGGAAAGCGATGGGAGCATCTGAGTGAGAACCACCGTTGATGATGTTCATCATCGGAACGGGCAATACGTAAGCGTTGGTTCCACCGATATAACGATACAACGGAATTTGCAAGTAGTTAGCAGCTGCTTTTGCTACTGCCAAAGAAACACCCAAGATTGCGTTGGCACCCAAGTTAGATTTGGTCGGAGTACCGTCCAGTTTCAACATGGTTTCGTCGATTTCCACTTGGTTCAAAGCGCTCATACCGAGGAGTTCCGGAGCAATGATGTTGTTTACGTTTTCAACAGCTTTCAAGACACCTTTACCCAAGTAACGGCCTTTGTCACCGTCACGGAGTTCCAAAGCTTCGTTGATACCGGTAGAAGCTCCTGAAGGAACTGCTGCACGGCCGAATGCGCCAGATACCAAGGTTACGTCAACTTCGATGGTAGGATTACCTCTTGAATCCAAAATTTCTCTTGCGTGGATGTTACAAATTTCCATAATTACTTATCTTTAGGTTTAATAAAATTTCTACTAAAATAATCGCGCTCCGGTTGAGCAAATATCAAGCCAAATGTTAACTTTGCAATAAAATAACTGCCTATGCCATTTCAACTTCAAGCCCCTTACCAACCTTCCGGTGACCAACCTACGGCCATTCGGGAATTGTGTGAAAGCATCCAGGCAGGCAATCCGGCTGCTACGTTGTTGGGAGTCACCGGTTCCGGGAAGACATTCACCATGGCGAACGTCATCCAACAACTGCAACGTCCTGCGCTGATTCTCAGCCACAACAAAACGTTGGCAGCGCAATTATTCGGCGAATTTAAGGCTTTTTTTCCAAATAACGCAGTAGAATATTTTGTTTCCTACTACGACTATTACCAACCGGAGGCTTATCTTCCTGTTACTGACACATATATCGAAAAAGACCTCAGCATCAACGACGAGATTGAAAAATTACGATTGAGTGCTTCATCTGCCTTGTTGTCAGGCCGACGGGATGTCATTGTCATTTCCAGTGTTTCCTGCCTTTATGGCATTGGCAACCCGGCCGACTTCCATGCCAATACCACCCACCTGAAGGTCGGTCAGCGCATCAGCCGGAACAAGGTTCTGTACAGCCTCATCGACTCCCTCTACGCCCGCAACGACATTGATTTCTGCCGTGGCAGTTTCCGGGTCAAGGGAGACAGTGTGGATGTCTGGTTTGCTTATGGCGATACCGCCTGCCGCCTCTTCTTTTTTGGCGACGAGATCGAGGCCATCGAACTTTTCGATCCCATTGCCGGTACGATCCTCGACCAGGTGGAACAGGTGAACATTTACCCGGCCAACCTCTTTGTGACCACCAAAGAACGGACCATCCAGGCCGTCCGCAGCATTCAGGACGACCTGTTTACCCAATACAACAATTTCCTGGAATACGGCAAGAACCTGGAAGCGGCCCGCCTGAAGAAACGGGTTGAGTACGACCTGGAGATGATCCAGGAACTGGGTTACTGCCCCGGCATTGAGAACTATTCCCGGTACTTCGACCAACGGAAGAAAGGCGACCGTCCCTTCTGTCTGATTGACTACTTCCCGGACGATTTCATTACCTTCATCGACGAAAGCCACGTGACCCTGCCACAGGTGCGGGCGATGTACGGAGGCGACCGTTCCCGCAAAGAAGTGCTCATCGAATACGGCTTCCGCCTCGATGCGGCTGCCGACAACCGGCCCTTGAAATTCGACGAATTTGAACAAATCCTCGGCCAACGGGTGTACGTCAGC
This sequence comes from Bacteroidales bacterium, assembly GCA_017647795.1. Classification (GTDB taxonomy): domain Bacteria; phylum Bacteroidota; class Bacteroidia; order Bacteroidales; family UBA932; genus JAGCJX01. Next base: position 22,887 of record JAGCJX010000021.1, on the reverse strand, counting down.
GCCACACCGGCCGAATACGAACTCCAACAATCCGAAGGCGTCATCGTGGAACAGATCGTACGGCCGACCGGCCTGCTGGATCCGCCAATCGAAGTACGACCGACCGAGAACCAGATTGATGATTTGCTGGAGGAGATTACCTTGCGCTGCGAAAAAGACGAACGTGTCCTGGTCACCACCCTGACCAAGCGCATGGCCGAAGAACTCGAAAAATACCTCACCGGACACAGCATCCGCTGCCGGTACATCCACTCCGACGTGGACACCTTGGAACGGGTGGAAATCCTGGAAGATTTCAAGGCCGGCCGGTTCGATGTGCTGGTGGGTGTCAACCTGCTGCGGGAGGGACTGGACCTGCCGAGTGTGTCACTGGTTGCCATTTTGGATGCAGACAAAGAAGGCTTCCTGCGCTCCGACCGGGCGCTGACCCAGATTGCCGGCCGTGCGGCCCGAAACATCAACGGCGTGGTGCTGATGTATGCGGATACCATCACCGGTTCGATGCAACGCACCATTGACGAGACCAACCGGCGCCGGGCCAAACAACAGGCTTACAACGAAGCCCACGGCATTGTGCCCAAACAAGTCAAGAACGACAAGAAAAACACACTCGTGGCGGGATACAATGATAGCTTTGACGACGACGGACCCGACTTGGGCACAATCCTTGCAGAGGACCCTGTGGTTGCCCGGATGAGTCCAAAAGAACTCACCAAAGCCATCGAAGCGGCCCGCAAAAACATGGAACAAGCCGCCCGCGACCTCGATTTCCTCCGAGCCGCGAAATTCCGAGACGAAATGTACGAACTTCAAAAACGACTGCGATGAATACCCTGGAAACCATCCTTGCCCAATACGAAGCGCACGAACAATCGGCCATCCTGGCCGCCTGGCACTACACCGAACAGGCGGTCGAGGGCATGAAGCGGGGTAACAACCACCCCTTCACCGAACACCCGTTGGGCGTGGCCGCCATCCTCTCCCTGGAGACCGGACTGAGTGCCGACTGCGTGGCCGCCTACTTCTTGCACGAAGCCTCACGGTTCAAACCGGAGCTACGGGCTGCCTTCTTGCGGGAGTTTCCTGCGGACATCGTGGACATTGCCGACTGTCTCAACAAGATTGCCGCCATCCGACCGAAAGACACGCGGCTGGAAGCTGAAAATTACCGCCGCCTCATCGTCTCCTACTCCAAGGACCCGCGGGTAACCCTCATCAAGTTTGCCGACCGTTTGGAAGTGCTCCGCAACATCGAACTGTTGCCCAAATCTTCCCAACAACAGAAACTTCTGGAAACCATCCTTTTGTACATCCCCCTGGCCCACCAACTCGGTCTGTACCACCTCAAGAGCGAAATGGAAGATCTTTTCTTCCGCCACACCGAACCCGAGAACTGGCGAGCCATCACCAACAAACTCAAGGCGACCGAAGCGGAACGGGAACGCATCCTGGTCTCCTTCATCGAACCCTTGAAAGAAAAGATACGGGCCAAAGGCATTTCCTTTACCTACAAGTCCCGCACAAAGACGGCCTGGTCCATCTGGAAGAAGATGCAGACGCAGAAAGTACCCTTCGAAGGAGTGTATGATGTTATGGCCATCCGCCTCATCCTCGATGCTCCGGACGACCGGAATGCCGAACGGGAACTTTGTTGGGAAGTTTATTCCCTGGTGACCGAACGCTTTACCCCCGACAACAAACGCCTCCGGGACTGGATTTCCAAACCCAAGCCCAACGGCTACGAGTCCCTGCACAACACCGTACAAGTTGACAACAAGGGATTTGTGGAAGTACAGATCCGTACCCGGCGCATGGACGACATGGCCGAAAACGGTTCTGCCTCCCATGCCTCCTACAAAGGCGTTCAAAAGACGAACAGCATCGAAGAATGGCTCAAGGGTGTCAAACACCTGTTGGAAAACGGAGGACAAGGCGACTACAACCAAGTCTCAAATTTTGTACAGGACGAGGTCTTTGTCTTCACACCGACGGGCGAGTTGAAACGGCTGCCGGCCGGTGCCACCATCCTGGACTTTGCATTCGCGGTCCACACCAACCTGGGCTTGAAATGCTCGGGGGCCAAAATCGATGGCAAGGTTGTCTCCATCAAGGAAAAACTCCAGACGGGGAACATCATCGAGATCATGAGCAACCGCAACCAGAAGCCTTCGGCCGACTGGTTGAATTTCGTGGTAACCTCCAAAGCCCGGAACAAGATCAAACTCAAACTCAACGAGCAGGATCTGAAGTTGGCCGGTGTCGGCAAGGAATTGCTGAACCGCCGCCTGAAAAACTGGAAGATGGAGATCGACAACGAAGAACTGACCCTGCTCTGCAAGAAATACAAGCAACGGACCATCAACGACTTCTTCAAAGCAGTCGCAGAAGAGACCATCCCCGTTGCAGACATCAAGGCCTGGCTGAACGAGCGCCACTGCGAACCCGAGGAGGAACCGGTCGTTCCCATCCCGGAGAAGACCGAAACCAAAACCACCCGTCCCCAGAAATCCGAACGGGAAGACTACCTGGTCTTGGGCAACCGCCTCAGCAACGTGGATTACTCGATGGCCAAGTGCTGCAACCCCATCTTCGGTGACGAGGTTATTGGCTTTGTCTCCATCAAAGGAGGCATCAAGATCCACCGCCTCTCCTGCCCGAACCTGACCCGCCTGTTGGAACGCTATCCCTACCGCATCCAGCACGTGCGATGGAAAGACGATGTACAGACCAGCAGTTTCCAATGTACCTTGAAGATCATCATCGACGAACCCCCGGTGATGACCCCGCTGATTGAGATCCTGAACGGATACAACATCCAGCTGCGCTCCTCCAACCTGGAAAAGCGCAACCGGAAAGGCGAAGAGGAATACGACCTGCGCATGGTCATCTCGGTAGTCAACAACCAGGCTCTGGACAAAGTCCTCTCTGCTTTCCGCCGCACCAAAGGTGTCAAACAAGTCGTCCGCGGTTAAGCTGACACAACCCTTAACAAGAAGAACACGATGAAAGATATGGCTGACAACGAATGGATCCGCATCCGCGGCGCTGCCGTCAACAACCTCAAACAAATCGACGTTGACATTCCCCGAAACCGGTTCACGGTCATCACCGGTCTGTCTGGTTCGGGCAAGTCATCCTTGGCCTTTGACACCCTTTTTGCCGAAGGACAACGTCGTTTTGCCGAAAGCATCTCGTCGTTCGCCCGTCAGTTTTTGGGGCGTATGGCGAAGCCTGCCGTGGACAGCATCACCGGCATTCCTCCGGCCATTGCCATCGAACAAAAGGTCAATACCCGCAACCCCCGGTCCACCGTCGGCACCACCACGGAAATTTACGACTACCTCCGCCTGCTCTTTGCCCGCATCGGACGCACCTATTCCCCGATCAGCGGCCAGGAAGTGACCTGCGACGACCTGGAATCTGTCCTCGCATTCGTACAAAAACTCCCGGCCAACACCCTCTGCTATGTCACAGCGCTGCTGGACTGGGAACAAGACAAATACCGCGTGGAACAAATCCTCAACCTCAAGGAAGAAGGATTCTCCCGCCTGTTGCTGGACCACCAGTCCGTGCTCCGGATGGATGCCTTTCTGGCGGAACCGGAACGCTATGCCGGACAGCAAGCTGAACTCCTCGTTGACCGGATTTCCATTCCGGAAGACCAAGTCATCGATGAAGATACGATGGCTCGCCTCTGCGAGTCCATCCAGACCGCCTTTGAAAAAGGCAACGGACGTATGCACTTGATCTGCGACGGTTCCGTACATGCCTTTTCGACCTTGTACGAAGCCGACGGTCTCCTGTTTGAACCCTTGCAAGAATGGGATTTCAACTACAACAACCCCATCGGAGCCTGTAAACATTGTGGCGGGCTCGGTCGCATCTCGGGCATCGACGAAACCCTGGTCATCCCCGACCCCAACCGCTCGGTGTACGAAGACGGCATTGCCTGCTGGCGTGGGGATGTAATGAAGTATTTCAAGGAACAGGTCATCCTGCACGCAGAGAAATACCACTTACCCATCCACACCCCCTACCGGGAATTGACAGCCGAACAAAAAGCCTTGCTGTGGGACGGTACCGAAGATTTTGACGGCATCCACGGATTCTTCCGTTGGGCCGAGACCAAACGGCACAAGATTCAGTTCAAGTTCCTCATCAACCGCTACTCTGGAAAAACAACCTGCCCCGAATGCCAGGGCAGCCGGCTCAAAAAAGAAGCCTTGTATGTCCGCATCGGTGGAAAGAACATCGCTGAGCTCACCCAGATGACCATTGGAGAACTGAACCAGTTCTTCCAAACCCTGGAACTCTCCGAATACGACCGCAAAGTCGCAGCCGGCACCCTCAAAGAAATCCGTCTACGCCTGCAATGCATTGAGGATGTAGGACTTTCTTACCTTACCCTCAGCCGTGCATCCAACACCCTCTCCGGGGGAGAGAGCCAACGCGTGAACCTAGTTTCCTCGTTGGGCAACAGCCTCACGGGCTCCATGTACATCCTGGACGAGCCCAGCATCGGCCTCCACCCGCGTGACACCCGCCGCCTCATTGACGTTCTCCTGCGTTTGCGCGACTTGGGGAACACCGTCATTGTCGTGGAACACGACGAAGAAATCATCCGGGCTGCCGACTACTTGGTTGACATCGGTCCGGACGCAGGCCGCTACGGGGGCGAGATTGTTTATGCCGGTCCCGTACCCTCCGACGAGGAACTGCCCCAGGTGGCCGCTGCCCACCCCGGTTCCCGTACCCTGGCCTACCTGAACCACCTCAACCCGACGCACTTGACCCGATCTCCGCGATCCTGGTCCCACAGCATCGTGGTTCGGGGTGCCGCTGAAAACAACCTGCGGGGCATCGATGTCCGCTTCCCCCTGCGCGTGATGACCGCCGTCACGGGCGTGAGCGGTTCCGGAAAATCCTCCCTCGTGGGCGACATCCTGCATCCGGCCCTCCGCCGCGAACTGATGCAGATGGGCGACAAACCGGGGCTTTACAGCTGTCTGGACGGTGATTTGAAGAAAATCAGCACCGTTGAATACGTGGACCAGAACCCCATCGGCAAAAGTTCCCGTTCGAATCCTGCTACCTACCTGAAAATCTACGACGAAATCCGGAAGTTGTACTCCGAACAGCCTTATGCCAAGGCCTGTGGTTTCGGGCACTCCCATTTCTCGTTCAACATTGACGGTGGCCGTTGCCCCGAATGTTTGGGAGAAGGCATCGTCCGCATTCCCATGCAGTTCATGGCCGACATTGTCATGACCTGCGAATCCTGCGGTGGCAAACGTTTCCTGCCGGAAATCATCGAGGTCCGTTACAAAGGCAAAGACATTTCCGAGATCTTGGACATGAGCATCGTGGAAGCCTACGACTTCTTTTCGGCCCAGCCGGAACCGCAAGCCAAACGCATCGCCGAGCGCCTGCTTCCCTTGCGGGCAGTCGGATTGGACTACATCAAGTTGGGACAAAGCAGCAGCACCCTCAGTGGGGGCGAAAGCCAACGCGTAAAACTGGCTTACTTCCTGAGCAAAGACACCCCCGCCACCCTGTTCATCTTTGACGAACCAACAACGGGCCTGCACTTTGCGGACATTGAAAAACTGATGGCCTCCTTCCAGGCATTGCTCGAAAAGGGCCACACCATCATCGTGGTCGAACACAATACCACCGTCATCAAGGCAGCCGATTGGGTCATCGATTTGGGACCTGACGGAGGCGCCGCCGGCGGTCAACTCGTCTTTGAAGGGACTCCCACCGAACTCGCCCAACGCCCCGATCTGGCCACTGGCGCCGCCTTGAGGTGATGCCACAAATAAAAAAAGCAACGAACCGAAGTCCGTTGCTTTGCTATGAGATTGCCGGTCAAGCCGGCAATGACGATATTCGCTGTCCGGCAATGACGTTTCAAAGATTAACCCATGAAGTGGAAGTGAGGACCGAAGCGTTCGAATGCTGCGCGGTCGAGTTCTTCGCGGTGATCCGGGTGAGCCACGCTGATCATCAATTTAGCGCGTTCTTGCAAGGATTTACCGTACAAATCAACAGCACCGTGTTCGGTTACGAACCAGTGGATGTGGTTACGGGTAGTTACAACACCGGCACCCAAGTTCAAAACGGGAGCAATTTTGCTCACACCTTTGTTGGTAACAGAAGGCATTGCGATGATGGCTTTACCGCCTTTGGAAAGAGAAGCTCCGTAAACGAAGTCAATTTGTCCACCTACACCTGAGTAGAAGGTAGTTCCCAAAGAGTCTGCACAAACTTGACCGGTCAAGTCCACTTGCAAAGCAGAGTTGATAGCAGTTACCTTCGGGTTCTTCGCAATGATGTACGGATCGTTGGTGTATCCTACGTCCATCATGGCTACCATCGGGTTGTCGTCGATGAAGTCATATACTTTTTGTGAACCCATCAAGAAGGTAGAAACCAATTTACCGCGGTCGATACCTTTTTCAGCACCGTTGATGACACCTTTTTCTACCAAGGGCAATACGCCGTCAGCGAACATTTCAGTGTGGATACCCAAGTTTTTGTGACCACCCAATTGAGCCAAAACAGCGTTCGGAATAGCACCGATACCCATTTGCAAGGTAGCACCGTCTTCGATCAAAGCTGCACAGTTTTTACCGATGGCAACTTCGATGTCGTTCGGATCTGAGAAGTGAGCGGGTTCCAATTCAGAATCACATTCTACAAAGATATCAATCATATCGAGCGGAATCATCGCATCACCCCAAGCGCGAGGCACGTGACGGTTCACAACTGCGATAACGTATTCTGCGCATTCAATTGCTGCCAAAGTTGCATCCACTGAAGTACCGAGGGACACGTAACCGTGTTTGTCCGGGGTAGATACTTGGATCATAGCCACATTACAAGGAAGTACACCGCTACGGTAGAGACGTTGGGTCTCGCTCAAGAAGATCGGAATGTAGTCGGCATAACCGGCTTGCACGCTTTTACGAACGTTGCCACCCACAAAGAATGCTTGGTGGAAGAAAGTTCCTTCGTATTTTGCATCCACGTAAGGAGCAGCACCTTCGGTGTGCAAGTGGTGGATGCGAACATCCTTCAATTCACCGGCATCGCCACGACGGCACAATGCATCGATTAAGACTTTAGGAGCACTTGCCACACTGCTGAAGTGAATGTGGTCACCGGATTTTACAACCTTAACGGCCTCATCCGCGCTGACAAAATTGATTTGTTTATGCATGATCGTTGATTATAATGAAAATTATTTCGTTCTAACGGGCAAAGTTAGTAAAACAAATCTTATTTAATATCTTTGTGTCGCTAAATTTAGAACCCATTTTAAGCTTCCAATTCATGAAACGAGAAAAAGAACTTCAAGCCTTCTCCAGATTGCTGGACGTCATGGACGAATTGCGTGAAAAATGTCCGTGGGACCGTGAACAAACCACCGAATCTCTCCGTCCGTTGACCATTGAAGAAACCTACGAACTCAGCGACGCCATCCTGGACGCTGACGACAAAAACATTTCCAAAGAATTGGGAGACATCCTCTTGCACATCGTCTTCTACGCAAAGATCGGTAGCGAAAAAGGCACATTCGACATCGTGGATGTGATCGACCGGCTCTGTGACAAACTCATTTACCGTCACCCGCACGTCTTCTCCTCCACCCAAGTTGCCGATGCTGCCGAAGTCATCCAAAACTGGGAAGAACTCAAAACCAAGGAAAAAGACGGGAACAAACGCGTGTTGTCCGGCGTTCCGGCCTCCTTGCCCCCGCTATTGAAGGCCTACCGCATGCAGGACAAAGCCCGTGCAGTCGGTTTTGACTGGGACGAAAAAGACCAAGTCTGGGACAAAGTGGAAGAAGAACTGGCTGAGTTCAAGACCGAACTCAAGCAAATGGGCAACGACGAACAAAGCCGCAACCGCGCCGAAGGAGAATTGGGAGACCTACTCTTCTCCATTGTGAATGCAGCCCGTCTGTACGACTTGAATCCGGATACCGCCCTCGAAGCCACCAACCGGAAATTCAAAAACCGCTTCACCTACCTCGAAGAAAAGACCATCCGCCAAGGACGTTCCCTCAAGAACATGACCCTGGCCGAAATGGACGAGATCTGGAACGAAGCCAAGAAGACCATCGGCTAACCCCCTCAAATAAACACGGCATGGACTGGCAAGAACGCACCCGACTGTTGGTAGGAGACAACGGAATCTCCCATTTGAGTCAAGCCACCGTGGCCATCATCGGCCTCGGAGGAGTCGGCGCCTATGCCGCTGAGATGGTAGCCCGCGCCGGTGTCGGCCGGATGATTATCCTTGATTCTGACCGGGTGAGCCTGACCAACAAAAACCGCCAACTGTTGGCGACAGATCCCAACCTGGACCGCCTCAAGACCGAGGTCATGGCCGAACGCCTCCAGTCCATCAATCCGGATCTGAAAATCGATGCCCGCACCGAGTTCCTGACCGAAGAAAATGTCGCCGAAGTCCTGGGAGACCTGACTACCCTGCCCCGCGAATCCTTCTTCCTGGTCGATGCCATTGACACCCTGGCACCCAAGATCGCCTTGATTCAATTCTGCGTCAACAACCAACTTCCCCTCGTCTCCTCGATGGGAGCCGGAGCCAAACGCGATGCCACCCAGATCCGCTTGGCAGATCTCTCAAAATCCAAGAACTGCCCGTTGGCCTACATGCTCCGCAAACGCCTACGCAAAGTCGGCATCAGCAAAGGGTTCAAGGTCGTGTACTCCGAGGAATTGCCGGAACGCGAAGCCATTGTTCCGACCGAAAATGAACGCAACAAAAAATCGCAGGTAGGGACCTTGTCCTATCTACCTGCGGTCTTTGGTTGTGTCTGTGCCCAAGCCGCCTTGCAACACCTGCTGATGGCCAATTCTTAGGCATCACACTATTTCAAATACTTGCGAAGTCCTTCCGCCATGCGCATGAAGCCCAAGTCGGTCAAGTGTGCACCATCCACGGTTTGTTCTCCGTCGTCACCCACCAGATCCTTTGAAGGAATGTAATGGAAGTTTTTGTAACCTTCCTTGCGCAGACGTTGGTAAATCGCCTTCCACTCAGCATTTTTCTCCACCAGGTCCTTGGCGGTACGTTGGTTCACCAATCGGTCGGGAGTCAACAGGTTTTCCACGAGGTGGATGGGAGTCTGCGGCCGTGCTTTCGCCAAACCGGTCAAGAAGGTATAGGCCGAATCCCGAATGATTTGGGTGGTACAGTTCGGCAAGCAATCGATGACATATTCCGAGGCCTCAATGCGGGTAATGACCTCGATTATCGCACGGTCCATGCGGGCATTGCCACTGAAACCGAGGTTGATGGCCTCGCAGTCAAACCAACGGCTCAAGATGTTGGTGTAACACATGCCCGGGCGAGAAGCACAACCGCCTTGGGTAATGCTGGTACCGTAAAATACGATGGGTTTGCGGCTTTGGTGGGTTTGCACCCGCGGTGCGGAGATCGTCGCCGTTGAATCAATGCCAATGGAGAGGCTTTCCACACCGTCGTACAATGGCAAATAGGCCATGTATTCGCGTTGGCTACCGTCCATGTTGCGAACGAAGACGTTGCGGGAATCCTTGCCATTGGGTTGGGCTGTACCAATGAAACACCAGGTACCTTCGTCGTTCAAGGTGTAGAGGTCGATGCCCCGAATCCCAGTTCCCGGCATGTGCGCCATGTGGAAATTGTTCAACAGGGTCCATTCTGCACCCAAGCACTTGCTATCGGAGGAGAAACGGATGGCCAAACCGGCCGAGTTCAAGCCCAAGTCCCACACCGCCTTGCGGATCTCGTCTTTGCAATCGGCGGGCAAACGGGAATAGCGCATTTCGGTGTTGTCAAACCCCTGGTTCAACAACACAGCAAACTCTTCCACATTGACATACTTCAACTCAGAAGCCTTCTGGGCAAAAAGGGATACGGTCGCTACCAATAGACCGATGCCGAACCCAAGGGCTCGGCATTTCATTCGGTTCTTCATCATATTTCGTTGTATTAAGCTTCGGGTCCAGGGACTATTCTTCAGCTGCTTTCAAACGTTCTGCGTTTTCAGCAATTTGCAATTGGTCGATGACCTCTTGGATAGCACCATCCATAAACACCGGCAAGTTGTACATGGTGTAGTTGATGCGGTGATCGGTCACCCGGGATTGCGGGTAGTTGTAAGTACGGATCTTCGCAGAACGGTCGCCGGTGGATACCATGGTTTTCCGTTTCGCAGAGATTTCGTTCAAATATTTTTCGTACTCCATGTTGTACAAACGGGTACGCAATTCAGCCAATGCTTTGTCGTAGTTCTTCAACTGTGATTTTTCATCCTGACATTGTACCACGATACCGGTCGGAATGTGGGTCAAACGGATCGCTGAGTAAGTCGTGTTCACCGACTGACCACCCGGACCGGACGAACAGAAGGTATCCTTGCGGATGTCGTTCATGTTCAATTCCACGTCAAACTCATCGGCTTCCGGCAACACAGCCACGGATGCTGCGGAGGTGTGTACGCGACCTTGGGTCTCGGTTTGAGGAACACGTTGAACGCGGTGTACCCCACTCTCATATTTCAAAACGCCGTACACACCGGTACCGGACACTTTGCAGATCAATTCTTTGAAACCACCGGAGGTTCCTTCCGATTGGCTGGTCACTTCGATGCGCCATCCTTTCTTTTCTGCAAACTTGCTGTACATACGGAACAAGTCTCCGGCAAAAATAGCCGCTTCGTCTCCACCAGTACCGCCACGAATTTCCATGATGGCATTCTTCTCGTCTTGGGGATCCTTGGGGATGAGCAACAACTTGATTTCTTCTTCCATTGCCGGCAAAGCCTCTTCGAGGGTTGCCACTTCTTCTTTGGCCATCTCACGCAATTCTTCGTCCTTTTCTACTTGAAGAATTTCTTTGGCAGCTTCCAGATCGTGGACCATGCGGGCATAACGGTCACCCGCTGCTACGAGAGGTTCCAATTCGCGGTACTCCTTGTTCAATTGAACAAAGCGCTTCATATCCGCAATCACCTCAGGATCTGCGATTTGCTGAGAAATTGTTTCGTATTTGGTTTTCAATCCGGCCAATTTGCCGATCAAGGAATTATCACTCATATCTGTCTGTTAATAAGTAAGTCCGCAAAGATAATGGTTTCTGACTATTTCTCCAACCTAATGTTTGTCGAGGTTGAAATGATAGTACTCGGAATTCACTACCGATTCATAGGAACCCGACGATTTTTCCCATATCTTCACATAAAATTTCATGTCGTGTTTTCCAGGACTGGCATTCAACTCGGTGTACGGCATAAAAATCTCTACATCCGTGTAAGTGGTCCTGTCATATCCAGGATTGATGGAGAATGATTTTGCTGCATGACCATCCGCTGTACGAAAATCTTCGGTCAAACCCATCACCTTGTCCCCATTCTTGTAATAAAAATAAACAGAGCAAAGTCCATCGGTACCCCGCATGTTCTGCACGTTAAAGTCAACCAAAATCCGCATTCCCTTGACGCCATCCTTGACGTAATTATGCTCCACCGTAATGTCCTTGATCTGACCGGTAATGGGATTCACTGTCGATCCTTGGTCCGCAGCACCGTTGGCTCCTTTTTCCACTTTGAATTGATAGGTTTCCGAGCTCAGCAGGGATTTGTTGGGTTGTACCGACCGGTCCCACACCTGACAATGATATTTCAACTCATGAGTCCCGGGGCTGAGTTCCAACTCACTGTAGGGCATGAACAAGGTGTAATTGGTGTAACTGGATTCCTCATAACCGGGTTCGATGTCACGTCCGACACAGATCTGACCGTCTACCGTATGATAGCTTTTATTCTTGTCTTTGAGTTTGTTGCCATCCTTATCGTAAAAATAAACGGCACAACGGCCCTTTTTGCCCTTCATCCCCTTGACCGAAAAGTCCAGCAACAGGTTCATGCCCTTCACTCCATCCTTCATCACATTGTGTTCCACGGTAATGCGATGGAATTTACCCGGATCCGCGGGCTCGGTTTGTTGCGGAGCATCCTGTTCCAACGCAATGTTGATCACGGAACGTTGGTTGACGGCAACTGTAGCGGTCTTGTAACCCAAGAAACTCACCTGCAACGTTGCATTCTCCGCCGCCTTCAATGAAAATTTCCCATCTTGATCGGTCAAGGTTCCACTTGCGGTCTGTCCTTTCACCATAACCGATGCCGCAAGAATGGGTTCACCCGTTTTGGCATCCGTCACCTTACCGGAAACCATACCATTTTTGGATGATTGCTGCTTTTTGGGCGGCTGCTGGGTCGTTTGCTGTTTCGGTGCCTGCTGGCTTGTTTGTTGAACCGTTTGTTGCTTCAGAGTGCATAGATGATCCAAACGCTCATTGTGACGGATCTGAATATCAATATTTTGTGTCTGATAGCCATTTTTGCTCACCTGTAGCTTGTGCTGTCCCACCAACAACTGCTGCACCAGCGGGGAGGTTCCGACGGACTTGCCATCGATGAGGACTTGACAGGCCCCGGGCGTTGTGTTCAAAACCAATGTTCCGTACATCGGTATCGGCGGTGCGATGGTCTCCGTGGTAGTCTGACCACGTTGTACGCTGAACTGGATGCTTTGGGATTGGTGGCCGGCCTTGCGTACCTCCAACATGTGCGGCACCTGAGCATTGAGTTGTCCGGTCCACGAGCCCAGTCCTTTGTATTCCTGGTCCACCCATATCTCAGCATCGGCCATGTCGCAACGGCAGGTCACAGTACCCAAGAACGAGGCCAATTGGAAGTGGTGCGGCTGCACCTGTCCATTGCCCACCACCATCACCTGCTCTTCGAGGAGCGAATAGTTGTTGGCCTGCAAACGGACTTGTACACTTCCAGCCGGAAGTTCCGAAGAGGTCCAAGGGGTGGTTCCGACCCGTTTTCCGTCCACTGCCAGGATGGCTCCACTCGGCTCGCTGGTAATTTTCAGGTAGCCGTAAGTCGGCTGCAAGGTTACTTCCTCGACGGTTGAGTTTTCGTTCAATTGCAAGGTTCCGGAGACAGTTCCAAACAACTCGTGTTCAACTTTGTAATAGTAAGTCCCGTAATCCAGCGGCAGGGGCGAAGCATAGAACCCTTCTTCCGCATACCGTACATCCGTCTCGTAGGACAAGGTCTTACCGATGGAAACCAAGGCATTTGCAGCCCTGGAAGGATGAATCTGCATCTTCAAGAATGCATAGGTCGCCTGCACCGTGGTAAAGGTATGCACTTGGGCATCGGTCCGCAGGGTCAGGCGGTAAACTTTTGCCACCTGCAGCCGCACCGGTATCGGTTCCATCGTCTGGTATCCTTTGCAGCTGAAGACCAGGTTCCGCACCTGCGAAGGCACCCAGAACCAGATTTCTCCGTTTTCCCGTTCCTCCCGTTTCACCACGGCAAGGCCCCCGGTTTCCAACACCAGCGGGTTTGACAGTTCGTTGGTCAACGTCACCTTGATCAAGGTACAGAGGTTGTCGTTCTCGTCGGACATCGGATAGTACGCAGCTGCATCCATGTCTTGGGCTTGCAACGCCACTTCCCCCTGCAAGGACATTGTATACTGCTGTGCCTGCAGCACAAAACCCATCAGGAAGGCACTTACAAAGAGGACGTATCGTAAAAGTCTCATGGTCTTTTATCTTTGGTCAAATTCATTGTTTTCAATCACGACCCGTTGGACCCGTTCCAACAGGAAAGGCTCTTGGTTCCAGTGGAAAGCCGGAAAATCTTCATTCTGCACGATTCGGTTGTTGCGGAAAGTCAAACCATCCAAGGACTTGGCATACACGAGTGGTTTGTCGAAGGTCTCAAACAAATTGTCTTCGATGACAATACCCGCCTGCGGTCCTCCGTGGAAATACAAGGTCTGCTGGTCCAACGCAGGAATTTCCGGATAAATGGAAATGATGGCGTTGGTGAATTGGAAAAGGTTGGTCAAGGCATTGCGGAAATGGTTTTTTCGGATTACCACATTCCGGCATGCACCCGTCTCAAACCAACCGTTGCAGTCGCCACAAAGCAAAATGGCTGTTCCCGAGGTATGGTCAAAGAAATTGTTTTCGATGAGAACTTCCGCCGGAGTGCTGAACAAAGCCCCACGGGCCCGGTTGTTCCGAATGACGTTGTCGGCAAAGTAAACACTCGGTGTCCAAGCCAAGTTCTCGATTCCATAATTTCCATTGGCAATGTCCTCGGCCACAGGGTGTTCAAAACACAGGCGGAAGGTCTTGGCTCCAGCAACAGATGCCGGATCTGCTTCTCGGGCATCCACAGCCACCACATCGACCAACCGGTTCGAACCCGCCACTTCCATTGTTTGGGATTGCACAAATTGCACCGAATCACCGGCGCCGCCCCAATAGAAGCCCCAAGCCTGCGGATGTTTGTACTGCGCCAACACCTCCCGGTTGTTGAGTCGTTCCGTAATCCGAAGATAGGTTCCGTGCACGTTGATGGCATCATCCATCATGCCTTCGTACAGGCCTCCAACCGAACGGATGTGCCCCCGACAGCCCGAGAAATGGGTTGCATCGGCCTGGGTCGTGAAATAACGGTCTGTTCCCTCGCGCAAGGAGACGTTGAACTGCTCCAATACAATGTTCTCACACACCTGCGCCAACAAACCCATGCCCTCGGCATAGTGTACCGTCACGTTTTGCAGGCGGGTATTCCGGTTGCCGTACAAGAAGATTCCCGGGGTCGGACGGGCGTAGGAACGCATGGCTACGATGGTTCCCGGTTGCAAACGGGCATCCCGCCATTGGGCCTTGAGCACCCGCGGACGGATTTCTTCCACCTGCGTGGCACCGACCCAAATATCGCTCGTGCGGTAAACCAAGTGGTAAGTCTGCGGATCAAAAGCGATGCCCCAGGTCGGCGTCAGCTGCCAGTTCTCTCCCCGCACCACCAGCTGGTTGTTGACCACCTCGTATTGCACATAGGGAGCCAGTTCATAGACCATCGTCCCTTGCTCCGGGTCGTTTTCCAAAATCTTCACTTGGGTAATCTGGGGGATGCGGCTGTCCACCGAGAAATTTTCCAAACGGCAATTCTCACAATCCTGCATCACAATCGGCAGCATCCGGCCATTGACATAAAAATCAGCGCCAGCCCCGTCCAGGGTAAAATTCTGCAAGCCTTCCAACAGGATGCCGATGTGTTTCGGGTTGTGCTGGTCATGGTTGGAAATGTACAGCTCGCGCACCACCCGTTCCGGATAAAAGTCGTAACTGCCGGCTTCAAAGACCAACCGGCTCGGCGCCCCGGCGCATTCCTGACGGATGTGCTCCACCGCCACCGCAATCTCTGCCGCGTAATCCATTCCCGTATCCGGCAACACCCCAAAATCCCGGGCGTAAAACACACGTTCCCGTCCCGAACACCCCACCAGCAGCCCACAGAGCAGGGCCCAGAGCCCCAAGTACTTGATCTTATTCTTCACCATCTTTTCTCTTTGTTACGTTCCAAATCTACGGGGGTGTTTTGAACGGCATCAAAACACCCCCGTAATTCACAAATTTATCACAAATTAATTAATCCGAACCAAATCATCGGGATTGACTCCGTCCGGCAAATGATTGATATCATACACTTCCAAGGCCAATTCCGTCGGTTGCAATTTTTCATTGTAATTCAAATCCGTTTCGGCAATCTTGAACATAGCTCCGGAAATCGGATCAACAATCAACATTCCGATAAATCCTCCAAGGAGAATGTTGCCAATGTACCATCCATCCAATTGGGGATAAATGTAAAAAGTTTTTGTTTCATAACCAGTCTTGGCGATGGTAATCTTGTACTCCTCCTTTGTCATGTAGCTCGCTTGCGATTTTAATGTAACTACGGTCGGAGAAGTTCCTTCGAAAACTGTTCTGTTGGAGCGATTGACAATTGTAATGATAGCTCCTTCGGGTGTCGTATTAAACGAAACCGGATAAGTAGCGGATCCAAAAATTGTTGCACATGAGTTCAGCGCAACAACGACTGCACAGAGTGCCATTAATTTTAAGAATACTTTCATACTCGCAACATTTAATTATTAAGACTCCTAAAGATAGGATAATCTTTTTAATTGGCCAAATCTGGTAGCGGTTCTGTTTTTCCAAGTTCCTCAATTAACCATTTCCAAAGCGACTGGATTTGTTCCGGGAAAGTCCAGTGACCGATGTTCTCGCCGATGATCACGTGCTTGGGCGCCGGGATGACGTTGTACGTCGCACAAGTGGTGGTCGGAGCACACACCAAATCGTTGTAACCGTAAATATAGCCGACCGGAGCCTGCAGACCACGGGCAAAGTTGGCAGCATCAAAATAACGGGCCGTAGTCAATTTGGCTTCCGTACAATTCTCCGGGTTCTTGAACACATGCGGCCAACCGCCGGCGCGTCCGTTGGCATAACCTTCCAAGTCACACAAAGCCGGGAAATAGATGGCCGTTGCCTTGACCCGAGGGTCCAGACGGGACACAACGATTGACAAGGCTCCTCCCTGGCTTCCGCCCATCGTACCAACCACGCCATTGCATTGCGGCAAAGACAAAAGGAAGTCCACACCTTTCACCGCACCCAAATACACTCGGCGGTAGAAATATTCATTCCGGTCGTGTAAGTTCTGGATCCAGTAAGAGGCCAATACACCATTCGTCAAATCTTGATATACAGATCCTTCCATATTGACCGGTATCCCATGAATTCCCAATTCCAAGACAATCACGCCTTCCCGGGCATGGGCTACATCCCCACTCTTCGGGCTCACGTTCGCACCCGGCAACCGCAGCACTGCAGGATATTTTCCTTCCTTCTTCGGCACGGTCAACACGCCGTACATCCGTGAATTCCGAATGTTGCCGTAGGAAACATGGTACACATCCACATCCTTTGTGCAACGTTCCGGCAACAGCTCCAAAGTCGGGTCCAACTTTACCTTCTCCAACTCGGCCAAACCTGCCTGCCAGAAAGCATCGAAGTCCTCCGGCAAGGTCACCGTCGGCACCAACCGATCCTTGTCAAACCCCACGGTAGAAAGGTTTGAGTACGTACGACCTTCGTGTTCAACCCAAGCCTTCACCCGTAGGAAACCCGGTTTCTTCATCGTCCCCACGGAGAATTTCCCTTCACAGCCATTCAACTGCACCTGTTCCTGTACGTGCGCCGGCATCAGGTCTTCGCTCACCTCGTAATGCACGACGGCATCATTCAACGGCATGCCGCAGTCGAGGACGACGACCTTCATCTTGACCTTTTCTCCGACGGCATACAATCCGTCCGCATGATCAGGATACAGGATTACTTGCACTTTTTTCTGAGCCGGTTGTGCCACCAGCCCCAAAGACAGGCCTAACAAAAAGACCCAAATCAAGGACAACTTTCGCATAGGATTCTGTAGGATCTCTTAAAAATAATGACCAAGACTGAAGTAGAGGTTCACGTTCTTGGAGATATTGGATGAACTGACATCAAAACTGAGGGTACCAATTTTGCTATCGATGGAGTAACGAAGGCCTGCACCCCACCAGTTGGAGGCATTGTAATCATACAGTTCCGGCCATTGCAAGTACACACGTTGCTGGAAGAAGCTTTCGCTGTCAATGCTTGAACGGGCATAGTTGAAGATGGCCGTCAGGTAATGTTTATTGAAAAGACGGGCACGGACATCAATCCGGGCAATTCCAATGTGGTTGAAAGCCAAAGACACTTTGTTCAAACCGATGAACGGCAAGTGTTGGTCAATGTATCGGCCCTTCTCAGCCCCTCCAACGATGTTGTTCAACACAGCGTATGCTGGCACGGGACCTTTGAAAATCGGATTCCATCCTTCTACTTTACCGTTGGTAGCGCCATCTCCAAAGAGCATACTACCGTACAATTGCGGAACGAGCACCAAGCGATCCCCAACCACCGGAAGATAAGCTTCCAAGCCGAACAAGAGACGGCCAAAACTCATGCTCCGCACGTTTGTTGAATTGTACATCATGTCTTTCCAGGTAAAATCGATTCGACCGGCAACACCTTCTGTCGGGAAGCTGGCTTTGTCAAGTTTGTCGTATTGGAGGTAAGCAAATGTTCCCAAGGTATTCACCGATTGCTGATCCTGATCCATGGTATCATAATTCGAATACATGACTTTTCTCGGTGTAACAATTTCAGTCTCAAGACCAATACCCACACTCACCGTTCTTGAATAATTTTCTGAGAGATACAACCGGAACTTGTGTTGCAGGAATTTCATGTTCATCACCAACTCGTCCATATCGTAGGCATCCAATTCCGAATTCCGGAAATTGTATGCTACGTTGATACGCGGGTACAAGAGGTGACCATAAGACAATTTGGTTTCAAGCCACTGGTTGCCACCGAGCTTGGAGCTGATGTCCGCTTTGAAGCCACTCATGCGGTTGCTGTTGAAGCCTACGTGCAAGAGGAACGAAAGCATATCCTGCGAGTCAAACCGGAATCCCAAACCCAGGTCGTGCGGGGGATGTTTCTCAAATTTGAAGCGCAAGATGTAGCTACCCTCGGTTGCAGGATCCTCGTGCAGGGTATAGGTAATGCTGCTGTAATTTCCCGAACCGTAGTAGATGGATACCGACTCATCAATGTCCTGTTTGGTAATCCATTTGCCGACCTGTACCGAACATTTGCGACGCATCCACCGTTCAATGTCTTTTTCAACGCCAATCATTTCCACACCGGAGATCAACACCTTATCGTGAAGGATGTTCACTGCTTTCGGTGCTTTCTGTCTGGCTTCCGGCTGAGGATCCGTTCCAGCAAAGATCTTTTCCTTGAGAGCCTTGAATTCCGCTTCCATTTTAGAGGCAGCCTCGTATCCGCTTTGCGTAACCCGAGCCACACTTTCTGCATCGAAGCTCAACATACCAACCCCCTTCAATTCCGGACTGATAAAGATATCACAAAGGTTGTGATAGTTGTTGTATTCTTTGTCGGTGATGATCACCAGCAATTGTTTGATCAACGGAAAAATGGAAGAGAGATCCTCGGAGTCATTGTTCAAACCGGAAGACATACTCACACCAATCACATAATCAGCACCCATGGCCCGACACTGCTCGGCCGGGAAATTGTTGAGTAAACCTCCGTCTACGTAGAGCGTGCTATCAATCTGGACCGGGTCAAACAGGACCGGAATGGCCATGGAGGCCCGCAACGATTTGGCAACAATCCCCTTGTCCAAGACATCCGCTTTCCCGTTGAGCATGTTGGTGGCCACGCACAAGAACGGGGTCGGCAAGTCTTTGAAGTCAACCGGGTCGGAATAACCCACTGACAAGGAGTTGAACAGGTTGATTACGTTATCGCCCGAAACGATTCCGGACGGCAAGGAGTTCTTGATTGATCGAGACTTGAGTTCCTCTTCGTCAGTGGTCACTGAAAAAGGGATGGTCAGACCTTGCGTCCGACTCTCTTGCTTGAGGGTAAATGAAATCTTTTTTCGGTCCACCTGGTTGCTGATCAGCCGATCCCAGTCCACTTCGCTGATGATTTTCAAAATTTCATCCGATGAATAGCCCAAGGCATACATCCCACCGACAATCGAGCCCATGCTGGTACCCGCGACGTAGTCAATGGGAATACCCAGCTCTTCGAGGTATTTGATGACACCGATGTGCGCCGCTCCTTTTGCACCACCACCCGACAAGACTAGACCGACTTTCGGACGAGTTTTAACGGCGGTTGTATCTTGCGCATAAGCCCCCAGGGGCAATGCCAAGAGGGCTAGCAAACAGAAACAGTGAATCAATTTTCGGAGGCAGCAACTACCGTCCTTCCGAATTCGGGCCTTGCGGTCTTTCATAAAAGTCAGTTTATCAATGATTAATGGGTTACTGGATTTTCAACACTAAAATTCATCACAGATCCGGAGTCCTTCATTGATTGCTTGTCGGATCTTGATTTCAACTTCTTCCGATGTACTGTAATCCAGGTTTTCAGCCGCTACGACGGTAAGATCACCCAATCCCCACAAGTGCGACAAAGCCTGGATATACGGAGTTGCCTGTTCCAACGGTTCTCCGGTCTTGATGTTCATGCCTCGGGTCGTGATGTACAGAACCTTTTCTGCCCGGCACAGACCCGAACAACCCCTTTCGTTGGCGTGGAAGGTAACTCCAAAAAGAGACGTCCTCTCAAAGAACACCTTCAGCACGGCGGGGAAACTCATGTCCCAAAACGGCGCAGCAATCACGATGCGATCGGCTGTAGCGATCTTCCTCGCCAGTTCCACGTGGGTTTCCGGAACGATTCCCTCATTGCGATCCTCCAAAACAGCGTTATCCACCGGCGAGAAAGTATTGTCCCTGAGGTCAATCGTTTCCACCCGGTACCGCCCGCTCAGTTTAGCGAGGACAACGTCTGCAATCCGTTGGGTTCTCGAACCTGTCCGCATGCAGGCATTGATGAATAGCAAGGTTTTCATAAAGGGTCTTCGGCTTGCTGGATTAACAGCGGACAAATATACTAAATTCCTGCTCACAACGCTCGCAGAAACAATTTCCCTTTCATCCATCTTTGTCCGACATCCACTTTTTGAGACATTGCGCATAATTTTCAGTACTTTTGAACATTCTAAACTGAATACCATGAACCGACACCTCTCCCCGATCTGCCTCCTCTTGTTATTTGCCGGCCTTCTTTGCAGCTGCCAGGTCAAAACGGGCATCGGTGCAACGGATCTCATCCCCTCTCCGCGCCACATCACATACCTCAATAATCAACCGGTCCGTCTTCGGAAGATTCAGACCGTCCTGGACACCAGCCTCTGCCTACCCGCTGAAGGCTATCGATTGTCCGTGCAGGGGCATACGGCCCTCATCCAAGCCGGCGACCAGGCTGGACTGGCGCACGGCCGCGCAACCCTGGCCCAGTTGGCGGGCGTAACACCCTCGGAATGGCTCCACGACCGGGCCTTCCGCGGCGTCCTCATTCCCAACCTTTGCATCGAAGATTGGCCCGCGTTCCCGATCCGGGGGTTCATGCACGACACCGGACGCAATTACCGCGAAATTGACCGGATCAAACAAGAAATCGACCTGCTGGCCTTCTACAAACTCAATGTCTTCCACTGGCACTTGACCGACAACCCCGCCTGGCGCATCGAATGCCGCGCCTATCCCCAACTGAATGATCCCCAATTCCAACGAGCCGGTCGGGACGAAGGGAAATTCTACTCCTACCACGAAATCCGGGAAGTCATCGCCTACGCCCGAGAACGGGGTATCTGCGTGATCCCTGAAATCGACATGCCCGGACACAGCCAGTATTTTGACAAAACCTTTGGCTTCAGCATGGCCTCGGAAGAAGGAAAGAAGGTACTGGAAACATGTTTGAAGGAATTTTTCTCCGAAATTTCGGCCGCAGACTGCCCCTATTTCCACATCGGCTCCGACGAAGTACACGTTGCCGATCCGAAAGGATTCATGGAATTTTGCGAAGGCATCGTCCGGGCGCATGGACGCATTCCGATTGCATGGTATCCCGGTCTTTCCTCCTCCGAGGGCACCGTTTCCCAAATCTGGTCCGAGACGGGACGGGTGGCTGCTGAAAACCATTTTGCAGGTTCCTACCTGGATTCCTACATGGGCTACCTCAACCTCGGCAATCCCCTCATCAACACCGCCAGTTTCTTCCTCCACCAACTCTGCTCGGTAAGCGAAGCCGACGGCCAAGCCCTCGGTGGCATCCTCTGCCTGTGGAACGACGTCCGCGTGGACGACAACAGCCGCCTCTTCCCGCACAACGGCATGCCGGAAGGCCTGTTGAGTTTTGCAGAGTCCAGTTGGAAAGGAGGCGACGGCTACGGTTGGCACAACCCCAACCTGCTCCCGCCTGCCGGCTCTTACGCACACGATTGTTTGCTACAATTTGAAGAAAAACTCACCCGCCACCGCGACGCCTTCCTCCAAGCATGGGACGTACGCTGGGTAGCCAACGCCCACATCCCCTGGAAGGCCACCCTCTACGACGCCGACGGTCAGACCCTCGTCTCAAACACAGAAGCCTGGGGTGGCTGCATTGACCTCAATGCCCTCTGCAAGGCCAACGGCGTCCAACCCGGCAACGAGCAAATCACCGTAGAACTGTCCACCGAGATCACCGTTGAACGCGACACCCTCATCCGCGCCTGGGTAGGATTCGACTCCCCCGCCCGCTCCAACCGCATGTCCGACGGCATCGGCCAACAAGGCCACTGGGAAAACAACGCCCGCGTCTTCATCTCCCAGGATGGTTCCACCGCCAATGACCTTGCCGCTTCCTCAGGGAGTTCGGCACGGAACGCAGTTGCCTCTGCGGCCGCTATCCAAAGTACTATCTCTGAGGCAACTGCAGGCGCTACTTCAGGAACAACTACCTCAACAAACACCCCTCTTGACTCCTCTTGCAACGAAGCCCTGAGCACAGTTTCCTCTGCGGCTAGCTACACCGAAATCTTCCCGGCAAAGCCTTGGAACGAACCTGGCCAATACCGCTTTCACTACCCGACCTGGCACAAAGCCCCCAACGAAATGCCCTACACCGACGAGCAATTTTTCTGGACGCGAGAACCCGCTCTAATTCCACTCAAAGCCGGCACCAACACCATCACCCTCATCTGCCCCCGCGTCTTTAACGCCCCCATCTGGATCGCCGCATTCGTTCCCCTCCCCGCCGGATGGTAGGTAGCAGAGGAAACCACCGCCTGTCCACAAAAATCGCCTCTGCCGTGGACACCCGCCACAAAAACCACCGCCTGTCCACAAAAACCGCCTCTGCCGTGGACACCCGCCCCAAAAACCGCCGCCTGTCCACAAAAACCGCCTCTGCCGTGGACACCCGCCCCCAAAAACCACCGCCAGTCCACAAAAACCGCCTCTGCCGTGG
>JAGCJX010000020.1 GCA_017647795.1 Bacteroidales bacterium | reverse complement strand
GGAAGTCTATGAAGGAACTACCGTCATCAAGAATGCCAACTTTACCCGTGCAGGTGTTTGTGCGGAAGGTGATGCGAACGTGGTCTTCGAGAATGGTGTGATCAATCACAAACCGGAAAGAACCTCCCGCTATATTTTCTGCGCATATGATAACTCAACCATTACCATCAAGGACGGAACCTTCAACAATGACAGAGCCAAGAACGCTTATTTCTGGGCTGATGAAGCAATTATCTATGTTAAGGGTGGTAACTTTGGTGGTGTAGCATCCAATAATAAGGTGGTCACTTCCAATGGTGGTCAAGTTATCATCAGCGGCGGTACCTTCAACTTTGATCCTACTGCTTGGTTGGCAGCTGGTTACAAAGCCGTTAAATCAGGTTCTACTTGGGCTGTAGAACAAGAATAATTAACGAATAAATCACTATAAGCGCCTATCACCTATTTGTCAAAACTACTACCACAAGCCCACTATGAGAATTCTTCTCAACTAGTTTTGACCCTATATTTCTCATTGATCGAACGAGTCTCAGGTGGAATAGGCGCTTTCTTTTAATTATTGAATTATGATTAAGAAATTCTTTTTAGGTCTGATGGCAGCAGCCCTGCTGATCACCACCTCTTGCCAAAAACAAGAGTTTGCTCCGGGCCAAGACGCTACCGTAACCTTTGAGGTGGCTACTCCGGAAATTGCAACCCGTGCTGATGCATACGATTATAGCGACGGAAAGACTGCAACCCATTTGCAATATGCAGTGTACGATGCAAATGGTAACTATTTGGAGATGTTGACTAACACCAATGCAGAGATCAAAGGTTCTGCCAATGTTCAACTTCAATTGACAACGGGCAACCAATATTCAATCGTATTCTGGGCAGCTGCTCCGGATGCACCTTATACCCTCGACTTTGCTAACAAGACGGTGACTGTTGACTATACCAGTGCCAAGTCAAATGACGAATACCGTGACGCTTTCTACTGCTACCATACCTTTACGGTAAGTGCAAAAACAGAGAAAGTTCAGTTGCAACGACCCTTCGCCCAATTGAACATCGGTACTGCAGACTATCAAGCCTCTGCGGATGCAGGTTATACTCCGACTCAATCTTCAGTGACTGTGAAGAATATCTACAGCACATTGAACTTTGACGGTTCGGTTGCAAATCCTGTGGCAGGAAAGTTTGACTATGCAGAGATTGATAGAACAGAAACTTTCCCGGTAGCCGGATGCGAATACCTGGCGATGAACTACTTGTTGGTAGCAAAAGACAAAGAAACCGTTGAAGTAGAATTTAACTTTACCGACGGTTCCAATGTAAAGAATCGCAAGGTAGGTGCTGTTCCTGTACAACGTAATTACCGTACCAACATTTATGGTAACTTGATGACCAGCGATGTGGACATCAATGTAGAAATCAAACCGGAATACAACGAAGATCCTTCTTATGAAAACTTTGTATTGGATGTTCATGGTTTGCAACAAGCATTGAACAACGCACCGGTTGACAAGACCACAACCATTTACCTCGGAGCTGATATCAAAGGGGATGTGATTGAGTACCAAAAAGCAAACAGAAACATCATTATTGACGGTAAAAACCACAAATACGATGGTACGATCAAGATCCACAACGGTTCTAACTACAACGACGGTAGCATCATCATCAAAAATGTCAACTTTGAGACTGCAACGCCTGCCTTGAATTTCATCATGCCGAACGACTTCGGTGTTGAAAATGGTGTGACCCGTCGTTATTCTAACAACGTGATTGTAGAAGGATGTACTTTTACTGCTACGGGTGATGCAGAATATACAGCTGTCGGTGTACAAGCAAAATCTACGAAAAACCTGCAAGTATTGAACTGTACTGCGAATGGTTTGCACTCCTTGGTACAAGCACAAAGTTGTGACGAAGACGTTGTCGTTGAAAATGCGAATATCGAAGGTAAGAACGGTATTGCATTCAAACAAGTACGAAACGTAGTTGTATCGGGAGTAGTCATCAAATCTGCTGCTTACGGTATCCGTTTCGACGGTAACACTGATAACTACGGTATCACTGTTAAGAATGTGAACGTAGATGCAGTACAACCGTTCATCGTACGTAAGATGACTGGTAAGAACAATGTGATTGCATTGGAAGGCACCAATACCTTGACCACTGCAGAACCTTATCAAATTGTGATTACCAACGGTAGCGATGATGAGGCGTACTCATTCCCTGAAGGAACTTTCAAAATGACCGGAGCTGATGACTTTACTGTATATCCTGTTGCGGTTTCTGCAGCATCAAAAGACAGTTTTAATGAGTCGTTGAGCACCGATGATGTTTGGCAAGTGACTTTGGGTACGGATATCGAGTATTTGGAGACAGAAACAGTAGTCATTGAGAAAGATTTTACCATTGTTGGTAACGGTAAAAAGATTCAAGCAGGAGGCGGAGCTTCTACAGCAACCCCGAGTGTTGCGGTTATGGGAGACTATGATGCAGTTCTTGACAATGTGGATGTTGAAGGGGGCTTTGTGGGTGCTTATTATGGTGCCAGTGTGGACTTCAATGACGGAAGCTTGAAATTTACTGATGGCATGAGTGGAAGAAACTGTTTCTATGCAGCAAGTACTAACGATAAACAGTCTGTTATTACGATCACCGATGTCGATGTAAATATGGCAAACGCTTCTGGAAACAGTTATTTGTGTGCTCACGGAAATGCTGTTATTTATGTCAAAGGCGGTAATTTCTATGGCAAGCCTGTTGGTTCATCCAATCCTTATGTAAAAGAAGTAGCACTTGGCTCGTATACAGGAGAAGTCATCATTACTGGTGGTACCTTCAACTTTAATCCTTCAGAATATGTTCCTGATGGTTACGAAGCTATCCAATCAGGCGACACCTGGACTGTATCTGCTAAATAATCGATAACTCACAAGCCTGTGTCCCGACTACGTCTATCGTACTTGCATAGACTCACTTCACTTTTACCGCTCGTAAGAGCAACGGGCACAGGCTTTTCTTAAAGAACCTTTATAAAACTTTAATTTTATGTTAAAAAAATTCTTTACGGGTCTGATGGCAGCTGGTATGCTGCTGACCACCTCTTGTCAAGAACAAGAGTTTACTCCTGCTCTCGGCGAAGCGACGGTTACGTTTGAAGTAACCACTCCCGAGATTGCAACCCGTGCTTATAGCGACGGAACGACTGCCAATAAATTGCAGTATGCAGTGTATCACATGAATGATACACAATATGGTACAATCAGTCACAAGACGACTGATGCAGAGATCCATGGCACAACAACCTTGTCCCTTCAATTAACAGCTGGTGAAACCTATCAAATCATTTTGTGGGCAGATGCAGAAGGTGCACCTTATACTGTTAACTTCGAAGACAAGACCATGATCGTTGACTATACGAATGTCGTTAGCAACAATGAGTCTTTGGATGCTTTTTATGCAGTGCATAAATTTACTGTAACTGGAGCCCAAACAGAAACCGTTGAGTTGCGTCGTCCCTTTGCCCAATTGAACATTGGTACCAATGACTATGGAAAAGCAGAAGCTGCTTCCGGTTATGTCCCGACTCAATCTTCTGTGACAGTGAAAGGTATCTACAACACCTTGAACCTTGCAAATGGTACTGTTTCTGGAGCAGCTGATGTTACTTTTGGTTCTGCTGATATCGACAAGGCTGAAAAGTTCCCTGTAACTGGTTATGAATACGTAGCTATGAACTACGTCTTGGTAGGTGCAGATAAATCTTTGGTGGATGTTGAATTTACAATCTCTGACAATAATAACAATAACAAGACCCGCACCGTTTCCTCTGTTCCGGTACAACGCAACTATCGCACCAACATCTACGGTAGCATTTTGACCAGCGATGTGGATGTGAATGTGGAAATCAACCCGGATTATACTACCCCCGACAACGTAGTTTATGTGGTAAAGAATTACGATGAACTTAAGGCAGCGGTTATCAATGGTGGCTACATCGAGTTTGCTAACGATATCACCGTTGATAAGTGGATCATGTTCTCAGAAGATTATGACATTGCTGATGGTAATATCATTACCATTGATAAGATCAATGTTACTATTGACGGTAAGGGCCACACTCTGACAGTCAATGCTATTGAGTCTGCTGGTAATGGTAATCAGTTATTCCAGGGTGCTAGCAATCTGAATATCTCTAACCTGACCCTGAAGTATGCAGATGGTTTGACAACTGGTGGACTTGAGCTGGAGTCTGGTGTTATTGAGAATGTTCACTTCGTAGGTGGCGGTGCACATGCCGCTTCAGCTGCAATTTTCCCTAGGAATGGTGAAATCAAGGTAAAAGACTGCATCTTTGATACAAATGGAGTTGCCTTTTACTTTGATAATGAGAGTGATAATCTCACAGTTACCGGCTGTACTTTCAACATGAATGAAAATAAGAATGTTATTTTGCTGCGTGGTGATGTGAAGTTCACAGACAATATCGTTAACACAGGCAGAACTGTAAATGTTGTAAGTGGCTCTCCAGTTGTAACTCGTAATAACTTCAAAAATGTTCGTTTCAAGGTATACGGTGCTGCTACAGCTACCATTTCTGATAATATCATCAACAACCTTGAATTTGATGGACCTACCTACGCTTCGACCTTTAGCAATAACACACTGAGTGTAGAGGCACAAGCTGCGTTGGATGCTGCAACCAAAGTAAACTAAGATTGAACAAAGTTCACGAAATCTTCCATTACAGCGACTTTGTTATCGCTAACACGAAGATTTGTTAACTGATACCTAAGAGCCTTGCCGTTCGCGAGAATCGCAAGGCTCTTTTTCTTGCTCTCATTTTGACGGGTACGCAAGACAAGCCAGAAGAATCATTTCCGGCAGTACGACACAGATTGGTGTGAAACTTAATTCTTCCCGCTTTTAAGCGGTTTCATACATAAGACGGAGCCGAGCTACAAAACAAATCGATGCCCGGTCGGTTCTCATTTTCCAGTCTCCTTTGCGGACGGTAACCTGGTCCGTTTCTTCAAATTCCCAATAGAGGAAGTCGTGTGTGGCTTGGGTCCCTTGGCCCAGTAGGGTTGGGATCCCGTGTCAATTCTTCCAACGTGGCCAAAATGTCGTAGAAGGCAATGGGGTGTTGGGGATGTTGGGTCTGTTGGCCGGGACGGCATCGGGTCGTAAACAAAAAAACGACCGCTGGGGTCGTTTTTTGTGGGGTACGGATTGATTACAATTCGTCAAAATTTACATTCGAAAAAGGAGTTGCTTCTTCGGTTCGTTCAACCACCGGACATCTGTCTTTGATGTAGTTGATGACCTCAGCCAGTCCTTCAGAGAATTTTTCAAAATCTTCCTTGTACAAGAAGATCTTGTGTTTGTCGTATACAAAGCGGCCGTCGCGTTCCATGCGGCGTTTGCTTTCTGTAATGGTCAAGTAATAATCGTTACCCTTCGTGGCCTTCACATCGAAGAAATACGTTCTTTTACCCGCTCTCACCGGTTTTGAAAAAACATCATCCCCGTTGCGTTCGTGCATTCCTGCATTCTCAAAATCTTCAAGATACATATCGTTCGTTTTTTAAAATTCTTGACAAAGATAAAATAAATTTCTCGGGATATTCTATATTTGCAAAATATTTAGTTATTGAGCGTATGCTGAACCGAAGATTAATTAGAATCAAAGCTTTTAAAGTTCTTTACAGTTCCGTATGTTCCTCCAGTACGTCCCTAAGAAGCATTGAGGAGGAGTTGTTGCATGCTTGCGAGGAAACTCGCCGCCTGTATTATTTCATGTTGCAGTTGCCGGTGGCCTTGAGCCGTTTGGCGAACGAACGCATTGAGTTGGGTTTGAAGAAGTTCCAACCCACTGAGGAGGAAAAGAATCCGAATCGCAAATTTGCAGACAATGCGTTGGCAGCGATGTTGCGCCGCAACGATATTTACATGACTTTTTGCGAAAGCCAAGGTTTGTTGTGGGATGGTGAGCAATGGATGGCCTATGTCAAGAAGTTGTTCGCCCGTTTGCTTCAAGAAGAATATTTCCAAAAATACATGGCCTCTCCCACTTCTTCTTTGCGTGAAGATTGTGCGTTGTTCTCCAGAATTTACCAACAGGAGTTTGAGGACGACGAAGATCTGGAACAAATGCTGGAAGATGCGTCGTTGTACTGGGTGGATGACTTGGGTTATGTCTTGAATGTGATTCTGCGTACCCTCTCCATCGTGAAGTCCAAAGAGAAATTGGATTTGCCGCCGCTCTTTATGAAGGACGACGACCGCGATTTCGCCCGTGAGTTGCTGGTGCACTCCTTCGCTCACTACAACGAATACTTGGAGATGGTGA
Source organism: Bacteroidales bacterium (assembly GCA_017647795.1). GTDB lineage: Bacteria > Bacteroidota > Bacteroidia > Bacteroidales > UBA932 > JAGCJX01. Next base: position 114,910 of record JAGCJX010000020.1, on the reverse strand, counting down.
AAAATAACATTTCCAACTGGGATTTGGACCGTTTGGTTGTGACCGACATCACTCTGATTATCATGGGTATTGCAGAGGCCATTCGATTTGATTCCATTCCGGTGAAAGTGACCATCAATGAGTATGTGGAAGTTTCCAAATTCTACAGTACCCAAAACAGCAAGGTATTCGTAAACGGTTTGTTGGATCGCCTGATTCGTGATTTGCAAGCCAAGAATGTGGTGGTGAAACGCGGTGCCGGTCTGGTGGAAAACTAATCTTTGTCCCATTTCCGATTTTTATTATTTTTGCAAGGATATTTAAACGTTAACAATTAAAATTGAATACAATGATTTTGAATTTTGCTTTGTTGCAACAAGCTGCACCTCAACAAGGTGGCGGTATGCAAATGTTGATCATGATGGCTTTGATCATCGGTGTTATGTACTTCTTCATGATTCGTCCCCAACAAAAGAAACAAAAAGAATTGCAAGCATTCCGCAATTCATTGACCAAGGGTGACAAGATCGTGACCATCGGTGGTATCTACGGTACTGTTGCTGAAGTGAAAGAACAATATTTGTTGATCGAAGTTGATAACAACGTGAAAATCAGAGTTGATAAATCTTCTGTAGTGAAGGATATCACTGATATTCAAACAAAATAATTCGATGAAGCGTCCTTTCTTTTTGAAGGGAAAGGTCATTGCAAAGGCCACAGAGGGGAGAGACTGGGTGATTATCCTGTTTTCTCTCCTTTTGGCGTTTTTTATTTGGATTGTCCATTACCTTTCGCTGGACTATACGGTCCATTTTGATTACCGTTTGCGTGTGGAAACGGAGATGTCGGGTCATGCCTCGCGCTCAGAAACCCAACAGCCCCTGATCATCCGTGGACGGGCGAAGGGTTTTTACATCATCAAGCAGCGCTTGGGAATAGGCAGTTGGTTGACGCTGGAGGTGCCCGAACGCCTCTTGCACCCGAATACATCGGCGGGCAACGAGGATAGTTTCCAACTCTTGGGATCGGAACTCCGCAACCTGCTTTCCGAGGCGTTGACGCCCGATGTGGAAGTTGAATACGTGGTGACTGAGGAGATGGATTTCATCATTCCGCGGGTACGTCACAAAAAAGTGCCCGTGATTCCGCGGACAGACATTACTTTCAAGGAACAATATGCCGCTATTTCTCCCATCCGTCTGCAGCCGGATAGCGTGGTCCTTTATGGCAAGGAACGTTATTTGAATCGGGTGGACTCTGTCTTTACGAAGCCGATTACGGCCCGTCAGTTGTCCGGCAACCTGCGTCGTATGGTGGATCTGATGGATATTTGGGGGATTACCTATGCAGAAGACAAGGTTTATGCAACCTTGGAGGTGGACCGTTATGTAGAACACACCTTGGAGTTGCCGGTGGACCTGTTGAATGTTCCGGCAGACCGTCGGATGATTTGTATTCCGAACCAGGTGCGTTTGAAGGTGCGTCAGTTCTATCCCATTACCGAGGTGGATCTGGCTTCGCATTTCCAAGTGGTGGTCGATTACAACGAAGTAATGAAAACCTTGGAGATGCAGGTGGTGCCGACGGTGTACAACGAATTGTCGAATATTTCCGCTCAATACGAGCTGGATCCTCCGTATGTGGAGGTAATGCAGGTGCGGTAAGATGGCGGGATGGATATTGGGATTGACCGGCGGGATCGGCAGCGGCAAAAGCAGCATAGCCAAGATGTTGTCCAAGATGGGCATCCCGGTTTATTATTCGGATGATCGGACCAAAGCGTTGTACGACGAGCATCCCTCGTTGTTGGCGGCCTTGGTGGATTTGCTCGGTCCTTCGGTTTGTGTGAACGGTCGCATTGACCGTCGTGAAATGGCCCGCATCGTGTTTGCGGATGCGTCGTTGTTGGCCCGTGTGGAGGAGACGGTATATCCGTTTTTGCTCAGGGATTTCCAAGCATGGGTGGACGACCAGGCGGCTCCGTTTGTGGTGTTTGAGTCGGCCTTGTTGCTGGAGAAACCAATCTTCCGTCAGGTGTGCGGTCGTATTCTGACGGTCTCCTCTCCGGTTGAAGTCCGGATGGAACGGGTGATGCAACGCGATGGCGTGGCGAAGGAACAGGTCTTGGCTCGGATGCAGCACCAGTGGTCGGATGCGCAGCGCGAGGCTTTGGCCGACGAAATTTTGGTATCGGACAACTGCCGTGCGGTGCTTCCGCAAGTGGTTGGCGTGTACCGGCGTATGATGCAATAGAATAAAAAGAGTATGGCAAAAAATACAGGAAAATGGATAGGCGGGTTGCTGGGTTGGGCCGTGGGAGGTCCGATCGGCGCTTTGTTTGGAGTCGGCATCGGTTCGTTGTTTGATGGAACCAGTTCGTTGTTTTCTGCGGCAACGTCTTCGCGTAGTGCCGGAGCCCGTAATAGCTTCTTGATGTCCTTGTTGGTGCTTTCCGCTGCGGTGATGAAAGCAGACCGGCGCGTGATGCGTTCCGAGCTGGAATATGTCAAGGACTTTTTGCGGCGTAACTTTGGCGATCAGGCAGTTCGCGAAGGGATGGCCATTCTGAAAGACCTGTTGGAGAAAGAGATCCAGGTGGACCAAGTGGCTGCACAAGTGGCAACAAACATGCCGGTGAGCCAACGTCTGCAACTCTTCCATTACCTCTGCGGTATCGCTCAAAGCGATGGTCTGGTGGATGATTCTGAGGTGCTTGTGTTGCGCCAAATCGCGATGGCTCTCCGTTTGCCGGCAGCGGATGTGGAATCCATCCTGGCAATGTTCCGTATGGGAGCCTATGGCCGTGGATCCCACAAGGGCGGTCCGGGCGCTGGATCCCGACCGAATTCACAGGCAGCGTTGGAAGATGCCTACCGCGTTTTGGAGGTGTCGCCGCAGGCTACGGATGATGAAGTGAAGAAAGCCTACCGTCGCATGGCGATGAAGTACCATCCGGACAAGGTATCCACCCTGGGAGAGGACGTTCGAAAAGGGGCGGAAGAGAAATTCAAGACCTTGTCTGAGGCGTATGATTTGATTAAGAAATCCCGTGGAATGAATTAGGAATCACGGGTATAGATATTGTGTAATCGATAATAGTATTGAAGATGAAAACTGATTTACGGAAAATTCTTTCAGTATCCGGCGAACCGGGTCTGTTCACTTATTTGTCGCAAGGAAAAGCTGGTATTATTGCAGAATCGTTGTTGACTGGCAAAAGAACTTCATTCGGTATGAAATCCCGTTTGACTTCTTTGTCGGATATTTCGATTTATACCGAAGATACTGAGTTGCCTTTGCGCGAAGTATTCCTCAAATTGAAAGCTTATTTGAACGAAGAAGCGGCTCCGGACGGAAAAGACCAAAAAGCATTGGTAGCTTTCTTTGATGCTGCTTTCCCGGAATACGACAGAGATCGTTTCTATCCTTCACACATGAAGAAAGTGGTACAATGGTACAACCTGTTGAAGGAAAAAGCAACCTTGGATTTTGTGGATCCGGATGCTGAAGAAGAAACCGAAGTAAACGAAGAAGCATAATTCATGGGTAATCAAGTGACAGATACAATCCAACGCATCCAATGCGTAACCTTGGGCTGTTCCAAGAACCGGGTGGACTCGGAGCACCTGCTGCGTCAGTTCCAGGCGGCCGGTCTTGCGGTAGCTCCTGAGGCAGAAAACCTGGCCGAAGGACGGGTGGACGTCGTGATTTTGAATACGTGCGGTTTTATCCAAGACGCCAAGGAAGAATCCATTGAGGCCATTTGGGAAGCCGTGGAGGCCAAAAAAGAGGGCCTGGTCAAACGCGTGTATGTCTTTGGTTGTTTGTCGCAACGTTACCGAGCGGAATTGCCGGAACTCATTCCGGATGTGGACGGATTTTTCGGGGCTTACGACATCCTTCCTTTGTTGGAGGTGCTGGGCGTACCTTATCGCCCGGAGTTGGCGACCCGACGTCTGTTGACCACGCCGTCTCATTATGCCTATTTGAAGATTTCCGAAGGTTGCGACCGGACCTGTTCGTATTGTGCCATTCCGAAAATCCGCGGCAAGCATCATTCGGTGCCGATGGAGGATTTGGTGAGTGAAGCCAAATCGTTGGCAGAAGCCGGTGTGCGCGAATTGATTGTGGTGGCGCAAGACACGACTTACTACGGCTTGGATCTCTACCGCAAGCGCAATTTGGCGCCGTTGTTGGAACAACTCTCCTTGATTTCGGGCATTGACTGGTTGCGGGTGCATTATTCGTACCCGGATTCTTTCCCGGAAGATGTGTTGGATGTGATGGCCAACAACCCGAAGGTCGCTCCTTACATTGATATTCCTTTGCAACACATTTCTGACAAGGTGCTGGCAGCCATGCGCCGTTCGGTGGATGGAGCACAAACCCGGGCCTTGGTGGAGAAGATTCGCAATCGGGTGCCGGAGGCCGTCTTGCGTACGACCTTGATCGTCGGACACCCGGGCGAAGGAAAACGGGAGTTCAACGAACTGCTGCAATTTGTCGAAGATTACCGCTTCGAGCGTTTGGGTGCTTTCCCTTACTCGGAAGAAGAAGGAACCTGGGGAGCTGCGAACCTGAAGGACACTTTGTCCCGCCGGATCAAACAAGAACGTTACGAGGAATTGATGGAATTGCAGGCGGGTATTTCTTATGACTTCAACCAGTCCCGGATAGGTCAGCGCGAACGCGTCTTGATCGATTCGGTTTCAGAAGACGGGGTGTATGTCGGACGGACTCAAAAGGAGTCCCCCGAAGTGGACGGGGAAGTGTTGATAAAACCCGTGAATGGCGTTGCGAATCGGGCCCTCATCGGCCAGTTCGCTGATGTGGAGATTGTGAATGCAGACGAATACGATTTATTGGCAAATTTTATTTAATCAACTAATAAAAGATTCATTATGAAATTATTGGAAGGAAAAGTTGCTCTGATTACAGGTGCAGCTCGCGGAATTGGTAAAGCGGTTGCAATGCGTTTTGCAAGCGAAGGTGCCAACATCGCATTTACTGATTTGGTGATTGACGAAAACGGTGAACAAACCAAAAAAGAGTTGGAAGCTTATGGTGTGGAAGTATTGGCAATCCCGTCAAATGCCGCTTCTTTTGAAGATGCACACAATGTTGTGAACCAAATTATGGAAAAATTCGGTCGTATCGATGTATTGGTGAACAATGCTGGTATTACCAAAGATACGTTGATGATGCGTATGAGTGAACAACAATGGGATGCTGTTATCAACGTGAACTTGAAGTCTGCGTTCAATCACATCCACGCTGTGACTCCCGTGATGGTACGTCAACGTAGCGGTTCCATCATCAACATGAGCTCTGTTGTCGGTGTTTCCGGTAATGCAGGTCAAGCAAACTATTCTGCTTCCAAAGCAGGTATGATCGGTCTGACCAAATCCATGGCACAAGAATTGGGATCTCGTGGTATCCGCTCAAATGCAGTGGCTCCCGGTTTCGTAGTGACTGCGATGACCGACCAATTGCCGGAAGACGTTCGCAAACAATGGGAAGCAAAGATTCCTTTGCGCCGTGGTGCTGACGTGGACGAGATTGCAAAAGCTTGTTTGTTCCTGGCTTCTGACTTGGCTTCGTATGTGACCGGTCAAGTGCTCCACGTTTGTGGTGGTATGAACATGTAATAAATTAACAATGAATCGTTTTCCTTTTTTGCGTAGCCTGGCAACGGTGTTGCTGTTTGGGTTGTTGGCGGTGGCTTGTACGCCCGTTCGATACTATGTGAACGTGGAGCAGAAGTCCCATTCCAAGACCCGCTATGATCTTTCCCATTCTTCCCTCGCGGTGATGGCGATGCACGATCCTCAGGGTCGTGATAGTGCTTATGTGATGGCGGTGGCCTTGGGTTTTGCGCAAGAGATGGAAGCGATTCAGCACGTGCCGGAAGCGACCATTCCGGTCTATACGTTTGTATCGGATACGCTGAATCCGGGAGATGCTGGCTATTTGCCTTACCTGCTCCCGGATGAAGTGTCCGATTATTTGGTCATTTTTGATTCCATGCAGTTGGGGGACTACCAATTGCAGCCGGAGTCGTTTGCAGACCGTTCTTTTGACGGGATGTATGTGACGCGGGAAATTTATTTGCCGTTCTCCTGCCGCTTTTTGCTTTTCCACCAGCCGACCAAACAATGTCTGTTGGAAAAACCGGTGGCCGATTCTTTGGTTTGGACGGTTCTTACGGATGCGGCCGTTTCCGATGCCCGTTTGATCGCTCGGGCGCACGAATCGTTGGAGCCCGTACTGGAGCAGGTGGGCAAAGAACTGACTTCTTATGTCAGTGCAACGGCTACGCCCAACGAACAATTGTTGTTGGTCTTGGAAAATGACGAAGACTGGATCCGTGCTTTGGAATATGCTGCGGACGGTCAGTGGGAAGAGTCAATCAGCATTTGGACAGAGAAAGCCCACAAAGCCAAGTATTGGAAAGTCAAGGCGGCTGCGGCCTGCAATTTGTCTGTCGCTTGCAGGATGCTCGGTCAGAATGCCTTGGCAGAACAATGGCTGGATTGGGCTTGTGAGATGGGAACCTTGCCCGAAGTACCGATTCTCCGGGCTCAGTTGAAGGCTACTACAGGACGTTGAGGCTTTGTTCCTTGATTTTTTCCAGCTCGTCCTTCATCATTACGACCAGTTTCTGGATCGCAGCGTGGTTGGCCTTTGAGCCCAATGTGTTGATCTCCCGGCCCATTTCTTGGGCGATGAAACCCAATTTTTTACCCGGACAATCTTCTTTTTCCATCGTTTCGAGGAAGTAGGTGCAGTGTTGTGCCAACCGTACTTTCTCTTCGTTGATGTCCAATTTTTCCAAATAGAAAATCAGTTCTTGTTCCAGGCGGTTGGCGTCCGGATTCACTTCCAAGTCAGCCAAGCGGGAGAGGATGCGTTCGCGGATAGCGGGTACGCGTTCTTTTTCATAAGGTTCGACCGCGGCCAGGAAATTGCGGATGTTGTCAACGCGGCTGCGCAAGTCGGCTTCCAGGGTTTTCCCTTCGCGGATGCGGAAGGCATTCAAGTCTGCGATGGCTTGGTCGGCAGCGGCGGCAATGGCCAACCAGTCTTCCTCGGTCATTTCGGTTTTGTTGACTTCCCAGACTTCCGGCAGGCGGAGTACGGTTTGCAGCAGGGCGGCAGCATCCTGCATGGGCAGTTGCATCTCGGTTTGCCAGTCGGTAATTTGTTTCAAGTAGGCCGTCGCTACTTCTTTGTCGAAACTTTTGGCCTGGTTGCCGGCATTTTTCTCAACACTCAAATACACATCGACGTTGCCACGGACCAGTCCTTGGGCGATGCGTTGGCGAAGCAGGGGTTCTTTTTCGCGGGGCAGGGCGGCTGTTTTCAAGGTCACATCACAGTTTTTTCCGTTTAGTGATTTGATTTCCAAGGTGTATGTTTCATTTTGGCAGCAAGCTTGGGCTTTGCCATAGCCGGTCATGGACAGAATCATGGTATGTGTTGTTTTTAATGAGTCGTTTTTCGTGACACAAAAGTAACAATTATTTGTGGGGATTTTTATGCAAATAACGTATATTTGTGTTTTATTCCTCATAAACAAATTACCTATGGAAGAACTCAAAACTGTAGGGGAAGAAAAGAAACCCTTGAACTTCTTGGAAGAGATCATCGAAGGTGATCTGGCCTCTGGCAAACACCAATCCATTTTGACCCGGTTCCCTCCGGAACCCAACGGCTACTTGCACATCGGTCACGCGAAGAGCATTTGCCTGAACTTTGGTTTGGCACGACAGTACGGCGGAAAAACCAACCTGCGTTTTGATGACACCAACCCCGTAAAAGAAGACGTGGAATACGTAGATTCCATCAAGGCCGACATCCGTTGGTTGGGCTTTGATTGGGCTGGTGAATACTATGCTTCCGATTATTTTGAACAATTGTACGAGTGGGCTTGTGAATTGATTCGCAAAGGCTTGGCCTATGTGGATGACCAAACGCAAGAAGAAATCCGACTCAACCGCGGTACCGTGAATTCTCCCGGTAAAAACAGTCCTTGGCGCGATCGTAGCGTAGAAGAAAACTTGGACTTGTTTGCCCGTATGCGTGCCGGTGAATTTGCCGAAGGCGAAAAAGTTTTGCGTGCAAAGATTGACATGGCCCATCCGAATATGTTGTTGCGTGACCCGTTGATGTACCGCATCATTCACGCACACCACCACCGTACCGGCGACAAATGGTGCATCTATCCGATGTACGACTATGCACACGGTCAAAGTGACTCGTTGGAAGGCATTACCCACTCCATTTGTACCCTCGAGTTTGACGTGCACCGTCCGTTGTACGACTGGTTCATTGAACAATTGGGAATTTTCCCGTCCCACCAATACGAATTTGCCCGCCTGAATGTGACTTACACGGTGATGAGCAAACGCAAACTCCTCGAATTGGTGAAAAACAACTTCGTGAGCGGTTGGGATGACCCGCGTATGCCTACCATCTGTGGTTTGCGTCGCCGTGGTTATACGCCGGAAAGTATCCGAGCTTTCGCTGAGAAAGTGGGTGTGGCCAAACGTGATAACATCATCGATCTGTCGTTGATGGAATGGTGCTTGCGCGATGATTTGAACAAACGTGCGAACCGTTATATGGTGGTTACCAACCCGGTGAAACTGGTGATTACCGACTGGGAAGAAGGCCGCGTCGAATATTTCGATCCGGCGTTGAACCCGGAAGATCCGAATGCCGGCACCCGTCGTGTTCCCTTTACCCGTGAATTGTACATCGAACGCGATGACTTTATGGAAGAACCTCCGAAGAAATTCTTCCGCCTCAAACCGGGTGGAGAAGTTCGTTTGAAATACGGTTACATCATCAAGTGCGAAGAAGTGATCAAAGACGAAAACGGTGAAATCATCGAAATCCGTTGTACCCACGATCCCTCGTCCAAACCGGGAGCTGGTCCTTGGCGTTCGGTGAAAGGTACCATTCACTGGGTACCGGTTGAGTATGCTAAACCCATCGAAGTGCGTCTGTATGACCGCCTCTTTACCGAAGCGGACATGGGTGGCATTCCGGAAGGACAAGATTACAAATCGTATTTGAATCCGGAATCCTTGGTGGTTGTACCGCGCGCTTACGCAGAACCGGCCTTGTTGGAAGACCGTTCCGGTATCTCAGTTCAATTTGAGCGCAACGGATATTACATCCTCGATCCGGATTCAACTCCGGAACAACCGATCTTCAACCGCGCAACTGGCTTGAAGAGCAGTTTCTAAACGTTTGATGATTTGGAGCTGCGGCCCTTCTTCCACAACTGGTAACTGTTGAACAGGTTTTGCCAGAGGACGTAGGTGCCGGGAGCCAAAGACGATAGGGGCGTGAGGTAGGTGTAGGCCATCCAGATGGCCAAAATCGTGTTCTTCTGTCCCAAAGCCTGACCGGCAGTCATTCGATCCCCGAATTGGCTGCCGGTTTTTTTACCAATGGCAAACTGGAGCACGCAGCTCAGGAGCGCGGCTCCCGCAACCAACCACATGACCAGGGACGGGGCCGAACTTTGGTGGAGGGAACGGATGGTCTGTCCGGAGACAATCATCAGCGCAAATGCCCAAAGGTAAAAGGCCGTATGGGTGTATTTCAAAAAGAAACCATGAACTTTCGGGAGGGCAATGCGCAGCAGCTGGGCCAGCAGGAAGGGGCAGAGCAGCAGGGGAAAGACCTTGCTGAGGATCAGCAGGAAGGCCTGGATAAACGCCAGCCCTTCGTGCGGTACGACCAAGGGAAAGACCAGGGGTACAAAGAGGGCGGCCATGATGTTGGATAGCAGGGTGTAGACCGTAATGCCGCTGGCGCTTCCTCCCAATTTGTCGGTAATGACGGCGGCGGCGGTTGCAGTGGGACAGATCAGGCACACCAGGGCTCCTTCAAAGATGGTGTGGTACACCTCGTTCATCGGCACAAACAGCAGGATGGCCGTTACACAGCCTGCGGAAAGAAGTTGAAATGCCAGCAGACGCAGGTGCCAAGGGCCGGGCTTGAGGGCCTTGATGTCTACCTTGCAGAAGGTGAGGAAGAGTTGCAGGAAGATCAGGGTGGGGGTGAAGAGGTCTACAAACTTCCAGATTGCCGGTTGGATGGGGTCCAGTGCGGAGACGTAATGAAATAAAAAATAGACCGCAGCGCCGGTGGTCATGGCAATGGGTAGGGTCCATTCTTTGAAAAATCGGAGTAATTTTTCCATGGTTGTTTTCAGACAACGGTTCGTTGTTAACTGATGCGTGAATAATCCACCGGTTCTTCTCCCTGGTGGCGGAGGTAGGTGAGTTGTTGGGCCAGCAACCGGTGTTCGGGACGTTCCAGGAGCGGGTCGTTTTGCAGGATGGTGTTGGCCATTTCTCGGGCATAATTGAGGAGCGATCCGTCTTTTGCCAGATTGGAAAGGCGCAGGTCGATGGCCAGACCGCTTTGTTGTGTGCCCTCAATGTCTCCCGGACCGCGCATGCGCAAGTCGGCTTCGGCCAATTCGAAACCATCGTTGGTACTGCACATCAATTCAATGCGTTGGCGGGATTCTTGGGAAAGTTTGTAGCCGGTCATCAGCAGGCAGAAGGATTGTTCGGCACCCCGTCCGACGCGTCCACGCAGCTGGTGGAGCTGGGAGAGGCCGAAGCGCTCTGCACTTTCGATGACCATGACAGAGGCATTGGGTACGTTGACCCCAACTTCAATGACCGAGGTGGCTACGAGGATGTGTGCCTTGCCTTCGGCGAAGAGCTGCATGTCGTGGGCTTTGTCTTCGTTTTTCTGTTGGCCGTGTACGACGGCGGTGACGTATTCGGGAGCCGGAAATTCTTGTACGATTTCTTCGTAACCGCTTTGCAGGTTTTGGTAGTCCATTTTCTCAGACTCCTTGATCATCGGGTAAACGATGAAGACCTGGCGACCCTTTTTGATTTCACTCTTGAGGAATTTGTACATTGCATAGCGTTGGCTTTCCGCAATGTGTTTGGTAGTGATCGGTTTCCGGCCGGGCGGGAGTTCGTCCAGTACGGATACGTCCAGGTCACCGTACAGGGTCATGGCCAAAGTTCGGGGAATGGGGGTAGCTGTCATCACCAAGATGTGCGGGGCCAATTCTGCTTTGTAGCGGAGACGCGCCCGTTGGGCGACCCCGAAACGGTGTTGTTCATCGATGATGGCAAAGCCCAGCCGTTGGAACTGGACGGGGTCTTCGATGACCGCGTGTGTGCCGACGAGCAGGTGGATGCTGCCGTCCTCCAGTCCTTCCAAGATGGCACGACGTTCTTTGGCCTTGGTGCTTCCCGTCAGGAGGGCCACTTTCAGCCCGGAATCTCCGGCAAAAGCCAAGGCTCCCTGGTAGTGTTGTTGGGCCAGGACTTCGGTCGGCGCCATCAAGCAGGTCTGGTATCCGTTGTCTGCAGCCATGGCCGCACACAGGAAGGCAACCATGGTCTTGCCACTGCCGACGTCTCCTTGCAGCAAACGGTTCATTTGCAGGCCACTGCGTGCGTCGGAGCGGATTTGTTTGATGACGCGTTTTTGTGCGCCGGTCAGTTCAAACGGGATCCGGCAGTAACAGTGGTTGAAGTATTCGCCGATGCGGGAGAAGACCGGAGCGGCTCCGTGGCGCATGCGGACGTTTCGTTGCTTGAGCAGGGAAAGTTGCAGGTAAAACAGTTCTTCAAATTTGAGTCGGGCACGGGCCTGTTCCAGCAATTGCAGGTTTTCCGGAAAGTGGATGTTGCGCAAGGCTTGGCGCAGGGGAATGAGGCCGGCTTGTTGGCGGATGCTTTCAGGCAGGCTTTCCGGAATGTGGTCCAGCCATTGGTTCAGCAATTTCTGGATGAGTTTGGAAAAGACCTTGATGCCGATGCCGCTGTTGCGGAGTTTTTCGGTGCTGGAATAAACGCCCGTCATGGTGCTGCCTTGTGCTAGAGCCGATTCGGGGTCTTCCAGTTCCGGGTGGACGAAATTCAAACTGCCATTGAAGGTGCTCGGTCGTCCGAAAACGATGAACTCTTTGCCAAGTCGGACCTTTTCCTCCATCCATTTGATGCCTTGGAAGAAGATGAGGTCAACGCGCCCAGTCCGGTCTGCCAGGGTGGCAATCAGGCGTTTGCCCCGATTCTCACCGGCATGGTTGATCGCAACGATGGTGCCTCGGATTTGCACCCAGGCCATGGAGGGTTCCAGTTCGGAAATGGCATAGATGCGGGTGCGGTCCAAATAGCGGAACGGAAAGGTGTACAACAGGTCCCGGAAAGAATGGATGTCCAATTCTTTTTTGAGCAATTCTGCCCGTTTGGGGCCGATTCCCGGAAGGTATTGTATCTCTCGATCCAAAATATTTGCCATAGCGCAAAGGTACATAAAAAATAAATTTTTCGTAAATTGCACCGTTTTACGAAGTAGTTTCTTAAATAGATAGTTCTATGGGACAAAAAATAATAGTAGGTATTACCATTGGAGATACAAACGGCATTGGCTGTGAGGTGATTATCAAGGCGCTGTTGGACTCCCGCATCACTGACCTCTGTGTGCCGATCATTTACGGTTCCTCCCGCGTGGTGGGTTATTACCGCAAACTCATCTCTGAGACCGAGAATTTCAATACCAATATCATCAACACGGCTCGGGATTTTCATCCCAAACGCATCAACATCATCAACTGCGTGACCGACCAGCTTCAAATTGATCCGGGTCAACCGACCGCCGAATCTGCCAAAGCGGCTTTGGTGTCGTTGGAGAAAGCGACGGATGATTTGAAGGAAGGATTGCTGGACGCCATTGTTACGGCTCCCTTCAACAAGCACAACATGATGGAGGCTTCCTTCCATTTCAAAGGCCACACCGAGTACCTGGCTGACAAGTTTGGTGCAGAAAACTCGTTGATGTTCCTGTGTTCGGACAAAATGCGGGTGGGATTGGTGACCACTCACGTTTCCATTGCGGAAGTGTCACGCGAGATCACCACCGAGAAGATTGTGGAGAAATTGCGCGTGATGAACGAGTCCCTCAAACGTGATTTCGGGGTGGTTCGACCTCGCATCGCCGTTTTGGGCTTGAATCCCCACTGTGGCGATAACGGTCTGTTGGGTACAGAAGAGGCAGACATCATCAAACCGGCTATCCGACAAGTTGCGGACGAAAACATCCTGGCCTTTGGTCCCTATTCTCCCGACGGATTTTTTGGCAACAACAGCTTTACCCAATTCGATGGGGTCTTGGCGATGTACCACGACCAAGGTCTGATTCCGTTCAAGTTGTTGTCCTTCGACAATGGTGTCAACTTTACAGCCGGTTTGCCGGTGGTACGCACCAGTCCGGACCACGGTACTGCCTTCGAATTGGCCGGTAAGAACCAAGCGAATGCTTTGCCGATGTTGTCTTCCATCTATGCAGCCATCGATGTGGTCAAGAATCGTAAACTTTACGATGAGATGCGTGCCAATATCCTGAAAGTGAAGTCGGTACTTCATCACGGTAAAGGAACCGACAACGTGGAAGATCTGATTGGAAAACAAAACGCACAGCCGGAAGCATAACCATGGCATTACCGATTGAATTGTACACCGACGGTTCGTCGCGGGGCAATCCTGGTCCCGGCGGCTATGGTGTGGTCTTGCGTTCGGGCAAACATTACAAAGAATTGTCCGGAGGCGAGCCCCTTACCACGAACAACCGGATGGAATTGATGGCTGTGATTGTAGGGTTGGAAGCTTTGTTGAAGCCCAATTCCGAGGTGACGGTGTACAGTGACTCTTCCTATGTAGTGAATGCTGTGTCAAAAGGCTGGCTGTTCGATTGGGAACGCAAGCAGTTTGACAAGAAGGCAAATCCAGATTTGTGGCAACGCTTCCTGCAAGTCTATCGGCGTCATCGGGTCCGTTTTGTCTGGATCAAGGGACACGCCGGCCACCCGGAGAACGAACGGTGTGACCAATTGGCAGTGGAAGCGGCAACGCGTTTTATGAAATAAGAAAAGCATGGAAATCAACCCGCGATATTTGAGTTTAGCCCAGATTCCGACTGGGGCAAAATGTGTGGTCGTGAAGGTACACGGTCACGGAAACTTTCGGAACCGCATCATCGAGATGGGGTTCGTCCGTGGCGTGCGTGTGGAGGTCATCAAGAATGCTCCCTTGCAGGATCCGATTGAATACAGCCTGATGGGGATTCACTTGACCCTGCGTCGTAGCGAGGCGGGCTTGGTGGAAGTGGTGCAGGAAACTGCTGATTTTCAAGATCCTCAAGTAGAGACCTTTGCGGAGGAAGAAATCCGGAGCGAGGCCGACCGTCGCTCCAAAAATATCGACATTGCCTTGGTTGGCAATCCGAATTGCGGAAAGACCTCGTTGTTCAACCGGGCGACGGGTTTGCAGGAACGAGTGGGGAACTACAGCGGTGTGACCGTGGAAGCCAAGACGGGTATATTCCATCACCGGGGTTATACCATTCACCTCATTGACCTGCCAGGAACCTATTCCTTGACTGAATATACGCCGGAAGAGCGTTATGTGCGGGAGTACATTGTCAACGAGCATCCGGACCTGGTTTTGAATGTCGTGGATGCCTTGGGTCTGGAACGTAACCTGTACCTGACGACCCAGTTGCTGGACATGAACATCCGCGTCGTGATGGCTTTGAACATGTACGACGAACTGGAAAAGAGCGAGGCCAGTCTGGACTACGATTCCCTGGGTAAACTCATGGGGATTCCGATTGTGCCGACGGTGGCTTCCCGGGGCGTTGGCATCGATGCCTTGTTGGACCGTATCATCGAAGTGTACGAAGACCGTTCGGAGACCGTCCGTCACATTCACATCAACTACGGTCAGGAGGTCGAAGAGGCCATCTCAGAAATAAAAAAACGCGTGTACCTATATCCCGAAGTGACGGATGCCTATACCCCGCGTTATGTGGCGTTGAAGTTGTTGGAAGGCGATAGCCTGATGCAGGAACACTTCCAGTCAGAGCCGGGACGTGATGCGTTGATGGCGCTGTGTGCGGAAAAACGCGAACGTGTGGAACGGGAGTACCGGGAAGAGGTCCGTACGTGCATTGCCAATTCCAAATATGGTTTTATCCGCGGTGCTTTGCAGGAGACCTTTGTGCCTTCTCCGAAGGAACAACGCAAATCCACCACCTCGATAGATCGTTTCCTGACCCACCGCTGGTTCGGGATCCCGATTCTGATTTTCTTTTTGTGGTTGATGTTTCAGACCACCTTCACCCTCGGCAGTTATCCGATGGAATGGATCGATGCGGGGGTAGGCCATTTGAGTGAATGGTTGCTGAAGGTAATGGCTCCCGGCCCTTTGACGGATTTGCTGGTCAATGGGGTCGTGGCCGGCGTTGGGGGAGTTCTGGTCTTTTTGCCGAATATTCTGATTCTCTTTTTCTTCATCTCTTTGATGGAAGATACCGGATACATGGCCCGGGCGGCCTTTATCATGGACCGGCTGATGCACAAGATTGGTTTGCACGGCAAGTCTTTCATTCCGCTGTTGATGGGCTTCGGCTGCAATGTGCCGGCCGTGATGGCGACGCGGACTTTGGAGAACCGTCGTGACCGGTTGATGACGATGCTCATCGTGCCTTTTATGTCCTGCAGTGCACGGTTGCCGGTGTACCTGCTGCTGGTGGCTGCCTTCTTCCCGCACCACCAGGGTCTGGTATTGATTTCCATTTATGCCGCCGGTATTTTCTTTGCGATCCTCACGGGGGTGTTGTTGAACAAGACCATTTTCCGCAAGGTCTCGGATCCGTTTGTGATGGAGTTGCCTCCTTACCGGATGCCTACCATGCGCAATGCGTTGTTGCACATGTGGAACAAGGCGGTACAGTACCTCAAGAAGATGGGTACGGTCATCTTGGCCGCATCGGTTCTGATTTGGGCCTTGGGTTATTTCCCGCTGGATCGGAAACCGGGTCAGGAAGAGGCTTCGTACATTGTGCAAATCGGCCAGGCCATTGAGCCTGTCATTGAACCCCTGGGCTTTGACTGGCAGATGGGCGTGAGCCTGGTGTCGGGTATTGCCGCCAAGGAGGTCGTGGTCAGTACGATGGAAGTCTTGTATGCCGAACAGGAACTGGCACAACAACCGGCCTTTACGCCGTGGGTGGCCTACGGATTCATGCTCTTCATCCTCCTGTATTTCCCTTGCATGGCCGTCGTTGCTGCCATCAAGAAAGAGGCTGGCTGGAAGTGGGCTTTGTGGTCCATTTTCTACACCACAGCTTTGGCGTGGGTTGTGGCTTATCTGGTACGGCTTTTGTCGTATTGCTTCGGCTAAAGAGAGCAAGACATGACGGAAAACCTGCAATTGATTTTTACGATTTTCATCCTGCTGGTAGCGGGTGGATGGGTTCTTTTTCGGGGGGCAAAAATCCTTAAAAAGCTCTTCGGGAAGGGTTCTTCGTGCTCTTGTTCTGAAAACGGGTGTTCGGGTTGTCCATTAAGAAAAAATGATGTAACTTCGCCCTATGGATGCGAACTTTTTCGATCAGGAGAATCTAAAGATTGCCGTCATCGGAGGCGGTAGTTGGGCAACTGCCTTGGTGAAATTGATGCAACACAAAGGACACAGGGTCCATTGGTACTTGCGCAATGCCGAGGCCATTGAATACATCAAAACACACAGACACCATCGTTCTTATCTGAGTTCCGTTTACTTGGATCCGGAATACCTGCAGATGAGCGATTCCATGGACGAAGTCGTGTCCCAAGCCGATGTTTTGATTTTTGCGATTCCGTCGGCTTACTTTGAATCCGAAGTTTCCAAGTTGACGGTGTCTTTGGAGAACAAATTCGTCATTTCTGCCATCAAGGGCTTCGTGACCAGCGAGTACTTGACCATTGCTGAATATTTCAACCGGGTTTGTCATCTTCCTTTTGATCAGATTGGAATCATCAGTGGCCCTTCGCACGCCGAGGAAATGGGCATGCAACGCCTTTCTTACTTGACCTTGACGTCCAAACATGCGGAGGTGGCCGAGAAACTCTGCGAACTCTTCCGTTGTGACTATGTGAATACGATTCCCGGTACGGATATTTATGGGGTTGAGTATGCGGCAGCTTTGAAGAATGTGTATGCCGTAGCAACCGGAATTGCCCACGGTTTGGGTTACGGGGATAATTTTACGGCCGTTTTGATTACCTCAGCCTTTCACGAGATGGTTTCATTCTTGGATGCGACCTATCCGGATGCCAACCGCATTACCTCCCGTTCAGCCTATTTGGGAGACTTGTTGGTGACGTGTTACTCGCAGTTCAGCCGGAACCGGACCTACGGAAGTATGATTGGAAAAGGATATTCGGTGATGTCGGCCCAGTCCGAAATGAGCATGGTGGCGGAAGGCCATTATGCGGTGAAATCCATTCACCAGATCAACCTCCGTTATTCGGTGAAAATGCCCATCGTGGATGCGGTGTACAAGATTTTGTACGAAGGCTGTTACCCGGTCCGCATCTTTGGAAACTTGTGTAGATTATTGCAATAAACAAATAAAAGAATACGTTATGTTGAAAGTAGATTTGAGTGCGGTTCGTTCTTTTGTGAACGTAGATCCGTTGATGAACGAAGCCATACGTGCTTTGGATGTGTTGGATCGTCGTACCGGAGCCGGTAATGATTTCTTGGGCTGGTTGGATTTGCCCGAAAATACTTCCGAAGAACTGGTAGCAGCTTGCGAGGCTGTTGTGGAAGATTGGAAAAAGGCGGGAATCAACTTGGTGGTTGCCGTAGGTATTGGGGGTTCTTATTTGGGAGCCAAAGCGACGTTGGAAGCCCTTTCGCATACGTTTTCTTCGCAGTTGGGAGCTCCGCAAGTGGTGTTTGCGGGTCATAATCTCTCAGAAGACTACCACAGCGAACTGTTGGACTTGATGGAACAACGGGAAACTGCGGTGATTGTTATTTCAAAATCCGGAACAACCACCGAACCGGCTGTGGCTTTCCGCATTGTCAAAGAATGGATGGAAAAACGCTATGGTCAGGAACAAGCCCGTCAACGCATTGTGGCTGTGACCGATGCAGCACGTGGCGCTTTGAAAGGCCTGGCAGACCGTGAGGGGTACCGTACCTTCGTGATTCCGGACGATGTAGGAGGACGTTTCTCCGTTTTGACTCCGGTAGGTCTGTTGCCCATTGCTGCGGCAGGTTTTGACATCCGTGCCTTGTTGCAAGGTGCCCGCGATATGGCAGCTCTTTGCCGTGAACAATCCGAAGCCAACCCGGCCATCCAATATGCTGCAGCCCGCAATGCTTTGTACCGCAGTGGTAAGAAAATTGAAATTCTGGTCAACTTCACACCGAAGTTGCAATACATCGGAGAATGGTGGAAACAATTGTATGGTGAATCGGAAGGCAAACAAGGTTTGGGAATTTTCCCCGCATCCGTGAACTTCACCACCGACTTGCACTCCATGGGACAATACATCCAAGACGGAGAACGTACGTTGTTCGAAACCGTACTTTCGGTAGAAGCTCCGAAACGCAACTTGGAAATTCCCATTGATCCGGAAAACCTCGATGGTTTGAACTTCCTGGCAGGACGTCGTATGGAAGCTTGTAACCGCATGGCTGAATTGGGAACCCGCTTGGCTCACATCGATGGTGGTGTGCCGAACATCCGTTTGGAAATGCCTCGCATTGATGAATACCATTTGGGAGCACTCTATTTCTTCTTCGAGAAAGCTTGTGGTATCAGTGCTTACATGCTGGGTGTAAATCCTTTTGACCAACCCGGTGTGGAAGATTATAAAAAGAATATGTTCGCGTTGTTGGGCAAGCCCGGATACGAAGAACAAACCCGTGAAATCCAAAAAAGAATCTGATCGCATGGAATTTCTACGCCAAGTAGCTGACATATACTTGGAACGGGAACGCGAAACCTTGATGAACGCCTGCTTCGTTTTTCCGAACAGGCGTTCTTCGTTGTTTTTCCGCAAGTATTTGGGTCAGCAAGCCGGAGGAGTGCTGTTCTCGCCTCCCGTCACAACCATCAATGCTTTGTTTTATGAATTGACGGACCGCCAGCCGATTGATCGCATTGCGGGTTTGTTGCGTCTATATGCCATCTACCGGGAATTGACCGGGGATGCCACTGAGACGTTGGATCATTTCATCCTTTGGGGGGATATGCTGATGAACGATTTTAGTGACCTGGACAAGTATCTGGTGGATGCAAAACAACTCTTTACCAACGTTCGGGACCTGCGGGACCTGGATGCGGGTTACGAGCACTTGTCTGCTGAACAGAAAGCGGCAATCCGTCAGTTCTGGGGAAGTTTTCGGGAACAGGCACCGTCGTCCAACGAGCGTTCGTTCCGGAAGATCTGGGAGGTTCTGTACGAGATTTATGAGCGCTTCAATGCGGACTTGGCAGCGGATAAACTGGGTTACGAAGGGGCGTTGTACCGCGAAGTGGTGGAGGCCTTGCGCCAACCGGCCCATCCCATCCATCAGCAACTCCAACGTCACCGACGCTATGTCTTTGTGGGATTGAACGCCTTGACGGCTTGTGAAAGGGAGTTGTTACAATACTTGAAAAAGAACGACTTGGCGGATTTTTATTGGGATTATCACGGCGATTTGATCCGCGATGAGCAGAACCGGGCTTCGTGGTTTATGCAGGACAACCTGGCCGATTTTCAGTCGCGTTATCCCTTGCCAGAAGAACCCTTCAAACTGCCGGAAATCACCGTCGTGGGGATTCCCTCGCTCGTAGGACAAGCCAAGTACGCCGGTCGTCTGTTGGAAGAGGATTTGGCCGGTGCCGACCTTTTCAAGACCGCCCTGGTCTTGCCCCAGGAACAGGCCTTGGATCCCTTGTTGGACTCGCTGCCGACCTGTGTCGATAGTGTGAATGTGACGATGGGATATCCGTTGCACAACAGCAAGGTCCAGTCATTTTTCCGATACCTGTCCCAGTTGGTGGACCGGTGCCGGTATGATAATGAACAGCCGATGTTCTATCACGCCGCCTTGATGAATGTCCTGAACCATCCCTGTCTGACCAGTCGTTTCACAAATGAAATAACCCGGATTCGGAAGCACGTTGTGAAGAACAACCTCATTTATGTGCCGGCTGAAGTCTTGTGTGCCGGCGGGGTAGAGGAATTCGGACAATTGTTCGGAAAGGTTCCGAAACCCACCGGGGACAAGGTGGAATCGACCCGTCGCGTCGCAGATTATTTCTTGGAAACCTTGTCCGTATTGGGACGTTCGATGTCTGCGTTGGATCAGGAGTTTCTCTACCACCTGTATGCGGCCATTGTCCGGTTGCGGGATTTGAACCTGCCGTTGGAACTCAAGACGTGGTTGCGCGTCCTGGACCAACTCACAGCGGGTACATCCATTCCCTATCGTGGGGAACCCTTGGCGGGTCTGCAAATCATGGGACCCTTGGAAACCCGTGCCCTGGATTTTGACAACCTCATTCTTTTCTCCGTGAATGAGGGCACTTTCCCCTCGCAGAGCGTCAGCAACTCATTCATTCCCTACAATTTGCGGAAAGGATTCGGAATGCCGACCTACGAGTATCAGGATGCCATTCAAGCGTATTATTTTTATCGGATGATCAGTCGGGCTAAGCGGGTGTGGTTGTTGTACGACCAACGCACAGATGGGTTGAAGAGTGGGGAAGAGAGCCGTTTTATCAAACAGTTGCGCTACCAGTACCGTGTTCCGATGCGCGAATTGGTGATGGAAACCTCTGTGCATCTGGCTCCCCAGGAAGAGATCCTTGTCCATAAGACGCCGGAATTCTTGGAACGTTTGCGCAGCCTTCCGTTCTCCGCGAGTGCTCTGAATGTCTATTTGAAATGCCCCATGCAATTCTTTTTCAGCAAGACGGTCGATGAGGAGGAGGAAGTTCAGGAGGATATCGAGGCCAATACCTTCGGCACCCTGTTCCACCGCGTCATCCAATTGGTGTATGAGCCGATGGTGGGGACGGCTTACGATGTCGATCGAGCGACTGCTTTGTTGGAAAATCCTGATTTGTTGGACGACTATATCCAGCAGGCCTTCCGAGAGGAGTTGAAGTTGTCGGTCATCACCGGTAAGAACAAGATCATCCAAGCCCTGCTCAAAACGATTTGTTGCAAGGTGTTGGAATTGGATTTGAGCGAGCCTGTTGAATTGAAAGGATTGGAGTTGCGTCGGGAGATTCATTTCCCCTTGTCCGATGGTTCTACCGTCCTTTTGAAAGGTTTTATCGACCGGATGGATAAGGTGAATCACCAAATACGCATTCTGGATTACAAGACGGGCGGGTCCAAGCTTGAATTCAAGGAAGTGGAAGAAATGTTTGATGCCACTTCGGACAAGCGACCCTACACGGCTTTCCAGTTGTGTTTCTATGATCTGCTTACCCGGTCAACGCGGAGTGTTAAGGGAGAACCTCCTTTGCTCCGTCCCGACGAAAATGCTCAGTTGGCCGTTTATTCTGTCAAAGACCTCTTCCAGGAAGAAGGAACCCCCGGTTTCTTGCTGGAACCCAAGCAAAGCGAACAATACCAAGTGGGACTCTGTCGTTTGATCGAGGAAATCCTGGATCCGTCAAAGCCCTTTGTCCGTTCGTCGATGGTGGATCATCACCATTCTCCTTGTAAAACTTGTTCGTACACAAAATATTGTAATTCTCACTATGTTAAAAATTTATAAGGCATCAGCAGGTGCGGGGAAGACCCATGAACTGACGCAGCAATACCTGAACCTTCTGTTTCAGTCGGAGCATGCTTACCGGCACATCCTTGCGGTGACTTTTACGAACAAGGCCACCGATGAGATGAAGCAACGGATCCTGCAGGAGCTTTTTGCTTTGTCCGATAAAACCGGGGACCCTCATCAAGGGGATGCCCAACGTCTGCTGATTTCGATTCTCAACGATTATTCGGCCTTTCAAGTCAGTACGATAGACCGTTTCTTCCAACGCATCATGCGATCTTTCGCCCGGGAATTGGGACAGGCCTCCAATTACTGTGTCGAACTGGACCAGGATCGGGTGCTGTCAGAAGCCATTGATGAGATGATGAACGGGCTGGAAGACCAGCCGGATTTGCTCAAATGGCTCATTACCCTGTCACTCGATAACATCGAGCAGGGGAACTCCTGGGATGCGACAGGGAAACTCAAAGAAATGGGCAAACGTTTGTTTTCGGAGGAGTACAAACTGAAGAGTCGGGATTTGGAGGACCGGATGCGGGACAAACCCTCGGTTCTTCAATTCAGCGAACAGTTGCAGGAACTGGTGGATGAATTGCACCCCCGAATCCTGGAGAACGACAAGACCTTGACCGATGAGCAACGGAGGGACTATCATACCGCTGAGGTTATTTTGACGGACTTGTATGCCATTGCTTTGTTTGCCGATATCCGGGAGCACCTGGTGAATTTTTGTCGGGAGAATAACCTGGTCTTGTTGTCAGAGACCAATGATTTCCTCAATCGTTTGATTGGGCAAGACGATACTCCCTTTGTCTATGAGAAGGTGGGGACGCGTTTGAACCATTACATGTTGGATGAGTTCCAAGATACTTCGACCTTGCAGTGGAAGAATTTTGAACCTTTGCTCAAGGACAGTTTGGACAACGGTCGCGACAACCTCGTGGTAGGGGATGTGAAACAAAGTATCTACCGTTGGCGCAACTCCGACTGGGAATTGTTGAACCACAAGGTCTTCCAGAAGTTCGGATCGGACTTGTGCCGGGTGATTCCCAAACGGGAAAACTGGCGCAGCGGGGAGTACATTGTTGAATTCAACAACGAATTTTTCCGGAAGGCTTCGGATGCTGTGCAACTCGTGTACAACAAGGAACGCAAGTACGATCAGACGAAGCGGGACGGGGATGCCGGTCTGATCAATCAGATTTTTGCGGACGTCAAACAGGAAGTGGTTCCGAAACACTTGGGTCACGGTCGTGTTTCACTGCAGTTCGTCGACAAAGAGTCCGTCAAGGACTGGAAGACGGCTATCATGGAACGTTTGCCGGAGGTGATCCGGGAAGTGTTGTCCCGAGGCTATCACCAACGCGATATCACCTTCCTGGTACGCACCAATAGCGAAGGATCTGTCTTGTCCAAATCCTTGATGTCAAATGGTTTTCATGTTGTGACCGAAGAGTCGCTTTCGCTTTCCGCTTCCAACGCGGTTGTGGCCATTGTGACCCAACTCAAGGAGATGTTGGACCAAGGATCCGTTCCGGAGGATGTGTCCTTGTATGCGTTGTGCGAAGGCTTGGTGCGCGATTTGCCGGAAGAGGAGCGCGCCGAACAGATTTTCATTCGGACTTTCATGGATGCCGTCTTGGATTTCTCCATGGGCTTCCAGGGTGGAAACTTGAAAGATTTGTTGACCTGGTGGGATGAGAAAGGATCCCGCTTGTGTGTCAATGCTCCCGAAGGAGAAGATGCCTTGCGCGTGATGACGGTTCACAAAGCCAAAGGGTTGGCTGCACCCATCATCATTTTGCCGTTCTTCGATGAAGTCTTTACACCCAAGGGTCGGGTGACAACCTATATCTGGGCCAATCCCCAACGACCTCCGTTCAATTATTTGCCGATTTTGCCGTTGTTGGCTAAAAAAGAGCTTCAGTCAACGTGGTTTGAGGAGGAATATTGGAAAGAGCGGTTGTATCACCTGGTAGACTTGTTGAACGTGGCCTATGTGGCCTTTACCCGTGCCCGGGAAGAGATGATCGTGATGGGACCGCAACCGAAGCGATTGAAAAAGGGTGGGTATTCCATCTTGTCACTCAGCAATGTCTTGTTCAAGCATTACGAGCAGGAACTGATCCAGGATGGCCCCTGGATGACCACCGAGATTGGCAAAGTGCGTACGGTGGCCGAGGGTGCCGAAGGAGAAAGTGTTCGATCGAATACCGTGGCGGATGACAGCTTGTACCGCTCTGTACCGATTGGGGCCCGTCTGCGGTTGACGCTCAAAGGTGCGGACTTTTTCTCGGAAGACTCGCAACGTACCCGCGGTGTTGTGATGCACGAGATTTTGTCGCGTATTGAGGTGGCCGATCAGTTGGAGGATAGTGTACGCCTGGCGGTTTCCGAGGGAGTCCTTCCCCAAGAGGAGTTTGAAGACGTTTTGATCCGTTTAAAAACGGCTATCGAGGGGGTTCAACAGTACCATTGGTTCGATGGAACGTATTGCAATTACAACGAACTTTCCATTCTTGATGAAAATGGGGTGATGGTGTGTCCGGACCGGGTGATGTTCCGCGATCAGGAGGCCGTAGTTCTGGATTACAAGTTTGGCCAGGTTGAGCGGCCGCAATACCACGACCAAGTGACCCGCTACAAAGAAAAAGTAGCCCAAATGGGACGGTCTGTTCGGGGTTATTTGTGGTACGTGACGTTGAACAAAGTCGTTGAAATATAGTTGCTTTTCCGTGTAAGATAGTTTACATTTGTCCGGTAGGACATCTGCAAGGATGGATTTGCTTCGAAATCAAAATAAAACTATTTCAAATATTAAATTTACACGAAGATGAAAAAGAAAACTGCGGTTTTTTTCCTGCTGTTTTTTGTAGTCGGCTGTATCTTGAGTTCGTGTGTAAATCAAGATTACGACATGGACAATTTGGATGCTACTGTCAGCGTTGGCGGGGATTCCTTTGTATTGCCGTTGGGTGAAACCAGTGAATTGAAGTTGGGCGACTTGGTGTCTGTTTTTGAATTGGATCTCCTGAAACAGAATGCGGATGGTACCTTTTCCATTTCGTTCCATGATGGATGGGATGCTTCCGATCAGATTCCGGACTTGTCGGGATCTTTGACGTTTGAAGATGTGATTTCCGAAGAGCATTTTTCCTATATTCTGAAACAATCCTCTCTGGGTAATGTGCCGGCGCGTCAGGAGGATGTGGTTGATGAGTTCCATTTGGAGATTGGCCCGTTGGAAATCCCAGCGGAAATGACTCACTTGGATATTGTATACCTTCAAGAAGCTTATTTGAACATGAGTTTTGCGGTGGAAAACTTGCCCTTTGATGCCGATCTTCGCCTGGTTCTGGACATTGAGTTTCCGAAAGAAATGATTTCTGACGATTCGCGCGTGGATGCACAGCGTCACCTTTCTTTGGATGCTTATTTCGAGAATGGACGTATCCAGTTCAGCCCTTTGCACTTGGTCGGATTTGATTTTTCAGACCTTGATTTGACCGATCACATGACCTTGGACGAGGTGTTGAAGGTGAAGGGAAATGTGTATGTGGAAAATATCGATCCTGAGAGCATGCATTGGATCGGTCAGCCGGTGGATGTGTCCATGGTGGTGCGTTTGGAGCACATGCAGACTTCCCGTGTTGAGGGAACGCTGGATTATCAATTGGATCCTTATGAGTTGACCTTGCCTTTTGGTGATATTCCGGAATTCTTGCAAGAGGAACAAATTGTTTTGGATTTGCACAACCCGCATTTGGCATTGGATGTTATGACCAACCTCGGACTTCCTATTTTGGGCGAGTTCGAATTGTTGCCGGTTTATGATGGGGTTGCGGATGTAGAACAAGCCATTTCTATTTCCTTGGCGATGCCGTACTCGTATGATGCCAATGTGGTTGAGCATGGAGGTTTCTGGATTGCAGCCGACCCGGATGGAATGCCCGAAGGCTATCAGTTCGTGGAACGGGATTTGGCGGCCTTGATGCACAAGATGCCGGAAGCTATTGAGGTGCGGGTACTTGGCGAGACGGACCGTTCGGTAAAACACGTCGTTGATATGGATGCCGATTACAAGTTGGAATACAATTGCGATCTGCAAGTCCCCATTGCCTTTGGAGAAGAATTTCGCCTGGCTTTTTCAGAAACCTTGACGGATCTGCCTCCTATCTTGGGTCAACTTTTTGAAATGGGATCCTTGGGCTTCGTCGGTGAAGTTATCAACAGTTTCCCTTTGCAGATGGATTTGCAATTGGAATTGCTCGATGCAAATTACCAGGTGATTCCCTTGCAAAAGGAGGCACACCAAATGATCAACGCTTGTCTTCCTGATGGATCACCGCAGACAACCAATCTGGATCTGACAATCCCGTTGGCACAGGGTGCAGCAGTTGAAAATCTGAAACACATCCGTCTTTCTTTCAGCCTCACCGCTCCGGTACCGGGTATGAAATTGAATGCAGATAATTTCTTGAAAGCGCATCTTGCCGCCAGCATTCCGGGAGGTTTGTTGGGGAATATGGAAGAATGGGAAGAATTGTTCGAGTCAGTAACCGATATAACCGAGGAGGGAATGTAGATGAAAAACACAAGCTATTTTAGAATTTGCATCTTTTTGTTGGGCTTGGTGGCAGGATCGTCCTTGTCCGCACAAGCATTACGTGGAGGTTATTTCTCGGAAAATGCGACCCTTCGCAATCGGTTGAATCCTGCAATGATGCCTTCCCACGGATACATCGGTATACCGGGTATCGGTAATCTGGCTTTTGGCGTATACAGCAACTTGGGTGCAGACAACTTCTTGTTTCCTACCGAGGGCTCTTTGTTGACCTTTCTGCATCCGGATGTGCCTGCTGCTGATTTCTTGGCGAAATTGCCTGAAAATCCTTATCTCAATGCGGAAATGGATGCCGATGTGTTGAGCTTCGGTTTTTATTCCGGACAACATTCCTTCTGGAGTTTTGATGTGTCCGTGCGTGCGGATGTACAAACCAACTTGGCGCGTGACTTGTTTGTGTTTGCCAAACAAGGAATCAGTGGCAATCCGACGCATTATACCTTGCGGGACTTGTCGATCCATCAAGATCTCTATGCCGAGGCCGCTTTGGGCTATAGCCGTGATTTGAGCGACTGGATTGAGGGCTTGCACGTCGGTGCCAAAGCCAAATTCCTCGTTGCCCTGGAACGCATCTACCTTAAAATTAACCGTGCAGACTTGACTTTCTCCCACAAAGAGTGGTCAGTCAATACCGATGCGGTGGGTATTGTGATGGGAAAAGGCATTCGTATGCCGAAAAATCAGAACGAGAAGTTTGTCCAACCCCAATTGAAAGACATGGGGATCGGTGGTTTCGGTTTTGGTGTGGATCTGGGGGTTGAATATGAATTCAATTTAGGGATTCCGTTCCTGGATGGACTGCGTCTGTCTGCTTCTGTGACCGATTTGGGTCTGTTGAACTTCCAGGAAGACTATGTGCAACAACTTACCTCGGCCGGGTCTTTTACTTACAAAGGACTCCAGGATGTGGTGGTGGAAGATTATGATCTGGAGGCAGCGTTCAGCCGGATCATGGATGAAATCGTGGCTTTGGGTAATTTCCAAGAAGTGGACTTGACCGAAGGTTCTTCTTATTCAACGACGCCCCGTTTGTACCTGGGTGTTGAATATCCGTTCTGCTATAACAAGATGAGTGTCGGTATGTTGTATTATTCACGCTTCCGCCATAACTATACCGAGCAAGAATTGACTTTCTCGTACAACCTTCGTCCGTGTCGTTGGTTCGCAGTCGGTGTCAACTACTCTACGATGAATTATGCGAACAGCATCGGCTGGTTGTTGGAAATCACTCCCAAAAGAGGACTGAACTTTTTCATCGGAAGTGACTATACTGTCCTGAACATTACTCCTCAGTTTTTGCCGATTGACCAATTCGTCACGAACCTTCGTTTTGGATTGTCCGTCGCGCTGGGAGGACCCAAAGAAAAGTAGTTTAGAATTCAATCGTCAACCGGTCGTAGGCCGGTTGAACTTTTTTAGGGAGGAGCTGCTCCAGTTGGGCGTGGGCATCGATTTGGTGCGATAGGTGGGTGAGGTAGTTGCGTGAGGCTCCCACTTGCTCAATGACTGCCAGAGCTTCCGGTAATGAAAAATGGGAGAGGTGCGGGGTGTGTCGAATCGTATTGATGATTAGCACTTCCACTCCTTCCATTTTTTTGATTTCCTGGGGTTCGATGCGGTTGGCATCGGTCAGGTAGGCCAGTTTGCCCAGACGGAACCCGAGAATGGGCAGTTTGTGGTGCCAAGCTCGGATGGGGACAATCTCCACGCCCTGGATGGAAAAGGGGTGTTCGTCGATGGAATGCAATTCGAACTGAGGAACACCGGGGTAACGGAATTCTGAGAAGGCATAGGCGTATTCCTGCTTCAGGGAAGCCTGTACCCGTTCTTCGGCATATATCGGAAAATCTTTGTCGTAGAGATAGTTGAAGGCCCGCACGTCGTCCAATCCTCCGGTATGGTCCTTGTGTTGGTGGGTCAACAGGACAGCATCGAGGTAGGTGATGTCTTCGCGGAGGATTTGTTGGCGGAAGTCGGGTCCCGCGTCGATCAGGAGCTTCAAACCTTCGTACTCCACGTAGACGGAGCTCCGCAGGCGTTTGTCCCGGGGATCCGGGGAGGTGCAGACGGAGCAACGGCAACCGATCATCGGAATCCCTTGCGAAGTTCCGGTGCCTAAAAAGATGAGCTTGTTTTGCATACGCCAAAGGTAGAAATTTTGTTTAACTTTGCGATATGAAAGGGAAATTATATTTGATTCCTTCTCCGTTGGGAGAGAACGATCCGAAAGAGGTCATTCCGGCTTCGGTTTTGGAGCACATCCAGTCGCTGCACCACGTGGTGGCCGAGGAGATCCGGACGGTCCGCCGCTATTTGTCGAAGGCTGGCCTGAAAGGCAAGATTGATGCCTTGACCTTCTACGAACTGAATGAGCACACACCCGTAGAAGCGGTGGAGGCTTTGTTGAAGCCGCTGTTGGCAGGGGAAAACGTGGCGGTGATTTCAGAAGCTGGCTTGCCGGCTGTTGCCGATCCCGGGGCCGACCTGGTGCGTTTGGCTCAGGATCACGATATTGAGGTGATTCCCATGGTGGGTCCTTCGTCGCTGATGTTGGCTTTGATGGGGTCGGGATTGAACGGACAACGTTTCGCCTTTCAAGGATATTTGCCGGCCAAAAAGGAAGATCGTCGCAAGGCCTTGTTGGACTTGGAGAAAGAGTCCCTGAAACGCCGTCAGACCCAGATTTTTATTGAAACTCCGTACCGCAACGATGCGTTGTTTGAGGACTTGCTGTCCTGCTTGCATCCGAAAACCCGTCTTTGTCTTGCGGCGGACCTCACCCTCCCGCAGGCCTATTTGAAGACCCGTACGGTAGCGGCCTGGAAAAAGGAGAAACCAGTTTTGGGCAAACGCCCTTGTGTATTTTTGTTTTTAGCTTAGTAGAACGTATATGATGAAAGGAACGTTGGAACTGAACGACATGATCTTTTGGGCAAACCACGGTTGTTTTACCGAGGAGCGCATCATTGGCAATCGTTTTGAAGTTCAGTTTTCTGCAACCTACGATATGGAGAAGCCTGCGCAGACGGACGCCTTGTTGGATGCTGCAAATTATCAGTTGATCTACAACCTGATCCGTGAACAGATGGAGCTTCCTTCCAACCTTTTGGAATGTGTGGCCCGTCGGATTCTGGATGCCGTCGCCGCCAACTTTCCCGAACTAGAAGAAATGACCGTGTCCATTGCGAAGATCAATCCTCCGCTGGGAGGTGAAGTGGGCGCTTCCCGTGTAACCCTAACCCGTACCCGATGACCCAGACGACTGTACCCCAGCCCCGTGTAGCCTTTGCTACCTTGGGTTGCAAGCTGAATTACGCCGAAAGTTCGACCCTGGCCCGTCAGTTCGAGGCGGCCGGTTACCAAATCGTGCCCCCGACCCAGGAGGCGGATGTGTATGTGATCAATACTTGCTCGGTGACCGAGCACAGCGATAAGAAATGTCGGAACATCATCCGACGTCTGTCCAAACGCAATCCGGCAGCCTTGGTTGCGGTGACGGGTTGCTATGCCCAATTGAAGGCCGAGGAAATTGCCGCCATGCCGGGCGTTGACCTGGTGGTGGGCGCTGACGAGAAGGGAAACCTTTTTGCCCGGGTAGCGGAACTGTCTGCCAAGGCAGAAGGCGTGGGACGCATTCATTCCTGTGCCATCAACGAGGTGTCTTCTATTTTTCCGGCTTATTCATCCGGTGAACGGACCCGTTCGTTCTTGAAGGTACAGGATGGCTGCAATTACCGGTGTTCCTATTGTACCATCCCGAAGGCACGCGGAGAGAGCCGTAACATTTCCATTGCCACTGCCGTAGCTGAGGCGGAACGCATTGCGGCTTCGGGCATTCGTGAGGTTGTGTTGACCGGGGTGAATACTGGAGACTTCGGCCGTACGACCGGAGAGTCTTTCCTGGATTTGTTGAAGGCCTTGAACGCGGTGGAAGGAATCGAGCGTTATCGGATTTCTTCCATTGAACCGAATTTGCTGACCGAGGAGATTCTTTCCTGGATCGCTTCGGGAACCAAATTTGCTCCCCATTTTCACATACCCCTGCAGTCCGGCTCCGATGCGGTTTTAGCCCGGATGCGTCGCCGTTACAACACGAAGCAGTTTGCGGAGAAGATTGACTTGGTGCGTCGCTACGCAGACCGTGTTTTCATTGGTATTGATGTGATTGTCGGTTTCCCCGGCGAGACCGAGGAACACTTTGAGGAAACCTACCGCCTGTTGGAGCGGGTTCAACCTTCGTTCATCCATGTATTCCCGTACTCCAGAAGGCCGGGTACCGATGCGGCGGTGATGCCGGATCAGGTGGACGAACGCATCAAGGACGAGCGCGTAGCGCGATTGACCGACCTGAGCAACAGCCTGCACGAGGCTTTTTGCGAGGCGAACCGCGGTCAGGAAGAAATAGTTTTGTTTGAAAGTACCGTCAAGGGAGGCAAGATGTTTGGTTATACCTCCAACTACATCCGTGTGGAACAACCGTACGACCGTGCCTCCATTGGTAAAATGATAAAAGTTACCTTATGATGAAGATCAGTGAAGCGTTGTTTTCCGGCCAAAAATCCCTGGCTGTTGTCGGTTTGGGTTATGTTGGACTCCCGGCAGCCCTGGCTTTTGCCGAATATGTTCCGGTAATCGGTTATGATTACAACGAGTCGAAAGTCCGTCAGTTGCAGCAACAGGTGGATCCGACCGGTGAGTTGGATGCCCAAGCTTTTGAATGCAAAAACATTCGTTTCACCGCACAGGCCGAAGACCTGCGCGAAGCTTCGTTTTATGTGGTGGCCGTTCCGACGCCCATCGATGCCTTCAACAAACCGGATTTGACACCTTTGTTGGCTGCGACCCGGGTGGTGGCACAGGCCCTGAAACCCGGTGATTACGTGGTTTACGAATCTACCGTCTATCCGGGATGTACCCGCGAAGACTGTGTGCCGTTGTTGGAGGAAATCAGCGGCCTGCAAGTGGGGGTTGATTTTTGGGTAGGTTATTCGCCGGAGCGCATTAATCCCGGGGATAAGAAACACACCCTGTCGAATACCGTAAAAATTGTGTCCGGTTGGGATGCTGAGAGCCTCCAGGAAATCGCAGCGGTTTACGAGGCCATTGTGAAGGCCGGTGTGCACCGTGCGACTTCGATTGAGGTGGCGGAAGCAGCCAAGATCATCGAGAATACCCAACGGGATGTGAACATCGCTTTGATGAACGAACTCTCCATCATCTTTGGTCGGATGGGCATCAATACGTACGAGGTGCTTGAAGCGGCCGGTACCAAATGGAACTTCTTGCCGTTTTATCCGGGCTTGGTCGGTGGCCACTGTATCGGAGTGGATCCTTATTATTTGGACTACAAAGCCAGCAAACTGAAGTATCACACCCAGATCATCAGCTCCGGTCGTTTCGTGAATGACTCCATGGGTGGCTACATTGGAAAGAAGGCGGTGAAGCAGCTGATCTCGATGGGCAAATCTCCATTGGGAGCCAAGGCTCTTGTTTTGGGATTTACGTTCAAGGAAGATGTTTCAGACATCCGCAATACCAAAGTGGCCGACATCGTTCGGGAATTGAAGGATTACGGTCTATCGGTGGACCTGGTGGATCCGATGGCAGACCCGCAACAAGTCCATCACGAATACGGTTTTGAATTGCAGGAGGCCCCCGGTTCGCAATACGACCTCATTGTCTTGGCGGTTGCCCACGAGCAGTACCGCGCCATGACCTTGGAAGACCTCAAGGCGTATGGTAAGGAAGATACGTTGTTGGTGGATGTCAAGGGGTTGTTTGGTAGCCGCCGCCATCAGTTGGGCTGGCCTTACTGGAGTCTTTAATCGCGCCTCAGTTTACGAAGTTTAGAATCCCATCCATTGGTACGGGGATTCTTTGGGTGCGTTCACTTGTTGGCGCTTTTTGATTTCTTCCTCTTCCCGAATCAATTCCTGCTCCGCTTTGATGAGCTGTTGCATTTCGTATTCTTCCCGGCGTTTCTTGCTCCAGAAGATGTTTCGCCACAACTCGCGGAAGCTGTCGAATTCATCTTGGTAGGTGAAACCGATCCCGGTCCGTTGGGTGTTGTCCAAGTAGTTGGAATAGTCATCGGCCGAGTGGGTGAACAGCGTCGCCCGTAATTTTCCATCCTTACCCAATTTGATTTGTGTTTCCAGGTTGCCCACCCAGTTGGAATTACCATTGGATTCGGCACCGGCCACATTGCCGACGTTGCCGTTGACAATGACGCGGTTGTTGAAGAATTGGGTAGAGAGGGCGACATCGAAGACATCCTGTCCCTGTCGGTCCTGCTGGTAGTTCAGACCCAAGTCCAAGGGAATGTTCAACTGTCGGAGAATGTTGTTCAACTGATTGGAAACCATTTCACTGGTGTAGGAATAAAGAAGGGTAGAGGTATTCACAATACCCGATTCTTCGTCCGGAAGGAAGGAGCCGGAAATCAAAAGGGAGATGGTTTGACGAAGGACTTTGTCTTCGGTACTCAAAGCGGTTTCTACCCGTCCTTTGGTGATCGGGTCCAGGTCCGGAACTTCGATGTCGAAGGAGATCTCCGGGTTCAACAGGGAACCCGTCATCGAAATGCCACAACGAACATCGCGACGGGTGCCGACCGACGTGGTATCGGAGATCAGGGTTGCAATGGAAGCCTTGGTGTTGTAGTTGGCTTTCAGGTTGATCCGGGTATCCTGGATGTTCCCGCCAAAGGAAACCGTACCTCCTTCTTCGACCACAAAGTCTTTGGCCACCATGCCCAGCAGAACAAAGCGGTAACTACCTTCTTGGATTTTGTAATCCCCCCGCAGGTCCAATACATCGTGTGCCGGATTGATTTCGATATCCACGGTTCCGGAACCTTTGCTTCGGATGACGTCTCCGGTTTCTTTGTTGATTTCAACCAGAATCTCTGCATCCGGGTTGACGGTGGCCTTTGCTCGGATGTCGATGTTGGATTTTTTGGCAACCTGAGTGGTGTGGATTTCCAATTGCTGTTCCAGGGTTTCTTGGAAGAGGTCTTGCGGAGACTTGAATGTCAGCAAGTCCTTTTGAGAGGCCGATTGTGACGAGGACATAGGGATGTGGATGCTGGTGTTGTCAGCGGTAGCTGCTGTAACATCAATCATCAGGTTGTTCAACGATCCCCGCAGGAAGATGTTTCCAGAGGCGTTGGCGGTTCCGTAGAAGGCGTTGTTTTTGTGGGGAGCGATGTTCAGGCACTGGAAGTTTTGGAAAGTCAGTTTTGTATCCAGGTTGATTTCTTGGAAGTGTTTGTGGTTCAAACTTCCTTCCAATCGAGCTTTGCTTTCGTTGCTGTCTGTGATGTAAATCTGGTCAAAAGAAATTCCATTTTCTCGGACGCTGAAATTGCCATCCAACCAGTACGGAACCCCGGTGTACGTCGGTGTGAAACCAAAACGGTTGAAGCGACAGTCTTCTCCGGTAAGGTTCAGCCGGTCGGTACGACCATAGAGTTGGAAGTTTCCGCTCAAACTTCCACCATACGTGGTCATGAAATTTTTGACGAAGGGATTCAGGTAGGTTAAGGGTAGTTCTGAAATCTCGGCAGTGAGGTTTAAGAAACGGTTGGACGGTTGGTAGTGACCGTACACGTTGAGCGGGTGGCGGCCGTTGAGGGATTGGTCCACAAGGAGGTTCAGACGGTTGTTGGCCTGATCCCATTTGCTCTTGATGTTCAAGGTGCCGACCGGATCTCCTCCCAGCTGTACGTTGTTCGCCAACAAGTCGACGAAGATGTTGGGGTTGGAGAACAGTGATGAAAGGGTGGCGCTTCCATTGAGGGTGCCTCGAATCTGCGGAGACTGTTTGAAGAAAGAGTTGAGGTTGTCCAGAAGGAAGTTGTTCACTTGCAGGTTCAACTGTTCATCGGCCTGTTTGCCCAATTCCCCGTTTGCTCGTATCTCTTGGTCCTCAGACTGGAGGAAGAGTTGGTTAATCTGGTACTTTTCCTGTCCGATGTTTGCATCAAACGGCCGGATTTCCCACATACGGTCTTGAAGGTAGAGGTAGGAATCATTTACGAAGATGTAGGCCTTTGTGTCTTTGGGATTGGGTTGGCGGTCCAGGAACACATCCGCTGAGACGAAGAGTTCGTTGCGCAAGGCGGAGGAGTTGGCAAAGCCCAATTCGGTGTGGACCAAGCCGTGGTCTGCTTCCAGATCAGCCTGGGCGTATTGCAGGTCTATTCCACTGACATGCAGGGAATTTATCCGCAGGGAGCAGCGCAACAAGGAATCCGGATTGCTCAATTTTCCGGTGATGTTGCGTAACCGGTTGCTGCCCAAGGCGATGGCCGGTGATGACAATTCGGTCAAGAATTCGTCCTGTTTGTTCAAAGAAATGTCCAGTTTGGTCCGTTCCGCGATGTAGAGTTCCGGGAGGATGATCTGACAAAGGGCGCGGGTATCGGCCGTTTCTACGTGGAAACGGAAGTTCGGAGCTGCGGGTGAGTTGACCACTTTTTCGGGACGGAACTGTTCGTCGATCAAAATACGTTGCACCTCTCCCAAAACCAGAAGCGGAGAACCGTCCGAAATCAGGGAAGCATTCAACATCGGGGAAATGAGCTCCATCTGGAAGTCCGCTGAATCCTGGGTCGAAATCAACGTGATGTCATCCACTTTGTGGGATCCTTTTTCATTGCGGTAACTGAGTTGTTTCAGTTCCAGGCTACCCAGCCAGTCCCGTGAGGGCGTTTGGATCAAGTCTGCCATGGCCATCAAGCTACCCTCTGAGATGGATCCGCGTTGGTCCAAGTGTAGGGCGGCCAGGTCCACGATGGGCATATCGATGAAGGCTTTGATGCTGCGGCTGCTATCACGATTGCTGGAGACATAGGTGTGAGCAATGAATTCCACGTTCGGGTCGTGGCAAACCATGCGGGCATCGATGGCGTGGTTCCGCCAAGTGCCGTTGGCTTGGATACCTTGGTAGTTGTATCCGAGGCATCCCAACCGGTCCACCTTCAGGTTGCGCAGACGTACATCCATGGGACGATCCTGGGTGGGCAGGCCGATGCGGGCGTCCACATGTGCCGTCAGGTCTCCGAGGGCATCGTTTTGCAGCACTTTGTGCAGGTCCAGGTTGCGGGTGTTGATGGTTCCATCCAGTACAATTCCCCGTTTGTTGAGCAGGTTGCCGATCAGTAGTTCGGTTTGGACCGTTCCAATGTCGGAGCGGACATCCCCCAGGACGTTCAGCGCGTCCAAGGTGCCGTGGGTATTCCCTGTGAAATGCAGGGGAATGCCAGGCGCAAAGTTGGCCAAGGTGCCCGGATTGAAATCGGGGCGGAAACAAGTGATGAGAGACTCAATGGAACGGGTGTCGGTCGTGCATTCGTGGACTTGCAGGGAGAAATCGGTGTTTTGGATCTTCGGCAAGCCGGCAATGGTTCCGGATACCAGGACGTTGAGTTGTTCGTGTTGGACACGGAGCTGATTGGCCACCAGGCGGCTGATGGGGCCATTTACTTTTCCATTGATTTTCAGGACCCAAGGATTGCCCTTGAGTTCGGGAACAATTTTGCCCAGGGTACGGAAATCCAGCCGTGCGTCATAAAAATCAGCGCCCAGGCGGACTTTTCGCAGGAAGTCACCCCAGTCGGAGCCATAGTCAAAGCCCATGGTGAAATAGTGTGCTTTGATCAACGATATTCCGTCGTCCAAATACAGGTCCTCCATCCGGGCTTCCAGTCCCGGGATGAACGAGAATTGGGTCCGGATATTTTTCGCTGTAAATCCGCTCTTGTCCACCGCATGTACTTGGTGTACCCGGACAAACAAGCCCTCGGGTCCCATTTCGATGCGGTTTGCACGGACCTCAATCTGAGAAAGATCCAAGTCTGTAAAGTCAATGCATTCCGGATCCCCTGTCTTGCGGACATAAGGGTCATAGTAAGAGAAACGGAAATCACGGATGCGCAATTCTCCGAGGCTCAATCTGGGAAAGACCATGGGTTCTTTGCTGGTTGAGGGAGTATTGGGAATGCGGAAAATGCGGAAGAGGTTGGACATGCCTTGGGGCCCTTCTACCCAATAATTGAAGACACCACCCCGGATGTTGATGCGGTCAAAATGCAGGTCCCCACGAAGGAGTTTGATGGGGGAAAACGAGACGGCAAGTTTGTTGATGCGTGCCAGGGTGTCTCCGGGAGTTCCCAGGATGACAGCATCCTTGATAATCACCTTGTTGAAGAAAACGACCATCACGCGGTCAATCTGCGCGGTGCCTTCGATGTGGTTATTCAGCAAAGCCGTTGCTTTCCTTCCAGCCCAAGTCTGAAAAGAAGGCATTTGCATCGCCCAGGAACCGAAGAAAGGCAGGAACCCGATGAGGATGAGCAGGCCGAGCAGTATTTTTTTAAGCGCTTTGATGGGACAAGGTTTTTAAGTGCACAAATAAGTAAGCAAAGTTAATATTTTATGAGTAGATTTGCATAAAATTTAGAAGGAATATGTCTCATTTGATTTTAGGGATCGAATCGTCCTGCGACGATACTTCGGCAGCTGTTTTGCGCGACGAAGTTTTGTTGTCCAACGTGATGGCTTCTCAGGAAGTACACCGCCAGTACGGTGGCGTCATTCCGGAGTTGGCTTCCCGTGCTCACCAGCAAAATATCGTGCCGGTGGTGCACCAGGCTTTGGTGCAGGCGGGTGTGACCATGGACGAGATCGATGCCATTGCCTTTACCCGGGGCCCCGGTTTGCTGGGCTCCTTGTTGGTTGGAACTTCTTTTGCGAAGGGTTTGTCGGTTTCTTCGGGAAAACCTTTGGTGGAAGTCAATCATTTGCAAGGTCATATCTTGTCCCACTTCATTCAACAACCGGACCAACCGAAGCAGCCACCGAAATTTCCGTTCCTGGCCCTGCTGGTTTCTGGCGGTCACTCGCAGATTGTGCGGGTGGATGATTACCTGACTTACGAAGTCATTGGACATACCATTGACGATGCTGTTGGAGAAGCATTTGATAAATGTGCAAAAATCATGGGCTTGGGTTATCCCGGTGGCCCGGTCATCGACCGTCTGGCCAAAGAAGGGGATCCCCAACGCTTTACTTTTGCCAAACCCCGCATTCCGGATTTGAACTATAGTTTCAGTGGAATCAAGACTTCGCTCTTGTATTTCTTGCGGGACCAAGTGGCCCTTGATCCGGATTTTATCCAAAAGAACCAAACCGACATTTGTGCGTCCTACCAAAAGACGCTCATCGATATTCTGATGGACAAACTCTTGAAAGCCGTGAAGTTGACCGGCATTCGTGAGGTTGCCATTGCTGGTGGTGTTTCCGCCAATTCCGGTCTGCGAAACCGAATCCTCGAAGAGGGGAAAAAGCGAGGTTGGGTGACCCACATCCCGGAATTCAAGTTTACCACGGACAATGCGGCGATGATTGCCATCACCGGTTTGTATAAATTCAGAAGTGGCTCCCGTGCTGAATTGGATTTGGCACCGATCTCACGGGCCCTGGACTACCATTAATCGATTGTATGAAAGAATTTGAAGCTTCGTTTCCAGCCGTACACGAGCCTACGCAAGAAGATTTTCACCGTGCAGCTGCCCGTGCAATGGGTATGCCTGAGTCGCGCGTAGCGACGGTTGTGCCCCTCAAGCGTTCTTTGGATGCGCGAGGCAAGGAGATCCAATACCGTTACCGCTTGCAGGGCTATGCCCAAGGTGAGCCGGGTCCGGCTCCGCGTCGGGAATTTGCATACCAGGATGTGCGCAATGCTGAGCCTGTACTCATCGTTGGTGCAGGTCCTGCGGGTCTGTTCTGTGCGCTCAAACTTTTGGTGTTGGGTTACAAGCCCATCCTGATTGAGCGCGGCAAGGATGTGCACGCCCGCAAATACGACATGGCTAAACTTTCACGTGCCGGAGAGGTCAACATCGACTCCAACTACTGCTTTGGCGAAGGGGGTGCCGGTACCTTCTCGGATGGAAAGTTGTACACCCGTTCCTCCAAACGTGGGGATATTTACGAGGTGTTGGAACAAATGGTGCTTTTTGGCGCTGACGAACGCATTCTGTTGGAAGCCCATCCGCACATCGGGAGTGATAAACTTTCTCAAGTCATTGAAAACATCCGCCTCGGCATTCTCGAACACGGTGGCGAATACCATTTCAACCGTCGTGTGGAACGCATGCACCGTACGCCTGCCGGTTGGCAGTTGACGGCTGCTTGTTTGGATGAGACCGGAGGCGAAGAGGTGTTTGAGGCCAAGCACGTGGTTTTGGCGACGGGTCACTCCGGCAAAGAGATTTATGAACATTTTTACGAACAAGGCTGGGAATTGGAAGCCAAGGGATTTGCCTTGGGCGTTCGTGCAGAACACCCGCAAAACCTCATCAACAACGCCCGCTATCATGGTCTGTACAAACCCTATTTGCCGCCTGCAGAATATTCCTTGGTCACCCAAGTTGAAGGCCGGGGTGTCTTCTCCTTCTGTATGTGTCCCGGTGGCTTGCTGATTCCGTCGGCAACGGCTCCCGGAGAACAGGTGTTGAATGGGATGTCGAATTCAAACCGTTCGTCAAAATGGGCGAATGCGGGCATCGTGGTGTCGGTAGAACCGGAGGATTTGACAGCATACACCCAGTACGGCCCTTTGGCAGCGCTTCGTTTCCAACAGGAGGTGGAACGTTCCATGTTCGAAGTGACGGGTTCCATCAAGGCCCCGGCCCAACGGATGACGGATTTTGTGCGTCGGAAAGTATCGGCTGACCTGCCGAAATCATCCTACCATCCCGGTACCTCATCACAACCCTTGCACGAGCTCCTGCCTTCGTTTGTGGCAGATCGTTTGCGCAAAGCCTTCCCCGAATTTGATCGGAAAATCCGGGGCTACTATACGTCTGAGGCTCTCTTGCTGGCGGTGGAGTCCCGTACTTCATCACCGGTGCGTATGCCGCGTGATCCCGAGACCTTGGAACACCTCTCCTGTCCAGGCGTTTATCCCTGCGGAGAAGGGGCCGGTTATGCGGGTGGTATCGTTTCTTCGGCCCTGGATGGCATCCGGGTCGCTTTATCGATTGCACGATAATTTCTTTTGAGATTTGTTGCTTTCTTGCGAAGAAAACGTTACCTTTGCTAACAGTTGTATATTGAAATATGCCGAAACTTTTCATCATTTCTGGTTGTAATGGCGCAGGTAAGACAACCGCTTCCTATACCATCTTGCCTGAAATGCTGAATTGTATTGAGTTTGTGAATGCAGACGAAATTGCCAAGGGCATTTCGCCGTTTTCTCCGGAAAGCGCAGCCATTCAAGCCGGGCGGATCATGTTGGAACGCGTGGCGGATTTGTTGGCCAACGGCAAAGATTTTGCGATAGAAACTACGTTGGCAACCCGTACACACTTGAACATTGTACGCGAGGCGCAAGCCAAAGGCTATGTTGTAACGTTGTTGTTTTTTTGGTTGAACGTGCCAGAATTGGCCATCGAACGAGTTCGTCTTCGGGTGAAATCCGGTGGACACAATGTGAACGAGAAAACCATCCTTCGCCGTTACAATCTGGGCATCCGACATTTGTTCGAATTGTACCTGCCGGCTTGTGAATACTGGATGTTGATTGATAATTCCAACTCTCCCGAAGTAATCGTGGAAGGCGGTTTGGGTATTACAACGAAAGTACATAACAAAACCTTATTTAACCAACTATTCAACTGTTATGAGCGAATTAGAAACACGTGAAATAAGAGATAACATCCTGAGCGGATTGAATCTCGCGTTCGAAAAACTCGTTCAGGAGAAGAAAAAGGATGACTCGGAACTGGCGTTTTCCCAAGAAGGACACGTCGTGAAGGTCAAAGCAACTGAAATCTGATTTTTGTTACTCTGCTACCGAACAAAATGAAAGAAACAAACCTGATCATAGAAGGTGCTCCAGCATTGCGGGCATCTTCTTTTTCTTTGCCGGAGGCATTCCGCCTCTATGGCGTCGATCCTGATGATTTGAAGGGATTGGCACGCGTCGCCCTGTCCAAGGGGGGGGATTACGCCGATTTTTATTTTGAATACAGTACATCCGATGATTTGATGCTGCGCGACGGAGAAGTCAGTTCGGTGGGGTCCCACGCAGACTTTGGGGTCGGGGTTCGTGTCCTCTCTGGAGAAATGACGGGCTATGCTTATTCTGAGAAAACCGATATTCCCAGCATCACAGCAGCGGCTCAGATGGCGGCTTCGATTGCACAACAACCCAAGGAGGCGGTTGTGGCGGAGCAGGCTGTAGTCCTTGAATCAGCCCAGAACCGGTATCCGGTGGTGCGGACTTGGGACGACTATCCGGTGCTGCTGCAGAAGGAGTTTCTGAAAGCCTTGGATGAAGAAGTCCGTCAACAAGACGAACGGGTCTTGAAGGTAGTAGCCCGGTTGGCACATTCCTGTTCCAAAATATTCTTCTACAATTCCGAGGGAGTGATGCATACCGACGAACGTCCCATGGCATCTTTGTCCTTGACCTGCATCATGAAACAAGGAACTCGGGTGGAGAACTTTTCGGCATCGCGAAGCTTCCGTTGTGGATCGGAACTTTTGACCGAGGAACTGCGACACGAGCTGGCTCGCGAAGTGGTCTCCTGCTGTGCCCGGATGATGGAGGCAGAGCAACCCACCGGAGGTGTCATGCCTGTTGTGATGGGGGCGGGAGGAAGTGGAATTTTGCTCCACGAGGCTATGGGCCATGCCTTCGAAGCCGATTTCAACCGCAAAGGAACCTCTGTATTCTCCGACAAGATGGGAAAACGCATTTGTCCCGAAGGCATCACGGTCGTCGACGATGCGACCTTGGTTTCCAACCGCGGATCGTTGAATTTTGATGACGAAGGAACGCCGGGACAACGGACCGTGATGGTAGACAACGGCATCCTGACTTCGTACCTGCACGACCGCATCAGCGCCAAATACTATGGGGTTGCTCCGACCGGTAACGGCCGTCGGGAGTCCTTCCGCTACATGCCGGTGCCGCG
The DNA here is from genome assembly GCA_017647795.1 of Bacteroidales bacterium. GTDB lineage: Bacteria > Bacteroidota > Bacteroidia > Bacteroidales > UBA932 > JAGCJX01. Next base: position 73,644 of record JAGCJX010000020.1, on the reverse strand, counting down.
TATGCGCGCCACATACATGGAGTCGGGTCGTGTTGCGGAAGCCGATCTGATTCGGGATATCAAGAAAGGTATCTACGTGGATCATTTCTCCAACGGACAGGTCCAAATTGGTGTAGGGGACTTTACATTCTATGTAAAATCGGGTTATATGATCGAAAACGGGCAACTGACCCGTCCCATCAAGGATACCAACATCATTGGAAACGGTCCTCGGGTACTTTCTGACATCTTGGGAGTGGCCGATAACTTGAAAATTGACAACGGTACTTGGACTTGTGGCAAGGAACAGTATTGCGCGGTTTCTTGCGGGATGCCGAGTGTATTGATACGACAACTAAACGTAGGAGGTAGCTTGTGAAAACACTGATTGCAGAAATAGCCTTGGAAGAGGCTTTGAAACAAGGGATGGACGGTGCTCGGATTACGCAATCCGAAGGCTTGCAACGGGCCTGGTCGTTGTTGTCAGGCAAACCGGATCGTCTGCAGTATGCGGCTGGGGCATCCCTATCCATCCAACTCTACCAAGATGGCCGATACGGAAGTTTCTCAACCAACCGCTTGGATGAGGCCGATGTACGCGGTTTTGTGCGTCGTGCGGCTGATTTGGTGCGTCTGCTGACTCCGGATCCTGCTTACAAGATGCCAGATCCTGCCTTGCTGTACCAAGGCAATTGCCCCGACCTGGGCCAATTCGATTCCCGGTGGGACGACGTGGACGAGGCCGCAAAAAAAGAACGTTTGCACCAGGTAGCTGCCGAGTTTGACGGCAAAGCAGGCGTCATCGCTTCGGAAGTGGAGTACGGTGAGAGTGTGGAGCATTTTCATTTGTTGGATTCGTCCGGCTTCTCAGGCGGTTATTCCCAGACCTATTATACCTTGTCCGCAGAATGTTCCATTCAGGCGGATGGCGATGAAAAACCGCAAGGTTGGTGGTACGATGCTTCCTTGTTCTGGGATCGTTTTGCGCCTGCTGGCTGCGGTAAGATCGCTTGGGAACGGGCACATCGAATGTTAAATCCCCGTCCGTTGCCCAGTGGCAACTATCCGGTCATCGTTGAACACACGGTGGCTTCGCGGTTGGTATCTCCGATTTTGTCTGCCTTGTCGGGAGCAGCCATTTACCAGCAGAATTCGTTTTTGGCGGATTCTTTGGACCAATCCTGCTTCCCGGAACAATTGACCTTGCGCGACGAGCCTTGGACCTACGGAGCCATGGGCAGCCGCTATTTTGACAGTGAGGGGCTGGCAACCCGCCCCCGGTCCATCATTGAAAACGGTGTAGTCAAAACATGGTTCCTCAATACCTATACTGCTGAAAAATTGGGTATGACCCCGACCATCGAAGGGGTTTCTGTACCCGTGCTGGAGGCGTTTGGTGCACCGGATGTGGTCTCCATGATGAAGGCCTTGGACCGTGGTGTCCTCATTACCTCTTTCAATGGGGGGAACAGCAACGGAGCGACCGGAGATTTCTCATTTGGTATAGAAGGCTTCTATTTTGAGAAGGGTCAGGTGCAATATCCCATTCGGGAGATGAATATCTCCGGGAACTTGTTATCTTTGTGGTCTAGAATTTGTAACATTGGCACGGATTATCGCGAAACAACTCGCTGGAAGATTCCTTCCCTGGCGTTTGAAGAAGTGACCTTGCAATAACGGATAAAATAATAACACATAATAATTGACTGATATGAAAATTGAACAAAACAAAGTCGTAGAATTGACTTACACCTTGTATGTAGAAGGCCAAGTGGCTGATCAAACCACCAAAGAAAATCCCTTGGGATTCATTTTCGGTGCAGGTTATTTGCTCCCCAAATTTGAAGAAAACATCTTGGGTTTGGAAGTAGGTAACAACTTTGAATTCCGTTTGTCTGCTGAAGAAGGCTACGGTCAAGTGAATCCGGAAGCGTTGGTAGAATTGCCGAAGAACGTTTTCGAAGTGGATGGCGTATTGCGCGAAGACTTGTTGGTTGTCGGTAACATCATCCCGATGATGAACTCCATGGGCGGTATGGTTCAAGGTAAAGTGGCTGAGATCCGTTCTGAAACTGTTGTGATGGACTTCAACCACCCGATGGCTGGTAAAGAATTGCACTTCATCGGTGAAATCGTAACCATTCGTGAAGCTACCGAAACCGAATTGAAAAACGGTTTGCACGGTGAACGTGCGCAACACGATTGCGACGGAGAGTGCTGCTCAGGTTGCTCTGGTTGCCACTAGTCGATTGTTTATCGCATAAAGAAAGGACGTCCATCGTGACGTCCTTTCTTGCTATTTTCAATATCTAGACGGCTAAAATAAAGTAACGATGCCGATGCCGTTGTTGGATGCTTTCAAGTAGTAGATGAACTCCCGTTTGTTTTCACGGATGCGGTTGAATTGGATCGTGGCTCCTACTAATCCAACGAGGGTCGTGATACCTCCTACGGTTAATACACTACTTCTCCATGCAAAATCATCAAAGCTGAATAAGGATACGGGTATCAGGGCTAAGCACGATACTCCAATTCCTCCCAGTGAGACAATTCCCCAGGTTTGGGCTTTGCTCTTGTATTCATCTGCTAGTTGCGTGTATTTTTGGTATTCTTCCCAAGCGGCTGGGTTCAGTTGCAGGGCCCGCTCATCAAAGCGGGTATTATTCAGCATTCTGTTTTCTTGTTCATCTGCTATTGCGGAGGCAATCATGCGGGCGTCGTGATAACGGTTGTGGTACTGAGCATGACAAAGGATGGCCGAAGACATCAGAAAGAGGAGAAGAAGTAAAGCTCGTTTCATAGTATCTTGTTTTAAAATTAATGTTTCACAATGTTCGGAAGCCCAAATTGTGACACACTAAGATACGAAAAAAAAGGAGAGAATCTTGTGATGCTCTCCTTTTTTTCGTTGTGAGGTTGTCAATTACGGCAATGCCAAGAAGGCAGCAGCAAACGCCAAAATTGCGTACAACTCAGGGAATACAGCCAAAATCATGGTTTTTGCAAACACGTCTTGACCATTACCCATTTCGTTCACACCGTTAGCAACCAAACCCGCTTGGCGGAGGCAAGAGTAGAAACCTACGATACCGCAAGCCAAACCAGAAACGCACATTGCCAAACCTTGGTTCAAGGTGATAGCAGCATTAGCTTGCAAAGAGCTCAACATCAAGAAGAAACCTGCAAAACCGTACAAACCTTGGGTTGACGGAAGCACGCAAAGAATCATCGCTTTACCGAACATGTCGGGATTCTTTTTGAGTGCAGAAATTGTTGCGTTACCGCTGACGGTTACACCGATAGCACTACCGATACCGGCAACTGCGAGCATCACAGCCATACCTGTGTATGCCAAAAACAAAGGTAATTGTTCCATAATGAATTAGTTTTTAGTAGTTTTTATTATTGTTTGTTTTGTTCTCTTTTCAAGGGCCGGTAAGCACGTCCGCCACCTTCAAAGCCCACGTTTTTATAAAATTCGACGAAGGTCAAACGCAAGGGGTGAACGAAGGCACCCAAGCAGGAGAGACCCAACACGGCTACGTGTCCAATCATCAGGACGATCACGGTCAAGCCCCAGCCGATGTACGGAATGCCCGTCATTTGCAAAGCAATGGAGTTGACCACCAATCCCAAGATACCCCCGGCAGTACCCAAACCGAAGAGACGGATGTACGAGAGTACGTCCCCGAAGACTCCGGTAATGTCGTACAACGCGGTCACCCCACCGAAGAGACGGCTGAAGATGTTGCCTTCTGTTTTCGAGAAGAACAAGATCAACGCGAGTCCCAACAGGGCCATCGGAGTGCCAATGGTCGAGGGCAGGAGAGTTTGTCCCATTTGTGAACCGGCGTAGGCAAAGGTACACCAGATGATGACCAGGATCCATCCCAGGTTGGCCAAACCGTATTTGATACCCTTGGTCTTCGCCACGTAAATGACGTTGATCAAGCGGGCCACGATGATGTGGAAGATACCAAAGATGATGGCAAACCAGAACATCTTCAAATCAGAGAAGAAGAAGTTGTGGATGTTTTCCGGGAAGGTGATGATGGACTGGATCTTCGTACCGAAGAACGTACCGTTCAAGGCTGGCATGATCATGGAACCAAGTCCCAACAACATCACCAGACGTGCATATCCGCGGAAAGAAGGAACTTTCCAAGATACAAAGGCACCGGCCAACAAGAGCACCAAACCGTAGCCCATGTCTCCCAAACAAAGACCGAAGAAGAGCATGTAGAAAGGTGCGAAGTAGGGGGTGACATCCAGTTCGCCGTAGTGCGGCAACATGTACAAATCCCCGATGGGTTCGAACAGACGGTTGATGAAGTTGTTTTTCAACTGAACCGGCGGGTTGTCTTCTGTACAAGCCGCTTCTTGTTCGTAATAAGCATCGGTGTTATCGAAGAACGCTTTCAGCGAAGCATCGGCTTCGGTCGGCGCGAATCCTTCCAGTACGCAGATGGATTCTTCGCCTTCGCGAAGGACAGCAGCTTGTGCCAGGTAACGGTCCAGCTCTTCTTGTACGAGGGCTGACTGAGCTTCCAAATCGGGAATGCGTTGAACCAGTCCGGCAATCAACGATGCGATTTCGTTCAGACGGCTTTCCGCAGCTTGCAGTTGGGCCAACAGCACGGAAGCAGGTGTTTCCGGGAAGTGGGCTTCTTGCAAGGGAAGGGCCGGTGCTTCCATTTCTTCAAGGGGTACGGCAACCGCAAAGCGGACTTGGCTTTCGGTCTTGGCCAAAATCTGAATGGGCCAAGTTTCTTCCCAAGTCGGGTTGTATTTCTTTGCGGAAACGCAGTAGAATTTCAAACCAAAACCCAAACTTTTCAGACGTTCCAGATCGCTCGGAGAAAATTCTCCCCATGCTGCGGATTCTTCGTATTCGCGTTGCAGGTTTTTGCGCAATTCGCGTTGTTCCAATTGCTCTTGGAACAGGTCTTCTACGAAGGTCAGCAACTCGGAGGCAGGGGTTTCCGGAACCACCGGGGTAATTCCTGATTTTTCTGCATTCTCGGGAGCCTTTTGGATGCGTCGTACCGCATCGCGGTAACGGCGGGTGATACTGAATTGTTCACGGGAGGTCTCGTCAATGGCCCGGTCTGACCGGGTAATATCCACCATACCAAGTTGTTGGACCTGGCTCAAAAATGAATCCAGTTCCTGACTCAATACAATGAACGAGTATTTGGTCATGCGGGTTATCATCTTGCTTCCTCCTGTTCTTCAAGTTCGTGTTTGGTCTTGACGATTTTCTGGGCGGCTTTGTTGAGGTTTTCCTCGTCCTCCATAAATCTCTTGATCTTACGAATGGCTTCTTGGTATCCGGGGATCTGCACTTTCTCGTACAAGTTCACCTTTTGGGTGGTTTTCTTACGCGAGAAGTCGAGCAAGCGGCTCTTGTATTCGCAGATTTCCGATTCAATACCCAAGCGGGCCAGTTCTTTCAAAATAGCAACTCCTTCGGTGTACCACATCGGTTTGCGGAACAAATCGAATTCTTGTACATCGTATTCGACGCTGACCAGTTCCGGAGTTCGTACACCGGCGAATTTGATCGTTTCAATGGTCACGTCGCGGACGGAGATCAGGCCGGGTTCGAATTCGTTCCACAGTCCGGCCAGGTATTCGTAACGTGTCAGAGATTGGGAGAGTTCTTCCAAAAGCTCCTCAGAACGCTGTTTCGCCTTTTTGGATTCAAGGCGAAGGGCCGACTCTTTGTTTTTGAGGGTCGGCAGCGCCCGTGTACGGATCTTCAATTGCTTGTTGATCTCGTTCAGCGAGGTTTTGTTGAATTGGAATTTAATGGCCATATCTCTGTGTTATGCTTTCCAGTATTTTTCAATCAATTCAGCCTTGATACCGGTTTCAGCTTGTGTAAAGTACTTGCCGAAGAGGGTCCAGGCGGTATCCAACATTTCGTCGATAGAGATGTTGACGTCGATGGCCAACAAGTTGTTTGAATAGTCTTTCGCAAATTCCAAGCAGCGGTTGTCGTAGTCGCTCAAGTCGAAACCGTTTTCCAATTTGGTTTTTGCATTGGAAGCATCGGCGTACAAACGTACCGCGGTGTTCATCACTTGGTTGTGGTCTTCGCGGGTTTGTTTTCCGATTACCAATTGTTTCAGACGAGACAAAGAACGGAACGGGTCGATGATCACCTTACCGGTGTCGGTATCGGTACGCAAGAAGAGCTGACCTTCGGTGATGTAACCGGTGTTGTCCGGGATTGCGTGGGTGATGTCTCCGTCGTTCAGGGTAGTTACCGCGATGATGGTGATGGAACCGCCGTCCGGCAATTGTACCGCTTTTTCGTAGATTTTTGCCAAGTCTGAGTACAACGAACCAGGCATGGAGTCTTTTGAAGGAATTTGGTCCATCCGGTTGCTGACGATGGACAAGGCGTCGGCATACAACGTCATGTCGGTCAACAGTACCAAGACTTTTTCGTTTTTATCTACGGCGAAGTATTCTGCTGCGGTCAAGGCCATGTCCGGAATCAACAGACGTTCAACCGGAGGTTGTTCGGTGGTGTTCACAAAGCTGATGATCTTGTCCAAAGCACCTGCGCTCTCAAACATTTGTTTGAAGTACAAGTAGTCGTCGTTGGAAAGACCCATACCGCCCAAGATGATCTTGTCTACATCCGCACGCAAAGCTACCATCGCCATTACTTGGTTGTAGGGTTGGTCCGGGTCGGCGAAGAACGGGATTTTTTGACCAGACACCAAGGTGTTGTTCAAGTCGATACCCGCAATACCGGTCGGGATGAGTTGTGAAGGTTGTTTCCGTTTGTAGGGGTTCACAGAGGGACCGCCGATGAAACGGCGTTCGCCTTCTACAGCCGGACCTCCGTCGATCGGTTGACCATAGGCATTGAAGAAACGGCCAGCCAAGTCGTCGCTGACGTTCAAGGTCGGAGCGGCACCAAAGAATACCACTTCCGCGTCAGTCGGGATACCTTCTGTTCCGGAGAATACTTGGAGGGTTACGGTGTCTCCTTTCATTTTTACCACTTGGGCCAAACGGCCGGCTACGGTTGCCAGTTCGTCGTTGGAGACGCCTTGGGCTTTCAAAGAAACCGTTGCTTTGGTAATGGCTTCCAATTGGGTATAGGTACGTTGAAATGCTTTACTGCTCATTGCTCATAAATTTTTTAAGTTGCTCCAAGTATTTGTTGAAGTTATCACTCTTGAATTCAGAGTAGTTCATCTGACGCAAGGTGTTGATCAATTCTTTGTAGAATTTTGAGCAAGCTTCGAAGTCTTCGAAGTTACGTTCTACGTGGCAGAGTTGCAACACCAAAGAGAGCATGAACTCTTGACGTTCCATCGGGCAGACAGAGTCAATCTTGTCAAATGCGTCTTGTTGGAGGATGATGAAGTCGATCAACTCGGATTTCCAGTAGATTTCGTGGTATGAAATCGGAACACCGTCGTCACCGAGGATGTTGATTTGTTCGGAAACTTCTTTACCGCGCAAAACCATGTTTTTCGCTTCAATCACTTTGTCAACCCAGTCCGGAGCCACTTTTTCTTTCAAGTAGGCGATGATTTCCGGGTATTCCAAGTATTTGGAGTAAGAGTCAATCGGGTCCACAGCCGGGTAACGTTTCTTGTCTGCACGGTTTTGGTTCAATGCGTAGAAACAGCGGGCTGCTTTCTTGGTGGATTCGGTCACGGGTTCTTTCAAGTTACCACCCGCAGGAGATACGGTTCCGATGAAGGTAACCGCACCGGTTTGACCGTTGTTCAATACTACAACACCGGCACGTGCGTAGAAGTTGGAGATGATGGCTGACAAGTCCACCGGGAATGCGTCGGCACCCGGCAACTCTTCCATACGGTTACTCATTTCACGCAAGGCTTGTGCCCAACGGGAAGTGGAGTCTGCCAACAACAAGACTTTCATACCCATCGCACGGTAGTATTCGCAGATGGTCATCGCGGTGTAAACAGAAGCTTCACGAGCCGCTACAGGCATGTTGGAGGTATTACAGATGATGGTAGTACGTTCCATCAACGAACGTCCAGTATGGGGGTCGATCAATTCCGGGAATTCGGTGAAGATTTCCACAACTTCGTTTGCCCGTTCCCCGCAGGCAGCCATTACGATTACGTCTGCTTCCCCTTGTTTTGCGATGGCGTGTTGCAACACGGTTTTACCGCAACCGAAGGGACCCGGGATAAAGCCGGTACCGCCTTCTGCGATGGGGTTGAGGGTGTCGATACAACGAACACCGGTTTCCATGATTTTGTAGGGACGGGGTTTTTCTTTGTAACCGCCCACGGCCACTTTCACGGGCCATTTTTGGGTCATGGTTACGGCACGGTCTTCGCCCGAAGCGTCTGTGAGGACTGCGATGGTTTCACTCACGCGGTAAGAACCTGCTTGGGCAATGGATTTGATGGTGTATTCGCCTTCGAAAGCGAAGGGAACCATGATTTTATGAGGCAACCAGCCTTCTTTCACTTCACCCAACCAGTCAGCAGCGACTACGCGGTCGCCCACTTTTGCCAGCGGAGTAAATTCCCATTGTTTTTCCAAGTCCAGCGGTAAGGTGTATTCGCCTCGTTTGAGGAAGACGCCTTCCATCGTAGCGAGGTTGTTTTGCAAACCATCGTAGTTGCTGGAAAGAAGACCGGGACCCAAAGTAACTTCGAGCATGTGGCCTTCAAATTCGACGGTATTGCCGTTTTTCAAAGCGCGGGTGCTCTCGTAAACCTGCACAAAGGCGCTTTTTCCGGTCACCTTGATGACTTCCGCCATCAATTTGTCTTCACCCACGTTGATGAAGCAAATTTCGTTTTGGGAAACCGGACCGTTGATCTCAACGGTAACCAAGTTTGCGATGATACCCGTTACAATTCCTGTGGTTTTCATCCTGAATATTGATTAATTATTAAAATTCGATACCTTTAAATGTGCCGCGTACTTCTTGAACCAAGGTTTCAAAGAGTTTGGCACCGGTTGCTTTATCCAACTTGTTCCATCGGTCTGCAATCCGGCATTTGGTCAAAAATGCGAGGATGGTGTTGATGGTGAAGTATTCGTACAACGTCAAATCTGAAATTTTTGCCCAACGCAGTTTGTCCAAAGCGATTTCGCGTTCGATCAGGTTGGGGATTTCAAAGATTTGCTGGAGACGGGTGTATTCTTCAAATTCCGGATCCCAGTCACCTACAACGGCACTGGTTCCTTTCTTGCCGGCCTTCTTTTCCAGGTAGACAACTTTGGCGTTCCGCAGACGAAGGTCAAAAGCATACCAAGCCGCGAGGAAAGGATTCTTTTGACGGGCTACAGAATGGTAGAAATGATCCGTGAGGTGGGCTTCGTCAAAGCCGTATTCCAACCAGTCAACCAACCGCAAGTCGCGCTCCGAGAGTTGCTCCTTGATGGTTGCCGCCAACGACTCGTAAGTCGGGGCGTTGCCGTTCATGTCGGGAGCCAAATCCGGTAAGCCGGCGATGATGTAGTGGTAATTGTGGTTCATCATTAGCCGAATAATAATTTGCGGGTCGCAGGTCTGAGGTAATCAGCAAAGAGTTGTTCAAAATCGTCACCGGTAAAGCTGATGAGGTAACCACCGTTCTTCGGACCAATTTTGAAACCGTTTCCAATTTGTTTTGAGAAGCGAACTTCCAAACCACCTTGCATAGCGGCAGCAGTTTGAGCTTTCGCAAATTCTTCCAACTCTTTTTGGAGGTTGGCCGGGAGGATAACGGTCAAATCCAAAGCTTCGCTATCAGCACGGAAAGCAGCCACGATGGTTTTAACCAATTCTTGGATGAATTCCGGAGCGGCCAAAGCAGCCTTCGCAGGTTCTGCAATGGTGCGGGTGGTAATCATGGTTTCGACACCTTGTTTGATGGAGGCAACTGTTTGGGCAGAGGCCATGCGGATGTCGGTTTCTGCTTTTTTGCGGAGTTCTTCTGCATCTTTGCGGGCTTGAGCCAACAAAGCTTCCGCTTCTTCTCTTGCTTTTTCCACAATCGCAGCGGCTTCTTTGCGAGCTTTTGCCTTCAAATCTTCCGCTTCTTGTTTCCCTTTGGACAGCCCTTCGTTGTAGAGCTTGTCGGTGAGTTCTTGCAATTTATTCTGCATAATGTATGGTGTTTAATTATAAAATTCTGTACACGAATGAGGTTCGCAAATAAGACTATAAAATTAGACAAAAAAAAAGACGTGACCAAACTTTTTTTGATCACGTCTTTTCAGTTATAAATTCCTAGTAACTAGGCGAGGAAGCCGAGCAAAATACCGGCAGCAACAGCACTTCCGATTACACCAGCCACGTTCGGGCCCATTGCGTGCATCAAAAGGTAGTTGGTACGGTCGTATTCCAAACCTACGTTGTTAGAGATACGTGCAGCATCCGGAACGGCTGATACCCCTGCGTTACCGATGAGCGGGTTGATCTTGTTACCTTCTTTCAAGAACAAGTTGAAGAATTTCACAAAGGCCACACCAGCAGTTGTTGCAATTACGAATGACAAGAAACCGAGGATGAAGATCTTGATAGAGCTCCATTGGAGGAATTTGTCAGCTTGGGTAGAGCAACCTACGGTGATACCGATCAAAATGGTGATAACGTCGATCAGTGGTCCGCGAGCGGTTTCAGCCAAACGGCGGGTAACACCACTTTCTTTGATCAAGTTACCGAAGAACAACATACCCAAGAGGGGAATACCTGAGGGAACGATGAACGCGGTCAACAGGAAACCAACAATCGGGAAAATTTTCTTTTCAGTCGGAGACACCGCGCGGGGAGTCTTCATGCGGATGAGACGTTCTTTCTCGGTGGTCAACAGACGCATGATCGGGGGTTGGATCACCGGTACCAATGCCATGTAAGAGTAAGCAGATACCGCGATAGCACCCATCAAGTCCGGAGCCAAGCGAGAAGACAAGAAGATTGCAGTCGGACCGTCAGCACCACCGATGATACCGATCGCACCTGCTTCAGCGGGAGTAAAGCCCAACAACAAAGCGATGGCGTATGCACCGAAGATACCGAACTGAGCCGCAGCACCGATCAACAACAGTTTCGGGTTGGAGATCAAAGCTGAGAAGTCGGTCATTGCACCGATACCCAAGAAGATCAGCGGAGGATACCATCCTTGACGCACCCCTTGGTAGAGAATGTTCAATACGGAACCTTCTTCGTAAACCCCAACGCTCAAGCCAGGGAACAACGGAATGTTACCGATAATGATACCGAATCCGATCGGAACGAGCAACATCGGTTCCCAGTCCTTTTTAATGGCCAGGTAGATGAAGATCAAGCCGATGCAGATCATGAGGAGATACTGGAAGTTGCAGTTCGCAAATCCGGTGTATTCCCAGAACTGTACGAGGTTACTCAAGAAACCTGTTTGAGTATGTTCCATATTAGCCAATGATTACGAGCGGAGCACCTTCCAATACAGAGTCTCCTTTGTTAACTTTGATACTAGTTACGGTACCGTCAGCAGTAGATTCGATGACGTTTTCCATCTTCATTGCTTCGAGTACAACGATCTTTTGACCTTTCTTCACTACATCACCTTCTTTCACAGCGATGTCCAAGATGATACCCGGGAGGGGTGAAGTTACAGTCGCACCAGCACCACCGGCAGCGGGAGCTGCAGCAGGTTGGGCAGCGGGAGCAGCGGTCGGAGCAGCAGCAGCCGGTCTAGCAACCGGAGTTACGCTCTTGATCACTTTCTTCGCTTGTTTGGTGATCGGTTTTTCGTATTCTACGCGGTAAGGAGTACCGTTTACTTCAACATCTGCGGTGTTGTCCTCTACCTCTTTGATAACAACGTTGTAGTCGTTACCATTGATTTTCAATTGATATTCTTTCATATTTGTGTTCTGGTTATCCGTTAATTCTTTTTAACTTGGGGAGCTTGTCTCAAGGTGTAAATCTTCGAGCTCCAAGGTGAGTAGCTGCGGTCAGTGTGACGCATGGTGATTTGGAAGCTTTCTTCGTCGTGAGCTTCGTTGTCAACAGCATACAAGTACAAAGCGGTTGAAATAGCAGCGATGGCTTCGCCGGTATTTTCTTCTGCTTTCACCGTTTCAATCTTACCTTCGGTAGCAATGTCTGAGCGGGTTTGTTGGTTGCGAATTGCCAGGCGACCGGTGAATTTGAAGACAAAGTACAGGATAATCAAGGCGAGGAACACCACTGACATTGCAGTGATTGCAATCAAGACCCCGTACGGGTCTTGTTCTGCCATGATAGAACTTTTACTTTTTGCGTCTACACCAGCGTTGTTGGTGCTCGGTGAGGTGTTCGGCATGATTTGCCAACCTTCGCCTTTACCATCGTTAGAACCTACACCGTCTTGAGAACGACCAACGGATACGTTCGGTTCAATGTCTTTGCGAACAGCAATGCGGTCGATGATGGTGCGTCCGTCGCTGCTGACAAAGTAGATGGTGTCCGACTCAGCCAAGGTGAAGTTTACGTGGAAAGTACCACGGAAAGGTTGTTCGTCAGCCCAGAAGAGGACGTGTTGGCGGGGTTTGATCGCCGTGAGAACGTCACCCTTGGGGATGATGTACTTTTGCAGGTTGTTGATGTCGTTGGACAAGTAGCATCCTCCGATGTTTACGGTACCGTAGGATGTGTTGAACAACTCAAACCAAGCGTTTTGTTGACCGAAATCGTCTTGGAAGTCGTTGGTATTTTCTACCAAGTACTCGTTCAGACGCATGTCGGTTTGGTTTTGAGCGCTCACGTTCAGCCCCATCAAGATCAGCCCTGCAATCAATAATGATTTGATATGTTTCATTTGTAATTTCTTAAAGGGTTTGACTACAACGGGAGGTTGTCGTGTTTCTTAGCCGGGTTGGCCAATTTCTTGGTTGAAAGTTGTTCGAGGGCGCGGATCACGCGGAAACGGGTGTTTCTCGGTTCGATCACGTCATCGATGTAACCGTATTTCGCTGCGTTGTACGGGTTTGCAAATGCATCTCTGTATTCTTTTTCTTTTTCAGCTGCAAATGCAACGGGATCTTCAGCAGCAGCCACTTCTTTGCCGTAGAGGATGCCGATAGCTCCTGAAGGACCCATTACAGCGATCTCAGCGGTCGGCCAAGCATAGTTGATGTCACCACGGAGGTGTTTACTACTCATTACGCAGTAAGCTCCACCGTATGATTTACGCAGGGTAACGGTAACTTTCGGAACGGTAGCTTCACCGTATGCGTACAACAATTTAGCACCGTGGAGGATGATTCCACCGTATTCTTGTTGGGTACCGGGCAAGAAGCCAGGAACGTCAACGAGGGTAACCAAAGGAATGTTGAATGCGTCGCAGAAGCGGATGAAACGGGCAGCTTTACGAGAAGAGTTGTTGTCCAATACACCGGCCAATACTTTCGGTTGGTTGGCAACGATACCTACAGCTGTACCACCAAAGCGAGCGAAACCTACGATGATGTTCTTCGCGTAGTCGCGGTGAACTTCCAAGAAGCGGCCGTCGTCCACGATAGCACCGATTACTTCGTACATATCGTACGGTTTGTTCGGGCTGTCCGGGATGATTTCGTTCAAGGAGTCTTCCAAGCGGTCGATCGCGTCGTTGGTCGGCAAGTACGGCGGTTCTTCCATGTTGTTTTGAGGCAAGAAGCTCAACAATTCACGGATGGTTGCGATTGCTTCTTCTTCAGTGTCAACAGCGAAGTGAGCCACACCGCTCTTGGTTGCGTGTACGCTTGCACCACCCAATTGTTCTTGGGTAACGTCTTCACCAGTTACTGATTTTACAACGGTCGGACCAGTCAAGAACATGTAGCTGGTACCTTTGGTCATGATGTTGAAGTCGGTCAAAGCCGGTGAGTAAACGGCACCACCAGCGCAAGGACCGAGGATAGCAGAAATTTGAGGAACTACACCAGAAGCCAAGATGTTGCGTTGGAAGATTTCAGCGTAACCAGCCAATGCGTTCACACCTTCTTGGATACGAGCTCCACCTGAGTCGTTCAAACCGATCACAGGAGCACCCATTTTCATAGCTTGGTCCATGATTTTGCAGATCTTCATTGCCAAAGTTTCTGACAATGAACCACCGAATACGGTGAAGTCTTGTGCAAATACATATACCAAACGACCTGCTACAGTACCGTAACCGGTTACAACACCGTCACCGAGGAAGGTGGTTGCTTGCATACCGAAGTTCGTACAACGGTGTGTAACGAACATATCAAATTCTTCAAAGCTGCCTTCATCGAGGAGCATGTTGATTCTTTCACGAGCAGTGAATTTTCCTTTTTGGTGTTGGGAGTCAATTCTCTTTTGACCACCACCCAAACGCGCTTTTTCGCGGAGGCTAATCAAAGCCTTTACTTGTTCAAGCTGTTGGCTCATAATTTGTATTTTTGTTAATGATTATTTGTTGTTCGGATCTTCACACAATTCGGTCAAAACACCGATGGTTGACTTCGGATGCAAGAAAGCAATGTTCAAACCTTCTGCACCTTTGCGGGGTGCTTTGTCAATCAAACGAACGCCTTTTGCTTCTGCGTCAGCCAAAGCTGCGGTTACATCGTTGGTTGCAAATGCAATGTGGTGAATACCTTCGCCACGTTTTTCAATGAAACCTGCGATGGTTCCGTCCGGAGAGGTACTTTCCAACAATTCGATTTTGGTTTGGCCAATTTTGAAGAAAGCGGTTTTAACTTTTTGATCAGCCACTTCTTCGATGGCATAACATTTCAAGCCGAGAATGTTTTCGTAGTAAGGAATAGCTTCTTCCAATGATTTAACAGCGATTCCAATGTGCTCAATGTGTGTTAATTCCATAACTCTATTGATAAAAAGGTTTATGTTTCAGTATTATTCTGCGAGAGACATGGTGTGGTAAACGTTTTGTACGTCTTCGTCGTTCTCGAGTTTTTCGATGAGTTTTTCCAAACCTGCGCGTTCGTCAGCGCCCAAACGTTTGAGTTCTACGGTCGGGATGCGTTCAAATCCACCGGATACCAAGGTATAACCGTTGTCTTCGATGAATTTTTGGATTTGTCCGAACGATTCAAAGGGAGCGTAGATGTTGATGTTTTCGTCTTCTTCTTGGAAAACTTCTTCTCCACCGTAGTCGATGAGTTCGAGTTCGAGCTCTTCCATATCAACGGGGTTTTCGCTCTTCATTTTGAATACGCATTTGTGCTCAAACATGAAATCCACGCTGCCTGAGGTGCCGAGGGATCCGCCGGCTTTGTTCAAGTAGCTACGGATGTTGGCCACGGTACGGGTCGGGTTGTCGGTTGCGGTTTCAATCAAGAATGCGATGCCGTGAGGACCGTAACCTTCGTATACTACTTCTTTGTAATCGCCTTTGTCTTTTTCGGACGCACGTTTGATTGCGCGTTCGATGTTGTCTTTCGGCATGTTTTCGCTGCGTGCAGTTTGAATCAAGGTACGCAGACGAGGGTTGTTGTCGGGATCCGGACCACCGGATTTGGCAGCAATGGTGATTTCTTTGCCCAAACGGGTAAATACGCGGGCCATGTTGCCCCAGCGTTTGAACTTACGTTCTTTACGGAATTCAAAAGCTCTTCCCATGATTATTCAGCCACTTTAATACGGGTGATGTATTTGTTGATTTCGCGGCCTTCGTAGGTGTTGCCGTATTGTTCTTTGATGATTTCGTACTGCTTCAAAGCTTCCATCGGTTTGCCCATTTCTTCGTAGATGATACCGGCTTTCAACAAGTATCCAGCAACGAATTCATTGTCAATTACGTTGGCTGCATCCAAGAAGTAGCGAACTGCTTTCTCGAATTGTTCCAATCCTACGTAAGCATCACCGATGCAGCAGAGTGCACGTGCTTTCAAGATCGGGTCTGTTCCTTTGTAAGCGGACAAATAATCCACAGCCGCTGCATAGTTGCCCAATTGCAATTCGCAGATACCAGCGTAGAAATAAACAGCAGCACCAGCTTTGTTACCGTATTCGTCAATGATTTGTTCGAATCCGAGTGCGTTGCCGTCACCTTTCAAAGCTGCTTCGAAATTGTCAGCGCGGAAGTACTGTTCAGCAACAAAAGTTTGTGCTTCGGCTTCAGCCTTCAACGGTTTGGTGTAGAATTGGTTGAAGAGTAAAACGATTGCCACGACTGCCACGATAGCCAAGGTGATGATCGTGATTTTCTTTTTGTTTGCTTCCAGGAAAAGTTCCGCTTTGGAAACCACCTGTCCTACGGCCTCATTGGCCTCATTCGATTGATTTTTCGTGTTCTGTGCCATCTCTATTTATGGTTTTTACATATTTGCGCAAAATTAAAACAAAAAGTGAAAACCCCAATTATTATTTTGCTATTTATTCATATCTTTGCTTACACAATCGGCACAAATCTTTACGTATGTACTTGAACCGGATAATACTTAGCAATTTTAAGAACCTGGCACAGGCAGAGGTCCGTTTTTCTCCGAAATTGAACTGCATCACGGGGGAAAATGGGGCTGGCAAAACGAACTTGCTGGAGGCCATTCATTACCTTTCGATGACCAAGAGTTTTTTGCCATTGCAGGACCGTTACATCTGTCGTTACGGGGAGTCGGAATGCGCGTTGCACGGGGAGTATACGAAAGGAGGCGTTCCGGAAAAAGTGGCCATTTCTGTGCGTCCGGACGGGGACAAGGTCTTGCGTCGTAACGACAAGACGATGTCTCGGCTGTCTGACCACATCGGCTTCCTGCCGATAGTAGCCGTTTCTCCGACGGATACCTCCCTGATCCAGGATTCCGGAGAAGAACGTCGACGGCTGATGAACCTGATTCTATCTCAGACGGATCCGGCCTATTTGCGGGCCATTAAGTTGTACAACAGGACGTTGCAGCAACGTAACAAGATGTTGAAAGAAGACCGGTTGGACGAAGGACTGTTGGATGCCTTTACCCAAATGCTGGTCCAATATGGAGAACCGGTAGCCCGTCGTCGGGCGGAATTGGCCGAGTCGCTGAACCGGTGGACGGCAGACTATTACCACCAGCTCAGTGGGGGCAAGGAAACGGTTTCAATTGCCTATGAGTCCGATGCATTGCGCGGGTCGTTGGCCGATGTCTTCCGGGAAACGCTCCAGCGTGACCGGGTACTGCGTTATACCTCTGCCGGGGTGCAGCGCGATGATTTTGTTTTTTCTTTGAACGGCCATCCGCTGCGTAAAAGTGGTTCACAGGGGCAGCAAAAGACGTTTTTGACCGCCTTGAAGTTGGCTCAGTTTGCGATGATGCGTGAGCAGTATGGCTTCAGTCCGATCCTGTTGCTGGACGATGTCTTTGATAAGCTGGATATGAGTCGGGTAGAGTTTTTGGTGGAGTTGGTATCCCGCGAGGATTTTGGTCAGATTTTTATCACGGACAGCAACAAGGTCCGTTTGGAAAAAGTGGTCAATGCAGTAACGCAGGAATCTCGTTTCCTGCAAGTTAGCAACGGAGAAGTCATCGGATAGTATGGAACGTCAAGAGCCCAAATTGTTGAAGGACCTGTTGCCCCAACTGATTCAAGAATCGGGTTGGCAGACCGGTCTGTTGCATGCCGATATTCTGGATGCCTGGGATCGGGTTGTGGACGAGGCGGTCCGTTTGGCGACTGTGCGGAAATACGTGAAGAACCACATTTTGTATTGTCATATTTCTTCCTCGGCCTTGCGTTTTATGATTCAAGGTTCGTTGGATTACTATTGTAAAAAAATCAACCAGATTGTCGGTCTGGGAACCATCAAGAAAATCGTACTTCGATGAAGGTAGTCGTGGATCGGGACATCCCGTTTTTGCAGGGAGTGTTGGAACCCTATGCGGAGGTCGTGTACAGCAAAGGCAGCGACATTGATGCTGCGCTGGTACGTTCGGCAGACGCGGTGTTGGTTCGAACCCGGACCCGGTGCGACGAGGCCTTGTTGCACGGTTCGTCGGTTTCGTTTATCGGATCGGCCACCATTGGCGCGGACCATGTGGATGTGCCTGCTCTGCAGCAGATGGGCATTGCTTTTGCGAATGTCCCGGGTTGTAATGCCGGAGGAGTGATGCAATATGTGTTTACGGCCTTGTACGGTCTGCTTTCCCGGGGGACCGACGTCCTGGCGCCGGAACCCGATGCCGTTGGGGCGCAGGGACGGACCTTGGGGGTCATTGGCGTGGGGCACGTTGGTTCGCAGGTTGTGCGAGTCGCTCAAGCCTTGGGATTTCGGGTACTGGCTTGTGACCCGCCGCGGCATGCCGCTGAGTTTGCTCAGGAACCGCAGGCATCGCCCTTTGTGGATCTGGACTGCTTGTTGGCTGCTTCCGACATCGTAACCGTACACGTTCCCTTGGATGCGACAACACGGGGGATGATCAACGAAGATTTTTTGTCCCGGATGAAGCCGGGTTCCATTTTGATCAACAGTTCCCGTGGTCCGGTGGCCCGGGGGGCTGCCTTAATTCGTGCTCGTAGGAGCGGACAGCTCGGCGCTTTGGTGTTGGATGTGTGGCCCGGAGAGCCGGAATTGGATTTGGAGTTGTTGGCGTGTGCCGATGTGGCGTCCCCGCACATTGCTGGGTACTCCCACGAAGGCAAGGTCAACGGAACCGTCGGGGTGGTGCGCGCGATGGCGCAGCATTTTGGCTGGACGTCCCTCGTGGACTTTATGCCGGAGGTTGCCGTGGAAGCGGTTCCTCGCTGGTCAATGAAGGCATTGCGGACAGAAACCCATGCGCAGTTGGCGCATCGTTTTGAAGGGATTTTTGACTTGCCGGGCATCAGTGCCCGCCTGAAGGCCTCACCGGAAGACTTTGAGGAATTTCGTACGTCTTTCCATTTCCGCCGGGAGTTCGACTTTGACTTTGATGAAAAAGATTGTCTTCCCCAAAAAGAATCGTAACTTTACGTTTTTAATAATTTGCTCAAACTCTTAATCTTATCGATATGCAAAACGAAAGAATCGAAAAACAATTGGCAAACTACCGCAGTGGTTTTCCTTATTTGAACGTGTTGGCAGCGGCCGTACCTGGAGCAGGAATCCGTTGCTTGTCTGAAGCAGAACAGGCCCAGGCCTTGGAAATTCGTGCTGCTTTTGCAGGCTCCCTGGTGAAATTTGTTCCGGCATCCGGAGCGGCTTCCCGGATGTTCAAAGATTTGTTTGAAGCCAAGGAGGCCCTTGAAGGAGGCGCTCAACCCGCAGACTTGAAGCCCGCAGCGCAACGTTTTCTCCAAAATTTGAAAAAATTCCCTTTCTATACAGACGATCTCTTCGGAGCAGATGACTTGCAAACCACGGCCGGTTGTTTGGCTGCCTTGAATACTGTCTTGGGAGAGGCGGATGGCCGGGGTTACAACTACGGAGCCCGTCCGAAGGGTCAGATTCTTTTCCACTTGTATGATGATCAGGTTCGTACAGCCTTTGAAGAACACCTGGTAGAAGCGGCGGAGTATGCTTGCGACCAAGCAGGCAATGCCTATTTGCATTTTACGGCTTCACCGGAGCACCTGGAAGGCTTCCGTGAATTGTTGTCCCGTGTGTTGCCGATTTACGAAGCCCGTTTTGGCTGCCGTTACCACGTTTCCTTCTCGACCCAAGATCCTGAAACCGATATCGTTGCGGCCAATGAGGACAATACACCGTTCCTGAAAGAGGATGGTACGATGTTGTTCCGACCGGGTGGACACGGAGCTTTGCTTCGCAACCTGAATGCTTTGGATTCGGACATTGCCATCATCAAAAACATTGATAACGTCGTTCGAGAAGAATTGTTGCCGACAACCGTCCATTGGAAACGAATTCTGGTCGGAGAACTCCTGCGCCTGCGTGAAAAGGCGTTTGACTATTTGCGTCGTCTGGAAGCCGGGGAACGGGATGCAGCATTCTGCTGCGAGGTGCGTGCTTACCTGGCTGATTCCTTCCTGATTCAGTTGCCGGAGGTAGAGGGCGATGAACTGGTTGCCCTGCTTCGAAAAAAGTTGGACCGTCCGATCCGTGTCTGTGGAATGGTCAAGAACGAAGGGGAACCGGGTGGTGGCCCGTTTGTGATCCGCGAGGAAGATGGTACGACGTCGTTGCAAATTCTCGAAGGGGCGCAGTTGAATCCTGCCGATGAACGCGTACAAGCCGCTAAAGCCGCTTCAACTCACTTCAACCCGGTGGATTTGGTTTGCTCTTTGCGTCGTTACGATGGAAGCAAGTACGATTTGGATGCCTTTGTGGATCCGAAGACTGGCTTCATCAGTGAGAAAAGTTACGAAGGCCGTGTTTTGAAGGCCCAAGAATTGCCGGGTTTGTGGAACGGTTCCATGAGCAACTGGAACACCGTTTTTGTGGAAGTGCCGCTGTTGACCTTCAATCCGGTCAAAACTGTTCTTGACCTGCTGCGCAAAGAACACGCTGCAGAGTAGAATTTGTGCCGTGAAAAAGTTGGTATTCCTGTTAGCAATCCTGGTTCTGGGTTCGGTAGTCTCCGAGCGCTCTGCGTCTGTAGAATCCAGTGTTTCATGTTGGCAGGAGAACGTGGTCTCATCTGCGGACGATAACTTGTCGGGTGTCTTTACCCCTGGTGATGCCGTCGTTTCTGCAACCCTTCCGAGTCCGGTTTTGGATCCTGTTTCAAGAACGAAGGGAGGGAAGTCGCATTCCTTTTCGTCTCACGGCGCTGCCCGTAAAGAAAAACAAGGGGCTTGTTTTGCAAAGCCCCTTCTCTATTATAAATACCGTAGCCACCTTTTCATTCTTGCGTCCAGAAGCGTGGACAAATATGTCTATGCGTTGGAGCGAATTATCATTTAGGTCCGTAACCGTTTGCTGATTGCGGTTCTCGCGAACTATTTTCTGAACACATTTCTTAACTTAAAACGGATCACAAATGATAACATGGATAATTGTAATCTTTGTGCTCGGTTATGCGTGCATTGCGCTTGAGCACAAACTTAAAATTGATAAGGCCGCTTCTTCGCTCGTGATGTTCGGGCTGATTTGGTCGGTCTATGCCCTGATGGGCCCGCAGGCAGATACCGG
The DNA here is from genome assembly GCA_017647795.1 of Bacteroidales bacterium. Classification (GTDB taxonomy): domain Bacteria; phylum Bacteroidota; class Bacteroidia; order Bacteroidales; family UBA932; genus JAGCJX01. The sequence continues at coordinate 52,684 of JAGCJX010000020.1, read as the reverse complement.
GGCCCAATTGATGGAACACTTGGGTAGTACCTGTGAGACACTGCTGTTTCTCATCGGTGCGATGACAATCGTTGACCTCATTGATATGCATGGAGGATTCTACATCATTACCCAGTACATCACGACCCGCAATAAATTCCGCCTCCTTTGGCTGATGGCAGGCATTACATTTTTTATGTCCGCCGTGCTCGACAATATGACAACCACCATTGTCATGATTATGATGCTTCGAAAAATCATTGCCAAACCCCAGGACCGCTGGATTTTTTCTGGTATTATCATCATTGCTGCCAACAGTGGGGGCGCCTGGTCACCGATTGGCGATGTCACGACCATCATGCTCTGGATGCGGGGCCATGTGACCACGGTGCCTTTGATGGCATATTTGGTTTTGCCTTGTCTGGTTTCTTTGTTTGTTCCCCTCTTCATTACCTCGTTCCAATTCCGGAAAAGTCATGGAGACAACCTTTCGTCGCAGCCTCTGGAACTCCGTTTGCCCCAAGGTGTCGGCAAACGTTTCAGCCGGGGAATCTTTTTTGCCGGTGTTTTGGGCCTGCTTTCGGTTCCCGTCTTCAAAACTTTGACGGGATTGCCGCCGTATGTGGGTGTGATGTTTGTGCTGGGTGGATTGTGGGTGATTACCGAGATTGTGTACGGTCGGAAGCGGGAGATTGAGGAGAGCATCAAGAACCGGGTTTCGAAAGTATTGAAACACATCGATATGCCTACGATTCTCTTTTTCTTGGGTATTTTGATGTCTGTTGCAGGCCTGCAGAGTGCTGGGATTCTTGGATCAGTAGCCAATTATTTGGACCAGAATGTGCACGAGGTGTTTACCATTTCCACAGCGGTGGGTATGCTGTCTTCGGTGGTGGATAACGTGCCTTTGGTGGCCGGCTGTATGGGTATGTATCCCATCGCTTCGCCGGAGGTGATTGCGGCCAGTGCCGACCCCGCTTATCTGCAAGCATTTGCACAAAATGGATTGTTCTGGTTGCTGTTGACTTATTGTGCGGGTGTAGGGGGAAGTATCCTGATCATCGGTTCTGCAGCAGGGGTTATTGCAATGGGTCTTGAGAGGATCGACTTTGGTTGGTATTTCAAGCATGTAAGTTTGTTGGCTTTGCTGGGCTATCTTGCAGGAGTCGTTGTCATTTACTTGGAGTCCCTCTTTTGGATGACCGTGTAGAGGAACAGTATGAAAACAGAAAAGGGGATGGCCGAGTTTTGCGGTCATCCCCCTTTCTTTCTTTCTTTCTTTCTTGAATAGAGGTTATTTTTCGTTAATTTCTGCAGCACGCAAGGTGTTTTCCATCAACGAGATGATGGTCATCGGGCCGACACCACCGGGAACGGGGGTGATGTGGGAACATTTGGGAGCCACTTCGTCGAAGGCCACGTCACCGACAATGCGGTAGCCTTTTTCGTTGTCTGCCGGGATACGGGTGATGCCTACGTCAATCACGGTAGCACCCTCTTTCACCATGTCTCCTTTCAAGAATTCCGGAACACCGATGGCAGCAATGATGATGTCGGCTTGCAGGGTCAAATCCTTGATGTTCGGGGTCAAGCTGTGGCAAACGGTCACGGTGCAGTTGCCCGGATAAGTTTTTTGCGAGAGCAAGTTGGCCATCGGACGGCCTACGATATTGCTGCGGCCCAAGATGACACAGTGTTTGCCTTTGGTTTCGATGTTGTAGGCTTTGAGCAACTCCATGATTCCGTGCGGCGTTGCAGAGACAAAGCAGGGGAGACCCAAGGTCATGTTACCTACGTTCACGGAGTGGAAACCGTCCACATCTTTGCTGGGATCGATGGATTCGATCACACTTTGTTCGTCGATGTGTTTGGGCAACGGAAGTTGGACAATGAAACCGTCAACGGTCGGGTCGTTGTTGAGTTTTTGGATCTCAGCAATCAACTCGTCTTGGGTGATGGTGTCCGGATAGGTCAAGACGGAGGATTTGAAACCTACTTGTTGACAGGCCTTTTCTTTGTTGGCGACATAGGTCATGCTCGCTCCATTGTTGCCGACCAAAATGGCAACCAAGTGGGGTGCGCGTTTGCCTGCTGCCAGGCGGTCTTCCACCTTTTTCGCGATCTCTTTTTTGAGGTTCGCGGCAGTTTCTTTTCCGTTAATCAGAATCATAGTTCGTTCGGTCTTATGCTTTGAGTGATCAATTATCTTCTGTGTTTGGCTGTGCGGGCCATTTGCATCGCTTTGCGCATGCCACCTCCGGCTACCGTCTTCATTACTTTTCGGGTGTCTTCGAATTGTTTGAGCAGGCGGTTCACTTCGTTGATGCTGGTACCGCTACCGTCAGCAATCCGACGACGACGGCTTCCGTTGATGATTTGGGGGTTTTCGCGTTCGTACGGGGTCATGGACAAGATGATGGCTTCGATGCCTTTGAATGAGTTGTTGTCGATGTCCACATCTTTGAGGGCTTTGCCCACACCCGGGATCATGGAGGCCAGGTCCTTGATGTTCCCCATCTTCTTGATGGATTGGATTTGTTCGTAGAAGTCCCACAAGGTAAATTGGTCTTTCACCAATTTCTTTTGGAGTTTGCGAGCTTCTTCTTCGTCGAATTGTTCTTGTGCCTTTTCTACCAAGGAAACGATGTCACCCATGCCCAAGATCCGGTCAGCAATCCGTTTCGGGTGGAATACATCCAAGGCTTCCATCTTTTCACCGGCAGAGATGAATTTGATGGGTTTGTGAACGACGGCTTTGATGGAGAGGGCCGCACCCCCGCGGGTATCACCGTCCATCTTGGTCAATACAACGCCGTCAAAGTCCAGGCGTTCGTTGAAGACGCGGGCAGTTTCCACAGCATCCTGACCGGTCATCGCATCCACGACGAACAAGGTTTCGGTCGGTCGAACGGCTTCTTTGACATTTTCGATTTCACGCATCATTTCTTCGTCGATGGCCAGACGACCGGCGGTATCGACGATGACCAGAGAGTAGCCTTCCCGTTTTGCCAACGCAATTGCGTTTTGTGCAATGGCAACCGGGTCTTTTACGCCATCTTCGCTATAAACGAATACACCCACTTGTTCTCCCAACACTTTCAATTGGTCGATTGCCGCAGGGCGATACACGTCACCGGCTACCAACATGACTTTCAAACCGCGTTTGGTTTTGCAGTTCAAAGCCAGTTTTCCGGAGAAGGTGGTTTTACCGGAACCTTGCAAACCCGAAACCAAAACAACGCCGGGGTTGCCTTTGATGTTGATGTCTGAGGCTTCGCTACCCATCAATGAGGTGAGTTCGTCGTGGACGATCTTGATCATCATTTGGTCCGGACGAACCGCTTTCAAGACGTCTTGTCCCAAGGCTTTTTGCTTCACATCGTCGCAGAACGATTTTGCAATTTTATAGCTTACGTCGGCATCCAACAAAGCACGGCGAACCTCTTTGAGGGTTTCCGCGATGTTGATTTCGGTGATCTTGCCTTGTCCTTTGATGAGCTTGAACGAGTGCTCCAGTTTGTCAATCAGGTTCTCAAACATATCTTTCTCTTCGTTTATATCGTTTTATTTCTATTTGTTCTATCGGTTATGCCAATTCATCGGAGTAATGTGCCGGGGCCAAGTCGCGTTGGTTGTAGCGCATTCCCATTACCTGGCCGTAGGCTCCGGAACTGTGCAGGGCAACCAAATCGCCACGTTGGGAAATCGGCAGGTCCACTTCGGGTGCCCAGAGGTCTGACGATTCGCAGACGGGGCCGACCACTTCGTAGCGAAGTGTTTCTGCATCCGGGTTCCAATCGGTGCGGTTGCTTGCCGAGAGGTTCTCAATTCGGTGATGAGCCTGATACAAGGCAGGACGAATCAAGTCGTTCATGCCGGCATCCAAAATCAGGAACCGTTTTTCCAATCCCTCTTTGATATACAGGACTCGGGAAATCAAGTGACCACATTGTCCCACCAAGGACCGGCCGGGTTCAAAATGGATTTGTTGGCCGGGCAGGGGAGTCAGGTGACGGTAAACCTGTTCAAACCATCCTTCGAAATTCGGAATCGGATCTTCGGTCGGATGTTTGTAGTTGATTCCCAGGCCTCCTCCCAGATTCAGGTGAGGCAACTTTACACCCCGATCCACGAACCATTGTTGGATCTCATTGACCCGTTTGCACAAGGTGGCAAAGACGGACAAGTCGGTGATTTGTGAACCGACGTGGAAATGCAGACCGATGAGCTCTACCGACGGGGTGTTGCGGATGACGGTCAAGGCTTGTTCAAACATCCACGGAGAGATGCCGAACTTGTTTTCCTTTTTGCCTGTGCTGATGTAGTGGTGGGTGTGGGCATCGACGTCCGGGTTGATGCGCAATGCAATTCGGGCGGTCTTGCCTTGAGCTGCCGCCAAAGCACCAATGACTTCGATTTCCGGAATGGATTCGCAGTTGAACGAGAAGATCCCGGCCTCCAAGGCGATGTTGATTTCGCGGTCGGACTTGCCAACGCCGGCAAAAACAATTTGATCCGGCGCAAATCCTGAACGGACAGCCAGGGCCACTTCGTTGCCACTCACGCAGTCCGCACCAAAACCGGCTTGGCAGATGCGTTCCAATATCCGGGGTTCTGCATTGGCTTTCAACGCAAAATGGGCGCTGTATCCGTAGCGGTCCAAGCCTTGGCGACAAGCCGTCAGGGTTCGGTCCAACAAATCCAGGTTGTAGTAGTAGAATGGCGTTTCCCAGATTGCTAACGAAGGGATGTTTTCTTTTCTCAACATAAATCGCCGAATATTGCGTTAAAATTCCCGCAAATTTAAGAAAATTTAATAAATTCGCGCATTAATAGTTATTGTCTAATCAAAAAGATAAATCGTATGGAAAACAGAGGACCTATTTCTCAATTTATCACGCACCATTACCGTCACTTCAACTCTGCTTCGTTGGTAGATGCTGCAAAAGCTTACGATGCGCACATCCAACGCGGAGGTAAAATGATGTTGGCTATGGCCGGTGCAATGAGTACTGCTGAGTTGGGTATTTCTTTGGCAGAAATGATCCGTCAAGACAAGATTCACATCGTTTCTTGCTCGGCAAACAACTTGGAAGAAGACATCATGAACTTGGTGGCTCACTCCCACTACAAACGTGTACCGAACTACCGTGACCTGACCCCCGAACAAGAAAAAGAGTTGTTGGACCAACACTTGAACCGTGTAACCGACACCTGCATTCCGGAAGAGGAAGCTTTCCGTCGTCTGGAACGTCACTTGTTGGAAGTGTGGGAAGATTCTGCGAAGAAAGGAGAACGCCTCCTGCCTTACGAATTCATGTACAAATTGATCCGTAGTGGTGTTCTGGAACAATACTACGAAATTGATCCGAAAGACAGCTGGGTATTGGCTGCATGCGAAAAGAACATTCCGATCGTGGTTCCCGCTTGGGAAGACTGCACCACTGCCAACATCTTCACCGCTCACGTAATCCGTGGCGAATTCAAACCCGACTTGGTGAAAAACGGTATCGAAACCATGATTTTCCTGACCGAATGGTATCGTGAAAATGCAGGTGGCGAAGGCGTAGGCTTCTTCCAAATCGGTGGTGGTACTGCTGGTGACTTCCCGATCTGCGTAGTGCCGATGATGGCTCAAGACTTGGAATGGCACGATGTTCCGCTCTGGAAATACTTCTGCCAAATTTCTGACTCTACTACCTCTTACGGTTCTTACTCAGGAGCTGTTCCGAACGAAAAGATTACTTGGGGTAAATTGGACGTAGATACTCCGAAATTCATCGTAGAATCTGACGCAACCATTGTGGCTCCGTTGATCTTCGCATACATCCTCGGATGGTAGTCTGAAGACCGCCTGAAAGACAAGCGAGACCGGATTCCGGTCTCGTTTTTTTGATAGCGACGGGTTTGTACGGTTCCGCCCGACCTGCATACAAAAAAGCGACCTTGTCTGCACAAGGCCGCTTTTGTATAAAACCTGATGGACAGGATTATTTAGCAGGGTTCATGATGACTTCAATGAAGTTGCCTGAGTTCAACAAGGCAGCTGCCATTGCTTGTACATCTTCCGGAGTGATGCTCTTGATGATTTCTTCCTTGTTGGAGTCCATATCTGCATCGTGGTTCAAATAGGTAGTAATCAAATTGAACCAGTAGTGGTTGTTGATGCGTTCTTCCGGAATGTTTTTCAACATGTTTTCGGTAGCTTTGCTCAACTCTGCTGCGGTAACGCCGTTTTCAGCAATGCTTCTCAAACCGTCTTTTGCCATTTGCGCCAAGATCTGAGCTTTTTCTTCGTTGGTATCGAATTGGATTTGCAACAATGCCATGGGCTCGGGTTTCGGGTTCAAGTAACCGAATGCTTGTACACCATAGGTGCCACCTTCTTCTTCACGGATGGTTTCGGTGTAGAGTACATCCAAGATGTAGTTCATGGCCGAAATGGTCAATTCGTTTTTCAAGGTGTAAGGCATATCAGCGCTGAGGATGAAGCCAACGGTGGTTTTCGGAGTGGTCATCGGGGTAGTGAAGTGACGTTCTACGGTGCCACGTACGAAACTGTCGTTGCGTTCAATTACAGAGAAGGGTTTGCGAGCTACGGGGAGTGAACCAATGTATTTTTCAACCATCGGTTTCAAAGCAGCTTCGTCAAAGTTACCTACGATTACGAGTTCTGCACCTTTGAAGTTAGAGAACAGGTAAGAGTACACTTCTTTCATGCGTTTGAGGTCCACTTGGCTCAACATTTCTTCGCTGATGAATTGACGGCGTTCGTTGCCACCATAGAGAGCATCGATTTGTTCGCGTTGGTAAACGAAGTTCGGTTGGCCCAGCAAGTTCGGAAGGATGGAAGCCAATTGGTTCAAGCCAGATTGGATTTCGCTTTCTTCAAAACGGGGTTCGGTTGCCATCAAATAGAGCATTTGGAAGGCATCTTCCATATCTTGGGGTGCAAAGGAACCGCTCAAGTTTTGGGTGTAATTGCCGATGGAGGCGTGTACGTTTACGCTCTTACCGGTCATCATTTTGCCCAATACGTTCACGTTGAAGTCAGATACACCGGCAGAGCCAATGATGGTGCTGTAGATGTTGCCTTCAAAGTTTGCCAAGTCAGCGGTTTCGATCAAAGAGCGACCACCCGGAGTTGACAAGTTGAACATTACTTGTTGTTTGTTGAAGTCGGTGTGTTTCAAATAAACTTTGATGCCGTTTTTCAAGGTCCATACGGTGGTTCCAAAGATACCGTCTTGGGTCTTCTTCACTTTTGAGCCTTTCAAACCATCCGCGTTCATAAATTCAGTCGGAATGTCTTGTTCTTCGTTCGCAGTGATTTCTGAGTTGCGGACTTTTTCCATAACTGCTACGAAATCAGCTTCGGTCGGGTGAACCAAACCTTCGCGTTGGGGAGCGTTGTAGATGATGACTGCGTTGTGTTCCAAGTCCATTTGAGCTACAACTTGGTTCAACACCATCGCGTTCAACATTTGAGAGTAACCGGAAGCTACTTCGTATTCGTATTCCGGAGTCATGTAGGGCTCGTTGGAGAGGAAGTGGTTCATCAACGGGTCAACCAATTCTGCGTTGGTACGGCCTTCTGCACGTTGTCTTGCGCGATCCAAGTAGTTGATCAAGTTGGTTTTTGCACGTTCCACTTCTGCATCGGTCATACCGAAACGTCTCATTTTTTCGAATTCTACCATCAACGCTTCGAAACCAGGAAGGATTTCACCGTCGCGGGTAGAAATACGGCCGAGGAATGCATCACAAGTGTTGCAGATTGCTCCGAAACCGGCACCGCCGCCCAAGAAGGGAGCATCGGGTTGTTGTGAAATTTCACTCAAACGTTCGTTCAATACTGATGAAATGATGTATTCAACCAAGCTGTTCAAGTATGCTGCGCCCAAGTTGTTGAATTCTTTCGGGAGCGGTTCGCTCTTGAAGTAGATGGTGGCTTGGGTGTTGCGAGCTTCGGGGTCGGTCAGGATAGCGACAATGGGTTCTTCGTTACCCGGCACCGGATACAATACTTTCGGGTTGGGGGTGGTGGGAACCGGGAGGTCTGCAAACATTTCTTTGATTTGAGCTTCGATGGCATCCACATCAATGTCACCCACGATGATGACAGCTTGCAAGTCCGGACGGTACCATTTTTCATAGAAGTCAACCAATTCTTGGGGGTTGAAAGTTTCCAAGTTTTCTTTGGAACCAATCAATGTACAAGTCGCATATTTGGAATCTTTGTACAAGTAGTTGAGTTCTTGTTCGTGCATACGCCAGTCAGCAGAACGGCGGGTACGCCATTCTTCCACGATGATACCACGTTCTTTGTTGATTTCTTCAAAGTCGTTGGTTACGAATGCGCAGTAGTCGTGCAAAGCCAACATTGCGGTGTCGATGATGCCTTGGCGGTGAACCGGAATGTTGTTGAACATGTAAGAAGTTTGTTCAACACCGGTACCCGCGTTGATGTTACGACCGAATTCAACACCGATGGTGCGGAAGTAGTCCAACATCATTTTGCCAGGAAGGTTTTTGGAACCGTTCAAAGCCATGTGTTCCAGGAAGTGAGCCAAACCGTCTTGAGCCGGAGTTTCTTGGATGGCTCCCACGTCTGCTACAAAGTAGAATTCAGCACGTTGTTCAGGTTTTGCATTGTGTTGAATGTAGTAAGTCAGTCCGTTGGGCAATTTTCCGTAACGAACTGATTCATCATTTTTCAACGGGAGGTTGGGGTCTGCCGGTTGCGCCATAAGCAATTGGCCGATGCCAAAGAACAGCACACCTACCCAAGTGAAACATTTAAAGAATCTTTTCATTGTGTGTGTAATTAAGTTGTATTTTTTAATAGTCCTATTTTCAAGCAAACTAGCTACAAATGTACTAGTTTTTTCAGAAGTTCTGTCTGTTTTTCCATTTTTTCCACTCTGCGTGCAAGTCTTCGTCGGAGATACGCAACTGTTCAATTTTCTTGAAGATTTCAACGAGTTCTTCTTCGACAAAGGCTTTGCGTTCGCGTTCGGTCAATTTTTGGCTTGCATCCGGGCAGATGAAAAAGCCGATGCCCCGTTTGTTCTGGATGATGCCCTGGTCTTGCAGGGCATCGTAGGCACGGGCAACGGTGTTTGGGTTGACGCCGTAGTTGGTGCCCAGTTCCCGGACCGAAGGGATGCGGTCTCCTTCTTTCCACGTGCCGCTCAGGACGAGGTTGCTGATGGTGTCAGCAATCTGTAAGTATATGGGTTTGTGCTCTTTGAAGTCCATGGTTAGTATTGGATTTTTTTGATTCGGAAATACGTCAGGACCCAGAAAATCACCGGGACAACGTAGGTCAGCAGGCTGGCAACCCAGATATAAGGGGTCAGGTTGCTGAAAATTGTTTCCATGGTCACGGTGCCTTCCATGAGTTCGATATCCATTGCATACAAGGAAGCAAAGGCAAACAGACCCGATAAGGTGCTGGATGCGATGGAGATGCCGATCAACACCAGGATGGTGTAACCGATCTTGTTGGAACGGAAGAGCGTGTTGAAATAGATGAACCACGACTGTTTGAGCATGAGGCTCAGCAGCATTGGCGGAGCAGCTAGGGTTGTGACGAATTCATAGGTCTGAGAGTCCATAAGGGTGTTCAGCATGCTGGTTTCGCATTGGATAGCGTTTTGCCAGAGGTGTCCTTCAAAACCGTAGGGGGTCGGCAGCAGACTCAGCAGCGAGTCAACGGAGTAGATAGAAACCACTTCTACGCAGCCGAAAAAGACGGAAGCGATGAGGATCATTGACAGGACTTTCTCCAATACGGATGCCGGGGTGATGCCGTACAGGTAGCCTTCCAGCCGTTTGTTGACGTTTTGGAAGAGCCGGTAGGGGGCCAGGAACATCATCAAGGAGAAAAGACATTGGGTCAGGATGCTGCGGCCGGTTGTGCCGATGCTAAAGTCAAAGAAAAGCGCACAGAACAACCAGAAGGCCAGGTAAGCGCCAACCGATGAAAGGATGAGGATCCAAAAATGGCGGGAGCAGTCTTGCCAGTCTTGACGTAACAGACGGCCAAAGCGAGTGAAACTAAAATAGGTATTCATCGTTGGAAGAGGGTTTGGAAGGTTCGTTTGTTATTCAGGGCAGCGTTGAAGAGGATTTCCAAATTGACCCGACTCTCCAATCCTTGGGTGTTGGGTGCAACTTGTACATATCCGTTCAAAGTCTGTTCTCCGAAGTATGCGTCTGCGGAGCATTGGTTTTCAACGGAGAAATAGAGTTTTTCTGCGATTTGTTCCACGCTGGCATTCATGACCACGCCTTCCCGATCCAGGATGATGACCGGGTCGATGAGGTTTTCCAGGTCGCGAACCTGATGGGTTGAAATGACCAGGGTGGTTTCCTCGGTGGCACATTCGGCAATGACCTTGCGGAATTGGGTCTTGGACGGGATGTCCAGGCCGTTGCTCGGTTCATCCAACAGCAGCAGCGGGGTGCGCAAGGAGAGGGCAAAGGCAATCATCGCCTTCTTTTGTTGTCCGTGTGAGAGACGGTCCAGCCGGCATTTGGGGTCCAGTTCGAAATCGTTCATCAACTTGCAGAACAGTTCCCAACTGTGGTTCGGGTAGAGTTGGCTGTGGCTGCGTGCAAAACATTCCGCTGTGGTTGCAGGGACTACAAAAAGTTCCGGGAGGTAGAAGACCTGGCTCAGGAAATCCGGATGGCGGTCACCTGGGTTGAAGGACTGTTGTCCGGTAAATTGAACTGAGCAGCAGCCCTGGTGGCTTCGCAACAGGCCGCAGAGGATGCGGAGCAGGGTGGTTTTGCCCACGCCGTTTTCGCCCAGCAGTCCATAGATTTTTCCTGTTTCCAGGTGCAGGGTAATGTTGTCAAATACTTTGTGTTTGCCGTAGCAAAACTCCAGGTTTTGGATGTCAATCATAAGCGTAAAATTAAACTACCTTTGTCAGTGACTAACTGTATTAGTTAATTAGTACACTGCAAAGGTAGTCTAATTTATGAAACCTGCAAATATTATTTGCGCAGGCTGCTTATCGGATGTGGCGCCATGCCCAGGTAATGTAGGCGATGACGAAGGGGATTGCGATGGAAGCAATGGCCATGACGCGGAGGGTGAACAGGCTGGACGAACTGTTGACCAGGGTCAGGGACATGCTGGGATCGTGGGTAGAGATAAAATAGGCATTGCCGCCGAAACCGGCAGACAAGAGGACTGCCCAAACGGCCAGTACCACACCGCCACCGACCCAGTAGAAGTTGCGGGCTTCTCCTTTTGGGAGGAATTGGCGTACGATACCGAAAAGGACGCCGACCACACCGACCAGCAGAATGATCAAGATCCACGGGTTGGTCCATAGGGTGTTCCAGTAGGCAAAGGCCACTTCGGTCATCGTGCCGTCAATTTCGCGGTAACCGCTGCGCAGGCAAAGCCACAATGCAAAGACCACGAACAGCAGGACAAAAATTGCTGCAGAAATGGGGAAATGGCGACGGCATTTGTTGCGGAAGGCTTCGGCACCTTCGTCGTTGTCCTGTTTAGAAATGACGTACAACAAGGCCAACGTGCGGGCTGCAAAATAAACCACAAATCCCAACAGGAGGTTGAAGGGGTTGAGTAGGCCTTCCAGACCGTGCCAACCGTTGGTCCAATAAGAAATGGCCGGCTCGTTCAGGTCTGTGATGGCAGTTTTCTCCATTACAAAGGATCCGCCAGAGAAGAGGGTAGCTACGGCAACACCGAGCAGGAACGAACCGAAAGCTCCGTTGAGGAAGAGCAGGATCTCGAAGGTGCGGGCGCCGAGCAAGTTGTGGGCATGGTCCCGGAATTCAAACGAAACAGCCTGCACCACAAAGAGGAAGAGGATGGTCATCCACAACCAGTAGGCACCGCCGAAGCTGGTGGAATAGAACAGCGGGAACGAGGCGAAGGCCGCGCCGCCGAAGGTCACCAGGGTGGTGAAGGTGATTTCCCATTTGTGACCGGCGTATTTGCAGACCAGGTCTTTGGCTTGCGGGGTGGAAGCGGTCCGCAACAACAGGCTTTGCAGCCCTTGAACGAACAGCAGGAATACCAGGATGGCGCCCAATAGGGATACCAGCGCCCACCAATAATGTTGCAAGAAATATAAGGTGTTCATCGTTAAGCTCCTTTGTTAATTTGTTTGAACATAATGCGCAATTCTACTACCAGCATGGTGGTGAAGAGAACGGCGAAGAGGATGAAGGTGGTCAATACGTTGCCAGCACCCACGCCGGAAACGGAGGCGTTGACGGGCAAGAGGTTTTGGATGGTCCAGGGTTGGCGGCCGACTTCGGCAACGATCCATCCGCATTCGGTGCAGATGTAGGCGAGCGGCACGCTGAGGATGCCCAGGTAGAGCAACCAGCGTTTGCCTTCCAGTTGGTCTTTGCGTTCAAACCAGAGGAAAAGACCGAAGGTCAGGAAGAAGAATAGACCGATAGCGACCATCAGGTGGAAGGCATAGAAGGTCACGGGCACGTTCGGCACGAGGTCTTCCGCTTCTTCGATGTAGTGGTAGCCAAAGTAATCGAAGTTGGCTTCCAGGACTTCGCGGGCTGCGGCCATACCGGCTTCGTCACCGGCCGCTTTGGCGGTTTGGAAGTCTTTCAAGGCGTTGACGGCCAAGGTGCCTTGGGCTTTCTTCTCTTCAAACGAGGGTTCGATGTAGGTGTTGCCATCGCGGTCGGTGAATTCGTATCCACCGCGGATGATGTCGTTGATACCGGGTACGAATCCGTCCATTTCACGGGTGGCCAGGAACGACAAGGCTTTCGGGAAAGCAATCTTGAACAAGTAGGGATCTTCTGCAACGGCCGGATCTTCGCAGATTTCTTTCTCGGGGTTCAGGATGCCGATGGCCACGAGGCTGGCACCTTTTTCTCCGTCGTACAAACCTTCCATCGCCGCCAGTTTCATCGGTTGGACCTTGGCTACGTTGTAGGCAGAACCGTCACCGGAGAAGACGAGCAACAGCAGGGAGATGACTCCGAAGATGCCGGCTACCTTGATGGATTTGCGGGCCAGGAGTTGTTCGCGGTGCTTGAGCAGGAACCAGGCAGAAACGCCGATGACCACGATGCTGGCCAGGACGTATGCGTTGGTTACGGTGTGCAGAATCTTGTTGAGGGCTACGGGCGAGAACACCACGTCCCAGAAGTTCACCATCTCGTTGCGGGCAGTTTCCGGGTTGAAGGCCATGCCTTGCGGGTATTGCATCCACGAGTTGGCGATGAGGATCCAGACAGCCGAGAGGTTGGTGCCGATGGCAGTGAGCCAGGTGGACACCAAGTGGGCTTTTTTGCTGACTTTTTCCCAACCGAAGTACATGACGGCAAAGAAGGTGCTTTCCATAAAGAAGGCAAAGATGCCTTCGATGGCCAACGGGGCTCCGAAGATGTCTCCGACAAACCAGGAGTAGTTGCTCCAGTTGGTGCCGAATTGGAATTCCAGGATGATGCCGGTTGCGATGCCAACCGCAAAGTTGATGGCAAAGAGTTTCATCCAGAATTTGGTCATTTTTTTCCAGAATTCATCACCGGTACGGTAGTACTTGGTCTCCATAAAGGCAATAATGAAGCCCAAGCCGAGGGTTAGCGGGACAAATAACCAGTGATACATCGCAGTCAATGCAAATTGCAGACGCGAAAGAAGGATCAAGCTGTCCGAGTTCATACGTGATAGTTTAGATTATTTGGTAAGTTGCTCAATAACGGCTTCGGATTTTTGTTCTTCCGTTTCGTAGTCGGCCAGCGCCGGTTTGAAGAAGAAGATCCGAAGGATGACGAACATGATGAAGAGTTTGATCAGAACCAATGCCCAAAGGGTTTTCCCCAGCGTCATGCTGCGGATCCCTTCGTAGTAGAAGTTCCAGATTTTCTTCAAGGTATTCATGGAATATTTATTAGTAATTAGTTGTCTTTCAGTAGATCGGGGCGAAGCAGGCGGGTGCGTTCCAACGCCTGTTCTTCTTGCCAGTTCTTGATGAGTTTCGGGTTGCCCGACAAGAGTACGTCCGGGACTTTCCATCCGTTGTAGTCAGCCGGCCGGGTGTAGATCGGGGGAGCCAGCAATTCGTCTTGGAAAGAATCGCTCAGGGCCGAGGTCTCGTCGGAAAGAACGCCGGGAACGAGGCGGACGATGGCGTCGCAGATCACAGCCGCCGGCAGTTCTCCACCACTCAAAACATAACTTCCGATGGAGATCTCTTGGGTGATGATGTGCTCGCGGATGCGGTGGTCAATGCCTTTGTAGTGTCCGCAGAGGATGATGAGGTTTTCGTGACAGGACAGGCGGTTGGCCATGGGTTGGTCGAGGACCGGTCCGTCGGGGGTGACGTAGATGATTTCGTCGTAGTGACGTTCCTTTTGCAAGTCGCTGATCAATCGGTGAATGGGTTCGATCATCAGGACCATGCCGGCATCGCCGCCGAAGCAGTAATCGTCAATTTGTTTGTACGATCCTTTGCCATAATCGTGGAGGTTGTGGACCACGATTTCCACGAGCCCTTTCTTTTGGGCACGGGCCACGATGGAGTGGTTGAGGGGGCTTTCCAGCAATTCTGGAACAGCGCTGATAATATCTATTCTCATAGCGCAAAATTAAAAATAAATAATGTATATTTGCGAGTTGTTTAATTAAAACCAATCTTTCTTATGAGCGAAGAAATGAAAAACACTGCCCCCACCGGGCAATTCGAGGAAGTGGACAACCAAACCCTCCCCGAAACTACGATGGAATTTGTAGAAGAACAAGAAACCGAAACTTTGGTGGAAGAACTCCTGATGAATCTTTCCGAGCAAAGCTTGAACGAGATTCTCCGGGTCTTTGAAGAAGTTTTGGAACGCGGTAACCAACAGGAGATGTACCGTTGTGCAGACCCCATCAAGGCCTCTTTCTACAAAGCGTTGAAACGTGAAAAAATTGCTGCAGGCTATGTGGAACCTGCTGCACCGGTGGATGAAACAGTGTTGGAGGAAGACGGACAAGCCGAAGAAGTTTCCAACAATCCCTTCGCGGAAGTGGAACGCGGATTCAAAGAATTGTATGCCCGTTACAAAACACTGCGCTCAAATTTTGTGCAAGCCCAAGAACAACAAAAAGAAAACAACTTGGCTGCCAAATTGCAAATCATCGAAGAAATCAAACAGCTTTCCGAAAAGCAAGAAGATATCAACCAAACTTTCAACGAATTTCGTGCCTTGCAAGCCCGTTGGCGTGAGACCGGTCCTGTGCCGCAAGCCCGCGTGAAGGACGTGTACGAAACCTATCAGCACCACGTGGAAATGTTCTACGATTACGTGAAGATCAACAACGAGTTGCGTGATTTGGATTTCAAGAAGAACTTGGCAAGCAAGATTCAGTTGTGCGAACAAGCAGAAGCTTTGGCAGCCGAAGAAAACGTGATCAGCGCTTTCAACCGTCTGCAAAAGTTGCACGAAGAATGGAAAGAGTTTGGACCGGTTGATCGCGAATCCAGAGAATCTATCTGGAATCGTTTCAAAGCAGCCACCTCTGTGATCAACAAAAAACACCAACAATACTTTGAAAAGGCCAAAGAAGAGCAAAAAGCCAATTTCGTAGCCAAGTCTGGTTTGTGCGAACGTGCTGAGGCAATTGCAGAACGTGAAATCAACGAAGCTGCTGCTTGGAACAAGGCCTCCAAAGAGTTGGAAAACCTGCAAAAAGAATGGAAGACCATTGGTTTTGCTTCCAAAAAGGATAACCAAAAGGTGTACGAACGTTTCCGTGCGGCCTGCGACAAGTTTTTTGACCGCAAACGCGAGTTCTACAACGACTTCAAGGACCAAATGACCCGCAACTACGAACAAAAAGTAGCCTTGTGCGAGCAAGCGGAAGCCTTGATGGGTAGCACCGACTGGAAGGCAACAACCGAAGAGTTGATTCGTTTGCAACAGTTGTGGAAAGAGAGTGGTCCGGTATCCCGCAAGAAATCCGATCAAGTGTGGAAACGTTTCCGTGCTGCTTGTGATCATTTCTTTGACAACAAAGAGAAGAACTACGGCGGTGTGGATCCGAAATTGGTGGAAAACCTTCAAGCCAAAACCCAATTGATCGAAGAAGCGAAAGCCTATGTGAACGTTGACGAGCAAACCGATTTCCAAGCCGCTCGCGAGTTCTTCAACCGTTGGAATGCCATTGGTTTTGTTCCGATCCGTGAAAAGAACCGCCTGACTGCGGAATACAAAGCCGTGATGGCTGAGAAATTCCCGAACTTCAGCTTGGATCCCCGTGCACGTCGCAATGCTCCCCGCAAGGAAAACCGTTCACGTCAAGTGGCACCCCGCTCTGAACGCGAGATCTTGATTCAACAATTCCGCACCAAGGAAAGCGAATTGGCAACCTACGAAAACAACATCGGTTTCTTCGCGATGTCCCGCAATGCCGATGCGTTGATCGCTCAGTTGCAAGAAAAAATCAACCGAACAAGAATTGAACTTCAAGAACTGGAAGAAAGAATCAAGAGCCTGGAGAATTAGGTAATGAAAAGAATGAACATCATCGGGCTGGCCTTAATCGGACTTATTTTGATTGGGTTCAGCTGGTACAACACGAAACAATTTGAACAACAACGCCAATACCAACTGCAGCAAGATTCCATTGCTGCAGTTCGGGCGTTTGAATATGCCCAAGAGCTGGCAGAACAACAAGCCAACCAAGCCCAAACCGAGGTCAATGAGGTAAGTGCCCTTCCCCAAACGGAGGAAGCACAATACCAAAGTACCTACAAAAACCCCTATTTGGAGGCGGCTTACCAAAAAGAATCGCAAATCCTGCGTCTGGAAAACAACAAACTGGCCGTCGCCCTTTCTACCCGCGGTGCTCAGTTTGAGTCCGTTGTGATCAAGGATTATTTTACCTACGACAGCTTGGCGCTGGAATTGGTGAAACCGGACCAAAGTAATTTCAACATCCGATTCTACTCAGACCAGATGTTGAGTTCTGCCGACTTTACCTTCACTCCCGTCGCAGTGAACGATTCAACCGCGTTGCTCCGCTTGTACTTTGATGAGCAAGCCTATGTGGAATATGCCTACACCTTGCCGCAAGACAGTTACATGGTGGACTTCGATGTGAAACTCGTCGGCATGGACCGTTTTGTTCCCCGCAATGCCACCTTCTTCGACGTAAACTGGGATGTGACCATTCCGCGTCTGGAACAAGGGTATGAAAATGAAAAGAACTATTCGACCCTGGCCTTCAAATATCCCAACGAAAAAGGTGTCGAAAACTTGGGACAACGCAAACCTAGCGCTGAGAAGAAAATCACTACCCGCATGGAATGGGTGGGTTTCCAACAACAGTTCTTCTCTGCCATCATGGTGGCTGAGCAAGGTTTTGAAGGCGGTGATCTGGCCTTCCGTTTCTTGGGAGAAAACGACCCGCAACGCAATTTGATGGAATGCAAGGCCCACATGCAGGTGGAAACAGAACACAGTGCAGCGGTTACTTTGCCGTTTGAATTCTACTTCGGCCCGAACTTGTACAAAGAACTCAAGTCCCACGACCGTAGCTTTGAAAAGATCATTCCGATGGGCCGCAACATCGTGGCTTTCATCAACCGTTTTGCCATCATCCCGATGTTTGACTTCTTCAGTCGTTTCATCGGTAACTTCGGTATCATCATCCTGTTGATGACCATCGTTTTGAAAGTGGTTATCTCGCCGTTGACCTTGAAATCTTATATGTCAACCGCGAAGATGAATGTACTCAAACCTGAAATTGACCGCATCAACGCGAAGTATCCCAAGCAAGAGGATGCTATGAAGAAACAACAGGAATTGATGGACCTCTATCAACGCAGTGGTGTGAGCATGATGGGTGGATGTCTGCCGATGTTGTTGCAATTCCCCATCCTCATCGCGATGTTCCGCTTCTTCCCGGTATCGTTTGAATTGCGTCAGCAATCCTTCTTATGGGCCAGTGACTTGAGTACATACGATTCCATTTTGGATCTTCCGTTCAAGATTCCGATGTACGGAGACCACGTCAGCTTGTTTGCCTTGTTGATGGCCATCACCATGTTCTTCTACTCTAAGATGAACTCCAAACAAATGGCTTCCAACCCGCAAATGGCCGGTATGAACTTCATGACCGTTTACTTCATGCCGATTTTCATGTTGATTTTCTGTAACACATTGTCCAGTGCATTGAGTTACTATTACATGTTGTCCAACTTGCTGACCATGCTTCAAACCTGGGTGATCCGTCGTTTCTTTGTGGATGAGCAAAAGATTTTGGCGCAAATCAATACCCGTGCTGCAGCCCCCAAGAAGAAATCCAAATTCCAACAACGTCTGGAGGAAATGCAAAAGCAACAGCAACAAATGTTGAAGGAACAACAAAAAAATCAAAGAAGATAGATGAATGTAGTTGACAATCTTCAACGAATAAAAAAGGAACTGCTGCCAAATGTGGATTTGGTGGCAGTTTCTAAATTCCACCCCGTCGAACCCATCCGTCAGGCTTACGAAGCGGGACAACGCATCTTCGGCGAGAGCCGTCCTCAGGAGCTCTTCCAAAAAGTAGGACAATTGCCACAAGATATCCGTTGGCATTTCATTGGACACCTGCAGACCAACAAACTCAAGATGGTCTTGCCCTATGTCGAGTTGGTTCATTCGGTGGATTCTGTGCGACTCTTGGAGGCGATCCGCCGTTATTGTGAAAACAACGGCTTGTCGGTGGATGTGTTGATTGAGGTTCACATTGCCCAAGAAGAGACCAAGAGCGGTTTCTCCCTCTCCGAGGCGGAGGCTTTGCTGATGGGGGATTTGCTGGCGGTGTGTGGCGAACGGGTTCGTATCCGTGGTCTGATGGCCATGGCGTCATTGACCGATGACGAGGCGTTGATTCGTCAGGAGTTCCAGTCCTTGACGGCATTGTACCGACGCATCTGCACTTACCGAGAGGAAGGGGAGGTTGCTGCTTTGGCGCAATTCGATACCTTGTCATTTGGAATGTCCAATGACTATCACATTGCGATGGAAGAGGGGGCTACACTGGTGCGCATCGGGACCGATATCTTCGGACCGCGCGAGTACTAAGTTGGCAGTCTGCTTATCTTTGGAGCTTTTTCAGCTCTTGGACCATGGCCGCCGCAACTTGTTCGGAGGCTCCTTGCCCGCCCAACAGGGTACGGAGTTCGGCGTAATCGGCCAGCATCCGGTTGCGGTAGTCTTTGTCGTGAATCAGTTTGTGTACTTCGGAAGCCAGGTTTTCCGGAGTACATTCTTTTTGTATCAGTTCCTGGAAGGCACGGCGGCGTAGGATGAGGTTGGCCAGGCTGATGTGTTCCAGTTTTACCAGAAGTTTGGCGATGGCGAAGGTGATGGCACTGCCCGCATATCCCACCACTTGCGGGGTGCCGATGAGTGCGGCCTCCAGGCTGGCTGTGCCAGATGCAACAATGGCTGCCTCGCTGTGGCGTAGCGCTCCATACGTCTCGCCCCGTAGGATTTTGACAGGGACTTTGCAGCCGTCCAGATAGGGTTGTAACAGGCTGTCATCAATGGAGGGTGCCGCTGCCAACCAATATTGATAGTCGGGGCCGATCCGTTCGGCGGCTTGCAGGAAGGTCGGCAGGAGGTGTTTGATCTCGCCGCGACGGCTGCCAGCCAGCAGAGCGATACCGGGTTGGTCCGACAAGTGATTGCGTTGCAGGAAGTCTGTTTTGGGTTCCAACATCTTGGGGTCTCGGTCTACGCTATCAATCAGTGGATTGCCTTTGTAGATCGGGTCAATGTTCCATTTTTTGAAGTAGTCGATTTCAAACGGGAAGATGATGAACAAGCGGTCCACGAACTGCTGAAGCCGTTTGACGCGACGTTCTTTCCAGGCCCATACTTTGGGAGCAATGTAGTAGAAGACCGGTATGTTTTTGGATTTGGCCCATTCGGCCATCCGGAAATTGAAACCGGGGTAGTCGATGAGGATGAGGACATCCGGTTGCCAGGCTTCGATGTCTTTTTTGCATTGGTCGAGGTCTTTGAGTAGGCGACGGGCATTCATCAGTACTTCCACGAAGCCCATGATGTCGCTGTCTTTGTAGTGTTTGGCGAGGGTGCCACCCACGCTGGCCATCAGGTCGCCTCCGCGAAAGCGGAAAACAGCTTCGGGGTCGGTGGCCAGGAGGCCCTTCATCAGGTTGGAGCCGTGGAGGTCGCCGGAGGCTTCACCTGCAATCAAGTAGTATTTCATGGTCGGCTGGTTCGGTTCGTGGTGTTATTCCCATTGTTTGCGGTAGCGTTCCAGTTCAGCATAGTCAGTGTTGTCAATGCGGTGCGGGACCAGGGTTACCCAGTTGTCCTGCAGCAGAACGTGGTCGCCGTCAGCGGCCGGGTCGGTCTCGAGGCTTTGAAAGAGACCGCACATCCAATAATAGGTGCGGCCGTGGGGGTCCTGACGTTTGTCAAATTCCTGGATCCACTGTCCCCGGCCTTGGCGGGCGAGGCGGATGCCCTTGATCTGGTCAATGGGCAGTTTGGGGAAGTTGACATTGAGGTAGGTGCCCGGTTTGATGTCGATGTGCAGACCGGTTTCATCTTGGCGGATGAGGCGGTCCAGGATGATTTTTCCAAAATGAGTCACGGCCGAGAAATCTACGTTCGGGCTGTGAGAGTCGATGGAGAAACCGATCGAAGGGATGTCGTACAAGGCTCCTTCTTGGCAAGCTCCCAAGGTTCCGGAGTATACGGAGGCTGCCGAGGAGTTTGTGCCGTGGTTGATGCCTGACATCAGCAGGTCCGGCAACCGGTCCTGGAAGAGCTCAAAGATGGCCATTTTGACACAATCGACAGGGCTGCCTTCTACCCAGAAGAAGCGGATGTTGGGAGCCGTGTCAGGGTCGTTGGGAACTGGGCTGAAGCGCAGTGGTTCGTCCATTGTCAGGGCGGTTCCTTTGCCGGATTGTCCATATTTCGGGGCTACCACCGTTACATTTCCATAGTGGGACATCAGTTGGGCGAGCGTGCGGATCCCGCGAGCTTGGATACCGTCGTCGTTGGTAATCAGAATTTCCATGGGTCGGTTCATTGTGTCAAAATTCATCTTTCAAAGGTAGTCATTTTTTTTAACTTGGTATGTAGAAATAAATGCTTACCTTCGCCGGCGATTTCAAAACAACCCTAGACAGAATGATAGTTATGATGGATTTTTTTAGAGATTTGTTGGTGGGCTCTGCAACCCAATGGGGCGGTGGAGTTGCCCATTCGGTGTTGGTACTGGCCTTGGTCATTGCCTTCGGTATCTTGTTCGGTAAAATCAAGATTCGGGGTATTTCCTTGGGGGTTACCGGGATTTTGTTCATCGGGATTGCTTTCGCTCATTTTGGTCTCAATGTGAACGAACACCTGCTTCACTTCATCAAGGAGTTTGGCTTGATTTTGTTTGTGTATTCCATTGGTTTGCAAGTAGGACCGGGTTTCTTTGCTTCGTTCCGCAAAGGCGGTCTGCAACTCAATCAAATTGCAATCCTGGTTGTTTTCTTGGGTGTTTTGACGACGATTGCATTGTATTTCATTACGGGTCTGCCCATTACTACGATGGTGGGTATTATGTCGGGTGCCGTGACCAATACTCCGGGTTTGGGTGCTGCCCAACAGGCCTATGGCGATATCACCGGTTCTACTGGGGTTGACATTGCTATGGGGTATGCGGTGGCTTATCCTTTGGGGGTAGTTGGTGCGATCCTTTCGATTTTGCTCCTGCAGTACATCCTGCGTGTCCGTACCGAAAAAGAAGAACAGGAAATCCTGGCGGAAAGTGATACGCATGCGGCTACCATCCGCATGTCGGTAGAAATTACGAACGAGGCTTTGGAAGGCATTTCGGTCGTGGATATGCACCGCCTGCTGTTGCGTGATTTTGTGGTTTCGCGCATTTGTCATCCGGGTCAACATCCGACCTTGGTGGATGGTAATACTTTGTTGCACGTCGGTGACCGTTTGCTCGTCGTAGCGGGACAAGAAGATGCAGATGCTGTGGTGGCCTTGGTTGGTAAGCCTATTCAAATGAATTGGGACGACCTTTCAAGGGATATGATCTCACGCCGGATCCTGATTACAAAACCTGAATTGAATGGCAAACGCCTGGCAGATTTGCGTATTCGTGCTACGTGTGGGGTGACCATTACCCGTGTAAACCGGGCCGGTATTGACTTGTTGGCCAGTGGAAACCTGCTGTTGCAGTTGGGTGACCGTGTGACGGTGGTTGGTCCGGAACTCTCTGTGATGCAGGCAGAGAAACACTTTGGTAACTCGCTGAAACGCCTCGAACACCCGAACTTGTTGCCGATTTTTATCGGCATTGCGCTGGGGGTTGTTTTGGGAAGTATCTCCTTTATGATACCTGGAATTCCGCAACCGGTGAAATTGGGTCTGGCCGGTGGTCCGCTGATCGTGGCTATCTTGATCGGACGCTATGGTCCCGCCTACAAGATGGTTACCTATACGACCATGAGTGCCAACCTGATGTTGCGTGAAGTCGGAATTTCCCTCTTCCTGGCCGCTGTCGGTCTTGGTGCGGGTGAAAGCTTTGTGCCGACCATTGTCAACGGTGGTTATATGTGGGTATTGTACGGTGCCTTGATTACGATGGTGCCTCTGTTGGTGGCAGGTATCGTGGGACGCCTGTGCTTCAAACTCAATTACTTTACTTTGATCGGTGTGTTGTCTGGATCTTCCACCAATCCTCCGGCGTTGGCTTACTCTTCAGACAAGACTTCTACGGATGCTCCTTCCGTGGGCTATGCAACCGTTTATCCGTTGTCTATGTTCCTGCGGGTTCTTGCTGCTCAATTGTTGATTCTGATTTTTGCGTAGGAGAGAGGGACCGCGTCATCTGAGATTCCCGCTCAAGCCGGGAATGACACGTTAAACATAGCCGGGAATGACACGCCAGACATAGCCAGTCATGACAAAGCAAACGTCATTCCCGGCTTGACCGGGAATCTCTACGTCATGACCGGCTGCGACCGGAAATCTCGGTAGGTCCCCGCGTTGGATTATAGGCGGCCGCAGAGATTTTCAGAAAGAAGGTCGGTCGCAGGCTTCCTCCCACATTCTGAAAATCTCTCGGCTCGCCTGGAGGCGGCGAGTCTGGGTCAGGGTCTGGGTCTGCGGGGGATTGGTTGTCAGGGTATTACGGGGTGACGCCTGTGCGCAAACTTTCGTGAACGCACATTTGCGCCATAGGCGGTTTTAAAGTCGATTGGTGTTTGTAAAGGGTTTTAGCGGGAACCCTTCGTGCTCAACAACCTTTGCTGGACTTGCTGATTGGACAGAATAGCGTGCACGAAGGTTTGGTGTGTTATTAAAAATCAATGCCGCATCCGTGAAAGATGCGGCATTGTCGTTTAGTCAGTAGATGCGGGAGAAATTACAGCGCTTCAATTTCTTCAAGCGTTAAGCCGGTCGCCTTGGCGATATCCGCAGAGGAAAGCCCCAGAGCTTTGAGATTCTTTGCTACCTCGCGATGACCTTGCGCGAGTCCCTCAGCGCGTCCTTCCTCGCGTCCTTCTTCACGTCCTTCCTCTCGTCCTTCCCGGCGAGCGGTGTTTTTGATATTTTCCCAATCGCGTTCGGTGATCATGTCTTTGTCGTATTGTTGTCGTTTTTCAATGCTGAATTCTGCTATTTCAGCGGCTTCAAACAAACGTCGGAAAATATCCGTCTGCAACTTCTCAGGCAGGGCCTCCAGCCGGGACATGTGCTTGAGTGCAAAACACCATTTATCTTGCAGGCTATCACACGCTTCCAACGCCTTGTTGAATCGCTTCAGCTCCACAAAGATAATATAAATTGAATCGTTTAACAACTCATGTGTTTTATCTTCCCTCATAGAATATACGGAAACATAACGGTCTTTCCACGCAGGATGGCTCCGGTCAAAATCATCGGTTGCCAAGATTGCTACCAAGTAAACCGGCGGAATCTTGAAATTCTCAATCTCCTCGCGGGACCGGGAGTCGTACACCCGCGAGGCATACATCATACACCGTTCGGCAAAATGATCCTGCCGGTATCGCTGCATCTCCACGATGAACGTTGTACCGTCCTCATCCTCACACCGAAGGTCCAACACCACACCCCGGTTCTCCAACGTTGCACCCGCAAATTCCGTCGTCGCATAGGTCAGGTCCTTGACCTTCCGACCGCGCGGGAGCACCGAGTTCAAAAAATCGATCAGTACCTGCTTGTTGTTCTGATCGCCAAAGACTGCCTTAAAACCGGCATTTGAGAGCAAGTCCACCTTCCGTGGACGATGCTCTGTTGATTGTTTAATATGTACCATGCCGCAAGACTCGGCATTTTTCAGCACCTGGCCTTACCAAAGCGTAAAATTCTACGAGCAGCAGCAAGAAATTGTGAAATTTATAAAATTGCTGGAATTCTTAAAACTCTACACGCCGCCTTCTGCAACCCCCTACGCACGGTACGGATTCTCTGAAGGCTGGTCGCCAGGCGGTTGTATTTCTTGAGTGTGCGTAGGGGGTTGCGGAAGGGAGCGCACGTCTTTGAGATTCCCGGTCAAGCCGGGAATGACGCGACACAGGAGCCGGGAATGACAAGCGCTACGGCGTGGTGCAAAAAAACCGGCCCATCGAAGGATGAGCCGGCGTATTCGATAAGGAATGATTCCAGACTATTTTACGGTGTTCATATAGCGGATCATTTCTACGACTTTGTTGGAGTAACCCCATTCGTTGTCATACCATGAAACCACTTTCACGAAGTTTTCGTTGAGTTGGATACCGGCTTTTGCATCGAAGATGGAAGTGCGGGGATCTGACAAGAAGTCGCTTGAAACTACATCGTCTTCGGTGTAACCGAGGATGCCTTTCAATTCGTTTTCAGAAGCGTGTTTCATCGCAGCTTTGATGTCTTCGTAGGTGCAGGGTTTTTCGAGACGGCAGGTCAAGTCAACCACAGAAACGTCGATGGTGGGTACGCGGAATGACATACCGGTCAAGCGGCCGTTCATTTCGGGAATTACTTTACCAACCGCTTTGGCAGCACCGGTAGAAGAAGGGATGATGTTTGACAAAGCGGCACGACCACCTCTCCAGTCTTTTACTGAGGGACCGTCAACGGTTTTTTGGGTAGCGGTAGTAGCGTGAACGGTAGTCATCAAACCTTCTACGAGGCCGAAGTTTTCGTTCAATACTTTTACGATCGGAGCCAAGCAGTTGGTGGTGCAAGATGCATTGGAAACGATGGTTTCACCGTTGTATTTGTGGTTGTTCACACCGAATACGAACATCGGGGTGTCGTCTTTTGAGGGAGCAGACATGATGACGCGTTTTGCACCGGCGTCAATGTGTGCTTGTGCTTTTTCTTTGGTCAAGAACAAACCGGTAGATTCTACTACGTATTCAGCTCCGATTTCGTTCCATTTCAAGTCAGCAGGATTTCTTTCAGCCGTTACACGGATCGGGTTGCCGTTTACAACGAGCATACCGTCTTTTACTTCTACAGTACCTTCGAATTTTCCGTGAGCTGAATCATAACGCAACATGTACGCCATGTAATCAACATCAATCAGGTCATTGATACCCACTACTTGGATATCGTCTCTGAGCTGAGCAGCTCTGAATACCAAACGTCCGATACGACCGAAACCGTTGATACCTACTTTAATTTTATTCATAATACGAGTGTTTAAGATTTAACTAAATTATTTGGTCGCAAATGTAGTAATTTTCCGTCAATCTCGCCCAATTATTGTGCCGAGATTCCGAGGCATTTTCTATATTTGCGTGATTAATTCTGCGTAGATGAAAAAAATTAGTTTTTCAACGTTGGGAATCCGCTCCAAGGTGCGTCTTGGCTTTGTGGTTATCGGTCTGATTCTCTTCTTCTCCGGGGTGATTGCCCTCTTTGAGTTCGGACGGATGAGCCGCCACGTATCCACGTTGATTGCGGACAACGTCGCATCGGTGAATGCTTCCCGGGAGTTGCACAATGCGCTGACGGCATACCATACCCAACTTTTTGAGGCCATCGGTAACCGCGACGCGGAACTCGTGCCCAAACGTCGGGAGGAGGACCCGTACCTGCAGCAGTTGGAAAAGGTTCAGCTGCATGCGACAACCCCGCAAGAGCAGATAGCAGCCGATTCGGTACGCTATGCCTATTCGGCTTACATGCAAGTGGCCAACGAGCTGGATGAGTTGTGGGTGTTGGACAATGTGCAGTTGCGGGAATGGTACTTCAACCGTTTGCAGGCTATCTACGAACAGATCAATGGTTATTTGCAGACTTTGATGGAAGTCTCGCAAGGGGCCTTGGCAGACAATTATTACAACCTGAAAGACAGTTTTTACCGCAGCATCATGCCGGGCGTCGTGTCGGTGGGTGCGGGTATCCTGTTGGTGTTGCTTTTCAATTATTTCCTGAACATCTTTTTGTTGACACCTCTCTTGAAAATGAACCGGGCTGTTCAGGACTATCGCAATTACAACAAGTCGTATGACGTGCATTTTGACCGCAGCGGTGATCAGGTCGAAGCGTTGAGTGACGGCATCCGTGAAATCATCGAGGAAAACAAAGCATTGAAACGATGAACATCAAACTCATTTCTCGCTACGTGGGCATTGCCTTGGCTTTTGAGGCAATTTTTATGTTCCTGTCCGTCGGCGTTTCGTTGCTGTACGGAACGGATGCGGGATTTTCTCCGTTGCTCATCAGTGCGGTCATTACGATGCTCTTCGGTGCTTTTCCGTTGATTTTTGTGCACTCTTCCGGAAACATCAACCTGCGTGAGGGCTTTGCCATCATGGTGTTATCTTGGGTGCTTTCCTGTATTTTCGGGATGTTTCCTTACCTCTTGTATGGGGGTGAGTTTACGATGATCAATGCCTGGTTTGAGAGTGTTTCGGGGATTACAACGACGGGTGCAACGATATTGACGGATATCGAAGCCCTGCCGCCGAGTCTTTTGTTCTGGCGATCTTCTACGCATTACCTGGGTGGGCTTGGGGTGGTGATTTTTATGCTCATGTTGCTGCCGAGTTCGTCCCTTCGTACGCGGATGTATAAGATCGAGGTGTCGGTCCTGTCCAAAGAAAATTATCAGTACAAGACCCAGCAGTCAGTGCGCATCATTGGCAGCGTCTATGTTATTCTGACGGTGGTGACCATCCTGGCACTTTATTTGGCCGGTATGCCGCTGTTTGACGCCGTGAACCATGCGTTTACGATTGTGGCGACCGGGGGATTGAGTACCAAGAACCTCTCCATTGCCCACTACAATTCACCGGCGATTGAGGCGGTCTGTGCGGTCATGATGTTGATATCCAGTTTGCATTTTGGTTTGCTCTACTTGACCGTTGCCAAACGGAGTTTGAAGATTTTCAAGTCTCCGATCATCCGATTCTACCTGGGTAGTCTGTTGATTGTGACGGTACTGGTGACCCTCAACCTTCGCTGGGAAGAGGTTGTTACCACCTGGGGACAGGCCTTCCGTTATGCTGCATTCCACGTTATTTCTTTTGCATCGACCAGTGGTTTGGCAAATGCTGACTCTTCCCATTGGCCGCTGTTTTCGATTTTCCTGTTGATGTACATATCCATTCAATGTGCCTGCTCCGGTTCGACGACCGGGGGGATCAAGGTGGACCGGATTTGGATCATGGTCCAATCTTTCCGTGGGCACTTGCGCAAGATGTTGCACCCGAATGCGGTGATTCCGATTAAAATCGGCAACCACATCGTTGATGCGGAATTTGTCTCCCGGGTATGTGTCTATGTGCTGATGTACCTGCTCTGCATCTTCTTTGGAGCTATTTTGCTGTCCATCACAGGTTTGGACCTGATGGATTCTTTGAGTGCCTCGTTGGCTTCGATGGGGAACGTCGGGCCGGGCTTCGGATCCTGTGGGGTCCTGGACAATTACGGGCATTTCGCTGGTTTTGCCAAGTTTGTGCTGACTTCACAGATGCTCTTTGGCCGTCTGGAGATCTTTGCCATGCTGTTGATTTTTGTCATTTTTAAACGAAACGCATAGGCAGATGGGTGTAGCGGATTTCTTTTACCAGAAGTTGTTGGATTCCTTTGCCTTTGAGCCGACGGAGGATCAGATTGAACTGTTTCGTCGTTTGGCTGATTTTACCACGTCGCGCCAGGAGGAAGATTTGCTGGTGATCAATGGTTATGCGGGTACGGGGAAGACCTCGTCGATGGCTGCCTATGTACGGACGTTGCAGGCTTTTCAGCAAAAATTCAAACTCATGGCTCCGACGGGCCGGGCTGCCAAAGTCCTGGCCGGTTATACAGGACAGAAAAGTGCGACGGTCCACAAGACCATCTACCGCCAGCGGTCGTTGAACGACGGAGTCGGACAGTTTTCGTTGAATGTGAACAAAGCGTCGGATACGGTATTCATTGTGGATGAGGCTTCGCTCATCGCTGGACAGACCCTGGGCTCTCCGTTTGGGACTGGGGATTTGTTGGCCGACTTGATGACTTTTGTGCGGAATGGACAGAACAACCGGCTCATCCTGATTGGAGACAGTGCACAGCTGCCTCCCATTTCGTTGGAACGCAGTCCTGCGTTGGATATGGACTACCTGCAGGCCTCGTTTGGCTGTGTAGAGATGACGCATCTTTCCAGTGTGGTGCGGCAGACGGCTGAATCCGGAATTCTGTACAATGCAACCTTGGTCCGGGAACTCATCCAGGAGGCAGAAGAGGCCTATGTGGACGAAGTGGATCCGCCGACTTTGGACGTGAAGAACTTTCCGGATTTTGAGCGGATCACGGGGGGAGAGCTGATTGAGAAACTTTCCGATTGCATCGATCGTTATGGCTTGGATGAAACTGTGGTGTTGTGCCGCTCGAACAAACGGGCGAACCGTTACAACGCCGGAATCCGGGGCAGTGTCCTCTATCGGGAGGAACAGTTGAACCGAGGAGATAAGTTGATGGTGGTCAAGAACTGTTACCAATTTTTGGAGGAAGTGCCGGAATTGGATTTTATTGCAAATGGGGACGTGGCAGAACTGTTGCGCATCCGGAACTACGAAGAGCGTTACGGCCTTCATTTTGCTGAGGCACAACTGCGTTTCCCGGATTACAACGATGTGGAGATTACGGCCAAGGTTATTCTGGATACCCTGACTTCGGAGTCGGCTTCGCTCACCCAAGAGCAGCAACGCCAACTCTACGAAGGA
This sequence comes from Bacteroidales bacterium, assembly GCA_017647795.1. Lineage (GTDB taxonomy): Bacteria > Bacteroidota > Bacteroidia > Bacteroidales > UBA932 > JAGCJX01. Next base: position 23,498 of record JAGCJX010000020.1, on the reverse strand, counting down.
GTGTACGAGGATTATGCCCATTTGAAGACCAAGCGCAAGATCCAGAAGCAGGTGCGGGAAGATTTGTATTACAATGCTTTGCAGATCAAATATGCCTCGGCCATTACCTGCCACAAGTCGCAAGGCGGGCAGTGGAAGGCTGTGTTTGTGGATAATCCTTTCTGGCAGGATGTTCTGACCTTGGAGGATATGAAATGGTTGTACACCGCCATTACCCGTGGTGTTGAACGGGTGTATTTGGTGAATTTTAGGGACGAATTTTTTAATTAGTAACACAATAAAGTATGAAGAAAAAAACAATTGCCTTCGTAGCCGCTCTGTTGGTGGGGTTGCCGCTTTTTGCGCAGTCACCGACGACCGCAGTCGAAGACGCCCGTAAGTTTACGCGTCAAGAATTGGCGCAAATGCCGCGCAACCTGGTGGATCCCCATGGCGTGACCAAGCCGATGTCCATGCCAATGGACTGGGTGGATGCCCAAAACCTCCTGGTAATGCAGTACAACACCGAAACAGCGAAATACGATCTGATGGTGTACAACACTCGCAAGGGAACATACCGTCCGTATGTCGCTCCTGAAACTGCGCAGACAACAGCTCCGGCCGTGGAAATTGAAGGAGAAAACCTGACGTATTCACCGGACTCGACGATGATCGCCTTTACCCGCAATCACAACCTCTTTGTCTACGAAGTGGCCACAGGTATTGAAAAACAATACACCTTCGATGGCAATGAGTTGATTTTGAATGGTAAGGCTTCTTGGGTGTACTACGAAGAAATTTTGGGTCGTCCGTCGAAATACCGTGCATTCTGGTGGTCTCCGGACAGCAAATCCATTGCTTTCTACCGTTTTGACAACTCCCAAGTTCCGATGTTCCCGATTTACGATGCCAAAGGACAACACGGCACCTTGACTGAAACCCGTTATCCGAAGGCAGGCGACACCAACCCGGGTGTCCGTGTGGGCTTTGTGGAAATTGGCAATTTGAAGAGTCGCGACCTTCCTGTAGCCGTTTGGGCTGATTTCAACGAGGCTGACGACCAATACTTCGGCATTCCTTATTGGTCCGGTGACTCCCAACGTTTCATTGTTCCGTGGATGCCTCGGGAGCAAAATGAAATGTTCATCTACCAAGTGGATCCGAAGCAAGGTACCAAATCACCGATCTACGAAGAAACCCAACCGACGTGGATTGACTGGGTGACCGAAGGCCATTTTACCGGCGAAGGCATGTACATGGTGCGTGACTTCTCGTTGTGGGAACAAATCTACTACGTGCCCTACGATGGCTCGGCTCCCGTGAAACAATTGACTACCGGCAAGAACTGGAACATCCGTATTTTGAAAGTCGATGAAAAAGCAGGTCTGTTGTTCTACAGTGCCAACTGTGACTCTCCGGTTCGTCGGGATGTGTACAAGGTGAACATGAAGAACCAAAAGACGGAGAAGATTTCCTTCGGTCCGTACAACTTTGAGACGGTGCTGATTTCTCCGGATAACAAACAATATGTGGCCGTGTACAACAATGCACAAACTCCTTCGATCTTGTCGTTGGTGGTTCCTGGCCGCAAGATGAAAGTGGTGGAACTTGACAATGCCAAAGGTCCGAACTTTGACCAGTACCGTGTGGCTTTGCCGGAATTGGTGAGCATCACCACCCCGGACGGTTACGAACTCCCGGGTTTGATGACCTTGCCCTTGGACATGGATCCGAACAAGAAATATCCGGTGATTGTTAGCATTTACGGTGGTCCGAACTCACCCCAAGTCTTTGACCGTTGGAAAAATCCCTCTTTTGCCAACCAATGGTGGGCGAACGAAGGAATCATTCAAATCACCGTGGACTGTCGTGCCGGCGGACACAACGGTAAAGAAGCGTTGAACCATATCTTCCGTCAATTGGGCGTGGTGGAATTGCAAGACTTCATTGAATGGGCAAAATACCTGCGCAGCCTGCCTTTTGTTGATGGAAATAAGATTGGTATCACCGGCTTCTCGTTCGGTGGAACGATGACTGTTCAAGCCTTGACAGCGGGTGCGGATTACTTCCAATATGGAATCGCTGGTGGCGGTGTGTACGACTGGGCGTTGTATGACTCACACTACACCGAACGCTACATGGATACCCCGCAAACCAACCCGGAAGGGTATGCGAAGACCCGCGTGATGAATCAAGTAGATTTGTACCGCGGCGACCGGAACACTTCCATGTTGCGTCTCACCCACGGCACCAGTGACGACAATGTGCATTTCCAACAAACTTTGCAGTTGGTGGATGCGATGCAAAAAGAAGGTGCTTTGTTTGAACTGATGATCTATCCGGGCGGTTTGCACGGCTATCGGGGTTACCAAGGAATGCACTCTACCCGTGAGGACCTGGTATTCTGGTACCGCTATCTTTTGGATCAAGAGGCTCCGGCCGATATCATTGACGGTTCTTTGTGGAATAACTAACCGGCTCCGTCAAGAGCAATACTTTGCGGCGATCGTCCAGCGTGGTACAGAACACGTGGTGACGGTCGCCGTTTTTTAGTTTTAATTTTTGCTGAAGGGCTTCCGAGGTCAGGGGGAAATTCCGGGCCGTTACGTTGGATTTTCCATCCGGCAGGACTTGGGCCAATTCGGCGGCCGACCGTTTGCTGAATTCACTAACCAGCAAGATACGAAAGGCGCGTCCCGGGAAGTCGGTCAAGTGTTCGCAAGCGTAGTAAAGGTGGGTGTTGGTCGAGAGTTTCTCCAGACCATAAGCCTGGCCGATGGACTTGAAGGCACCTCCCTTGAGGATGGACTTGTCGGGTTCGTAGAGGTAGCCTGGGTCCGTTGCCATGTTGTGTTGGGGCAAGGCCGGCTTCCACCGTTGTCCCGTGGGACAGTTCTGCTCTTGTTCCAGGGTAAATGTATATTGGTACAGAATCTCTCCGTCGGTAGCATCCAGGGCTACACAATGGATGGGAACTTGTTCGGCAGCCAGGGTGGTTTCCGGGATGTCGGGACTTTGGCCCTCCAGACGGATGAGGAGCTCTTTGACTTCGTTGCTCACCGACAGAATGTGTACTTCCTGTGCCTCGGGCAGAAGTTGTAGGGTGGCTTTCAGGTCAATCATCGGAGATAGTTTGACCCAGACGGTCCGTGTGGGCTGCAGCAGGATGGATTTCCAAGCCAGCAGGTTCGGTTCGCAGTCGGCGATGGAGAAAACGCGTCCTCCGCTATGGGAACGTCGGGCCGGGTCCAGGTACACGCAGTGTACGCCTTCCAGGACAGTGCTCAAATCGGCTTCCGTCAATTCCTGGTGGAGGATCCGGGTTTTGTGAGCCAGTCCCAAGGTTGCAAAATTATGAACAGCGGCTTCACAGAGTTGCCCGTTGCGTTCGATGTAGGTGTGGTGGTCCGTTGCCCGTGCGATGTAGGAGGAGTCGATGCCGAGGCCTCCGGTCAGGTCTGCAGAACAGTACTCCGGTTGCTCCCGACGACCCGCTTGAATCAGGCGTGCTTTGTACAAAGCAGTGGTCTGGCTGCTGGCTTGTTCCAGGGAGAGACCGCTGGGGTAGTACAGGTCTGGATTGGCATACCACTCGGGCAGTTTGCTGCGGATTTTTTTACGGGCCTCGATTTGTGCAGCACAAAAAGTCAGGTTCACGCCGGGATAGCGGTGGGCGTGCAACAGGAGGTCTTTGGGGTCCGCCTCTGCGTGGGCAAGGATGAATTCTCGATCTTGGGCTTGCATATTGCAAAGATATGGAATAATGATTAACTTCGCGCAACGCAAAATTTACAAAAATGGAAATGAACTATCGAGAAAGAGCGATGTTGTGGACCGGTGAAGCCTATGACGTCGAAACCCGCACCCGGGTGAATGCCATGTTGAACGGAGATCCGAAGGAATTGGAAGATGCATTTTATAAGAACCTGGAATTCGGTACCGGTGGTTTGCGCGGAATTATGGGCATTGGTACCAACCGCATGAACAAATACACTGTTGGTATGGCGACTCAAGGCTTGGCAAACTACGTTCGGAAAAGTTTCCCGGATCAAGCCCTGCGCGTGGCAATTTCTTACGATTCCCGTAACAACAGTGCAGACTTTGCTTGCATTACAGCCGGTGTTTTTGCCGAAAACGGTTTTGATGTATTCTTGTTCGACAACCTGCGCCCGGTTCCGGAATTGAGCTTCTCGATCCGTCATTTGCAATGCCAAGTAGGGGTGATGATTACAGCATCTCACAACCCGAAAGAATACAATGGCTACAAAGCCTACTGGCAAGACGGAGCCCAATTGACCGCTCCGCACGATAAAAATGTCATCGAAGAGGTGTTGAAGATCACCGATCCGTCGATGGTACGTTTTGGTACTTGCCCGCACAGCCGTATCCATACCATTGGCGAAGACGTGGACCGTGTTTACTTGGACTCAATCCTGTCCTTGACCTTGTCTCCTGAATCGGTAGCCCGTCATCGCGACTTGAAGATTGTTTATACTCCGTTGCACGGTAGCGGTGTCCGTATGGTGCCGCGTGCTTTGCGCCAAATTGGATTTGAAAAGATTTACAGCGTTCCTGAACAAGAAATCAGCGATGGAAATTTCCCGACCGTGGCTTCTCCGAACCCGGAAGAGTCTTCTGCACTGACGATGGCCATTGAGGTGGCAGAACGTGAAGGAGCCGACTTGGTGATGGCAACCGACCCGGATGCAGACCGCGTGGGTATTGCTGTACGCGATGCAGAAGGAACCATCCGTTTGTTGAACGGTAACCAAACTGCTTCCTTGTTGACTTATTATTTGCTGACCCGTTGGAACGAGTTGGGCAAATTGAACGAAAATACCTACATGGTCAAGACCATCGTGACCACTGAACTGATGCGTGCGATGGCAGACCGTTTTGGCATTCAGATGTACGATGTGCTGACCGGTTTCAAATACATTGCTGAAGTCATTCGCAACAACGAAGGAAAACGCACCTTTATCGGTGGTGGCGAAGAAAGTTACGGCTTCAACGTGGGCGAATTCGTTCGCGACAAAGATGCCGTTATCGCTTGCGTGATGGTGGCTGAATGTGCCGCTTGGGCTGCTGATCAAGGTCTGACCCTCTACGGTTTGTTGCAACGCATTTACGAAGAATACGGTTTGTACAAAGAGTCTTTGATTTCTCTGACCAAAAAAGGAAAAGACGGTCTGGAACAAATCGCTCAAATGATGGTGGACTTGCGCAACAACCCTCCGACAGAACTGGCCGGCTCGAAGGTTGTGAAGGTATTGGACTACAACCAACCGGAGGTGACGGGTCTGCCCAAGTCCAATGTGCTCCGTTTCTTCGCGGAAGACGGTTCTGTCGTTTCTGTCCGTCCTTCCGGAACTGAACCGAAGATCAAATTTTACTTCGGCGTCAAAGGTGACGATGTGGATGCGAAGTTGAAAGCTTTGATGGAACAATTCAACAAATAATGAATCGTATTACAACGTGGATGATGGTGCTTCTGATGTGTATCGGAGGCACCATTTCTGCTCAAACAGCAGATGAAATGGCTCGTGAAAAAGTAGTCAATGAGATTTTGGAAGACATGAGTCTCACGGAGAAGATCGGACAATTGTACATTGTCTCATTTTCCAGCCGCCAGACACCGGAACGTCTTGCACAAATTGAAGAATACATCCGGGACTACGAGTTGGGTGGATTGATCTTGATGTACAGTGATTTGCAGGCAGCTGCAGACCTGATGAACGATTGGATCGAGCGTCCCAAGGTGCCGTTTCTGATGACCATTGATGCCGAATGGGGGTTGTCCATGCGTTTTGATGATGTGGTCAAGTTTCCGCAACAAATGCAGTTGGGTAGCCTGTCTTCTCCGGAATTGGTGTACGAAATGGGATTGCAGGTTGGAGAACAACTGCGCCGTTTCGGTTTCCAAGTCAACTATGCACCGGTGGTGGACGTAAACAACAACCCCAATAACCCGGTAATCAACGTCCGTTCCTTTGGGGAGGATCCGGAACGTGTGACAGACTATGCGGCAGCTTATGTGCGAGGAATGCAGGATGCCGGTATGGCTGTTTCCCTGAAACACTTCCCCGGTCACGGGGATACTTCTGTGGATTCCCACCACGATCTGCCGGTTTTGAACTTTGACCGTGCGCGCTTGGATTCCATTGAACTCTATCCTTTCCGTGAACTCATCCGTCGCGAGAACATTGAAATGGTGATGTTGGGTCACCTGAATGTTCCGGCCTTGGATTCGACGGGTACTCCCTCGTCCTTGTCCAAACCGATGGTAACTGGTTTGTTGAAAGAGGAAATGGGCTTTGATGGCATTGTTATCACCGATGCATTGGGAATGAAAGGGGTGTCGAACCACTTGGCTCCCGAAGAGATTCCGTTGGCAGCTTTTGAGGCAGGTGTGGACATCATGCTGATGCCCAGTGATGTGCCCGGTTCCATCCGTCAACTCAAAAAGGCCGTACGTCGCGGTCGAATTTCTCGCGAAGACTTGGATGAACGTGTCCGCAAGGTCTTGCGTTTGAAATACGATTTGGGTTTGTTGCCTTTGGATCAGCCCCGGATGAAGGTGACCAAAGCCTCGTTGTTGCAAGAGCTCAACAAACGGGAGTACAAGGACCTCGTACGTCGCATTGGTGAAGAAACCCTGATTCTTTTTGAAAAGGGACAACAGCAAAAGACTGCCGCCGCCTTCCCGCTTCAAAACAAAAAGGTGGCTTATGTCGGTTTCCATCCGGCCGATCAGGCAGAACAGGCATTTCTGGGAGAGGCCCTTTCGGCGTACACCGAAGTGGATTCTTTCCTCTTGCCTGCTACCGCGACCTTGGAAGAGTTCCAAGCATTGAAGGACCGCCTCGAAACGGAATACCAGACTGTGGTGATTGGTCTCCATCACACCCACCGCAATCCCCAACGTGCTTTTGGGATGAATGACTGGCAAGTAGGGGCCTTGGATGCCTGGATGGCAGAGACCGAACGTCCGCAGTTGGTGGTTGCATTTTTTGGAATCCCTTACGGTTATACGTTGTTCCAAAACACCGGTATGTTGGATGCATTTGTCATTGCGCACATGAATACTGATTACAACAATGCTGCGGTGGCCCGTCTGTTGGCTGGCGAGATTGAGGCTCAAGGCGTTTTGCCGGTGACCCTCTCGGGTGTTGAGGTCGTGAATGTCGAAGCGGTTCCGGATGGCGATGCATTCATTGATAACCTAGAGTAATTATTTGAAGAAATTTCCTAAATTCGCGGATAAAATAACTAGAAACACTATGATGAAGTTTGCGAAAGAGTATTTGATCATGACCTTGGGTCTGGCCGTCTTTGTATTCGGATGGGTGGCCTTTCTGAACCCCCACGAAATTACCGGAGGTGGGATTGCCGGTTTGGCTTCTGTCATCCACTACGGCTTGCCGAAGATTCCGATTTCCTATGCAAAATTTGCCATTGATGCGCTCCTGTTGGTCTTTGGATTCATCATCTTGGGTCGCGGTTTTGGAATCAAGACCATCTATTGCGTGGTGATGAGCTTTGTGCTCTTTCATTTCATGCCGATGATTCCGGGATTGGTGGAATTCTCCGCTGGAATTGAGGAAAACCTCATCAATGCGTTGATTGGGGGTGCTCTCAGCGGGATTGGTATTTCCATCATCTTTACCCAAGGAGGAAGCACGGGCGGTACCGACATTGTGGCCCTATCCATCAACAAATACAAAAACATTTCTCCCGGCCGTATCTACTTGGTCTGCGACTCGTTGATCATCATTTCCATCTTGTTGTTGCCGGACAAGAGCCTGCAGGATGTGGTGTACGGTTACATCGAAATCATTGCCTTCTCCTATGCTGTAGATATGATGACCACCGGTTCCCAACAGTCTGTACAAACCTTGATTGTCTCCAAAAAGAACCGTGAAATTGCCCAACAATTGAATGAAACCAGTGTGGAAGGCAGTCGTCCGGTATATTCGGTACAATGGGCTTTGCAAGATGATCAGGAGGTCCTGATGGTCGTGAGCCGCAAGAATTCTTCCAACGAAATTACAAAACTGGCGAAGGCCGTGGATCCGGATGTCTTCATGATGACCGTCCCGGTGACCGCGGTGTATGGCGTGGAACGCAAATCGCAATAGTTGAAAAAATAATCTGGAATCGGGTCACAAACAACTTGTGTCCCGATTCTTTGTAAATAGTTCAGACCTTATGAAAAATAAACAGAAATTAGTTTGTGCGTCCTTGTTCTTGGCGGGGTTGGTGATCGGTGCTCAACAAGGGGCGTTTGCACAAGATTATCGCAGTGAATTCGAGCGATTTAAGAAAGAACGTCAACAGTCATTTGACGATTATTATGCCCGCGTGAATGCAGAATTTTCAGCGTATCTCAAAGAAGCCTGGCGAGAATTTAACTTGTTGCCGGCTGAACCGTTGGATCCGGGTCCGAAACCGGTGGTGGCTCCGGTGGCTCCGCCTGCTCCCAAGTTGGACGATCCGACCATTGATTTGCCGGAGGTGACTGTTCCGGACGATGCACGCCCCAATTTGGGTGCAATTCCGATTCCGCGCGTAGAACCGATTCCGGTTCGTCCCAAAGAGCCGCAAATCCCTCGTTTTGATTTGAACTACTACGGCATTCCGGCCAAAATTGCCAAAGCACAAGGAAACCTGTCTATGTCAGGTGTATCGGAAGATGCGATTTCAAAGGCTTGGGACCAATGTGCCGATGGCCGTTTTGCTCAAACCTTGGCCGATTTGAAATTGTACAAGGAGCAATACCAGTTGCCGGACTGGGCTTTTTACGAGTTGTCCCAACGTTGTGCCCAAGAATATACTTCACAAAAAGATCAGGCGGTACTCGTGCACTTCTTTTTGTTGAGCCAATCTGGATACAGCGCCCGTCTGATGCGTTGCAAGGATCACTTGTATCTGTTGATGTCTTCGGACAACCGTTTGGTCAACCGGGGACGTTTCTCCTTGGATGGGAAGTCGTTCTATATCATGGATCCGACCTTCCAGTCCCAAGGCGCCTCTTGCTACATCTGTAATTTCCAATTCCCCCAAGAAAAGCACTTGGATTTGTTCATAACCCATCCTCCGAAATTCCCTTCTGCTTCCAACGAAACGGTTCGTACCATTCAGTCCAAACGTTACCCTGCGGTGACGATGAAAATGACGGTGAATCCGGGTCTGAAAGCATTTTATGAGAATTATCCCAAGTCCAACGACTTCAATGTGTATTCGTCGGTCCGTTTCTCCGAACCCAACATCACGTTGATGAAGGAATGCTTGCAACCGCTCTTGAAGGGAAAAAGTCAACGCGAGGCTGCGAACATCCTCATCAACCTGGTTCAAACGGGTTTTGATTACAAGACTGACCAGGATCAGTTTGGTTACGAACGTCCGTTGTTTGCTGAGGAATTGTTCTTTTATCCCTATAGCGACTGCGAAGACCGTTCGGTGTTGTATGCTTTGCTGGTTCGTGAATTGATGGGACTGGACGTGGTGCTGGTCCGTTACCCGGGTCACATGGCAACGGCGGTTTGTTTTACCGAGAAGGTGGAAGGAACGACCCTGCAGTACAAAGGAAAAACCTACACCATCTCCGATCCGACGTACATTGGAGCTGATGTAGGTATGAATATGCCTGATATGGTCAAAGTGGAAGAGGTCCTGCCGAGTTTATTTCTTAGCAGCAACCGCTAACAGTACACCGAGGACAATGCCCAAGAGGGCTGCAAACAATACGCGTAATTCGCCCGGCAACAGGAAAGTAATGGTATGAGCCGGATACCAGAACAAGGGGATCGTTTTCTTGAAGACGAATCCCCATTGTTTTTTCCAGTCCAGCTCGGCCATGAGTTTGCCCATGGGGATGGGTGTGACCAGTGCTGACAAGCGGCCTCCATGGTTGTGGATGTGCATATCAGTAATCTTGTGGAAGGTCATGAATACCGGTGCAAAGAAGGTATTCATGGCAACAGAAATGGACAGGGCAATGGCAAATTTTCCCCAACTCAGCGGACCTTGGAAGGTGGCCAGGGTGTCGGGCATGCCCAGGTTTTGCATGAGGGTTGGAATACCGGATGAAAAAACGGTCATAGCTCCGTTGATGAACATCCCCAGGACGCCCCATACCAGCATTTTGGGAACCATCCCAAAACCTTTGGGCAGGTATTCGCCTCGGCTGATGCGCGCACCCAACATTTCTCCCAGGGTGGAGAGGATGCCGAATTTAAGAAAGCTCATGAACATGCCATGATCGGCATTGAAGGCTTTGTAGGCTTCATACAAGGGGGTTGAGAGGAAGAAGGGCAGGAAGATCGCCAAGAGGACGATGATAAAGTAAAAGTCAGTTCTTTTCATGGGTTTGTTGTTTGTTTTGTAGGTTGAAGACTTATCCCCGTACGAAATGAGGCATGTCTTCCGGGATGATCATGGAGATTTCTACGAGACCGGCCACCGCGCCATTTTGGAACCAGGCGGTCTGATAGATCATTTTCTTTACGCCTTTTTTTAAGATGGTGTAGGCATTGGATCCTCCATTTTCCAACAGGGTCTGGATGGTTTTCCAGGCATGTTCCGGGTGGCAGTCCTTGAGATTTTTGCCGAGGAGATCTCCGTGTGATGCAAAGGTGGCGCGCGCCTTGTCGTTCATAAAAATGATATTTGCGTCTTTGTCGCAAACAGTTACGGCACAATTCATCTCTTGTGCCCAAGCGTATCCTTCTGTCATTATGTTTGTTTTTTTCGCAAAAATAGCATTAATTTGGTTCCAAATTTGATTTACTTACTGCGATGAGAAAATTCTGTTTATTTGCATTGGCTTGCGTACTCTTTGGGGCAGGCGCTTGCCGCAACCGCAATCAGGTTGCAGAAACCCCGCAAATCACTGAAGTCCCTACGGCAGACACCTTGGTGGCTGATGAAAATGGTTATCTGGTCCGGGTAGGGGATGTGGCTCCGGATTTTACGGTAAAACTCACCGATGGCTATTCGGTCAACCTGGCAGACCAGCGAGGCAAAGTTGTGATGCTACAGTTTACAGCGAGCTGGTGTGGTATCTGCCGTCAGGAAATGCCGCACATTGAGAAGCAGATCTGGCAACGCCACAAGGACAATCCGAATTTTGTGCTCCTGGGAATTGACCGGGATGAACCGGTTGAGAAGGTGCTGCAATTGGCAGAATCTACGGGTGTTACCTACCCGTTGGCTTTGGATCCCGGTGCGGATGTATTCGCCAAGTACGCCCTTCGTAGTGCTGGAATTACCCGCAATGTCTTGATTGATAAAGACGGTAAAATTGTGATGCTCACGCGTTTGTTCAAAGAAGAGGAATTTGCGAAATTGGTGGCAACGATTGATGAAATGCTGAAATAGCGAAAATTCACAATTATTTCCTAGAAAAGACGTATATTTGCCATTCATATTCGGTAGCAGAATATGTTTAGAACATTTTAATTACTAATAAACAAAACATTATGAAGAAATTTTTTGCATTGGCTCTTGTTGCTTTGGCATTGGTTGCTTGCGACAAAAAAGGTAATGAGCCTGAACCTGTAGAAAAGGTCGCTTTGGAAACTCCGGTTTTGACCGTTTCTAACCAAACTGAAAATGGTTTTACCATTTCTTGGAATGCAGTTGCTAACGCAGTAGGTTACACCTACATCATGACCGAACAAGCGACTACTACTGAAACTTCTGTAACTTTCTCTGACTTGCAACCCGGTTCTTACACCGTACGCGTACAAGCAAATGCGGCTGCTGACTCTAAAGAGTACAAAGATTCTCAATTTGCAGACATCACTGTTACCATCACCGCTCCCGTTCCGGATGTATGGTTTGAACAAGACATGTTTGTAACTGACGAATATGCATCAGAAGGTTTGACTTCATACAATTCTATCTTCATCGAATGGATTGGTCAAGACGTTATCGAAGTGAAATTCCTGGTAATTGCCACTGATGGTCTCGAAGGTATGAGTGGAGAAGAAGCATGGGAAGGATATTCAGATGTTTTCCAAACCTTGGATGCAGAAGGTCTTGAATACGTAAACTCAGACGGTTGCTTGATTTACTTGGACGGATGTACTTCCAATACCAGCTACTCTGTGATTGCACATGCAACACACGTTAGTGGTGAAACCACCCTGCTTACCAACGAGGTGACTACTGCTGAGTTCGAAGTGGATGATACCGTAGCAAGTTGGTTCGGCGATTGGACTTTGACTGCATCAGAGGCTTTGAAATTGAGCGTAGGTTCTGACGGTTATTTGGCGATGGATTTCGTTGCTCACGATTTCTCAGTGCCTGTTACCATCAGCGCTAGCACTGTTGATCCTAATCAAGTGTTGATCTATGGCTGGAGCCAAGTGGATGCAAGCCTTCCTGCAGTGGGTGTTGTCGCAGAAGATGGTTCATTGAACGTGTATACCGGTGTAGCTCTTGATGAAGCAGACGAAGAAGGATATGCTCCTACTTGGTTGGTTTATGGTGATTATGAAGGTGGTTCTACTTTCGTTTCCGGACAATTCCCTGCATATTCTTTCGTGAAAGACCAATATGTAGCAGAAGGTGTTGGCCAAACAGTAGAACTCACTGGCGGTTATCACTTTACCGTACGTCACATGGAGGTTTATTCATGTAATGAAGATACAGGACAACTCTCTCCCTATGCTAATGAAGAGGACTTTCCTCTCTTCTACCTCGCAGGTGACATCACTTTGACTTCAGCTGATGTAGACGGTGCTCCCCGTGCAGCAAAAATGTTTACTGGTAAAGCAAAAGCTCAAATTGCTTCACGTGCCTCTGTAGTTTCTACTGACGTAGTAGCTTTCTAAGTAATTGCTAAACTAAAATAAACGGTGGTGTATGTAGCACAGCATACACCACTTTTTTGTTTAGGGTCTTATGTTAGCACAATTTTTGTATCTGCAGAAATTGTGCTAAGTTTGTCTTATGAAACGAGTTTGGCTTATTCTGGGGATACTTTTCCTGATGTGTGGATGTGAACAAATCCAAGACCCTGTCGTTGGGGTGACCCGGGAGCGGGCAGCAGATCGAAAATCACGTGTTACCAATTTGAAATACAACCTCTACTTCAACATACCGTTGGAGCAGGAGAAGGCCGTGCAAGGGAAGAATGTGCTGACCTTTGAGCTGTCAGAAACCCAGGGATCCAAGCATAAGAAAGACTTGTGGCTTGACTTTACTGGGCAGGTAAAACAGCTCGTGTTGAACGGTCAACAGATTCCCGTAGAAATGATTTCAGAGCACCTTCGTCTGCCGGGGGATGGCTTGCGTCCAGGAAAAAATCAGGTGGAAGTTCATTTTGTGAGCCCGGACCAGTCGTTGAATCGCCGACCGGATTTCATGTATACGTTGTTGGTGCCCGATCGTGCCCGGACCTTGTTCCCCTGCTTCGATCAGCCGAACCTCAAGGGCCGTTATACCTTGGGACTTTCCATTCCTGAGTCTTGGGAGGCTGTGGCCAACGGCAAGTCTAAGGGAGAGGTGGAGGATCCGTATCAACCTGGAAAAAAGATTGTCCGTTTCTTTGAAACAGAACCCCTGAGCACATATTTGTTCTCGTTTGTCGTGGGTGAATTTGAATACCAGGAATTTACCAAAGACCGAACCATCGGTATCTACCACCGGGAGACCGATCCTGCCAAATTGAAGCAGTTGCCGGTCATCGCAGAAGAGGTGTTTGCCTCGTTGGCGTGGTTGGAAGCCTATACCGCCGTACCTTATCCCTTTGCCAAATACGATCTGATCATCCTGCCTGGATTTCAGTACGGTGGGATGGAACACACTGGTGCAACCTTGTACAATGCCTCCCGGATGTTTTTGGAGACCAATCCGTCGGTGAAGGAGCGGATGTCCCGGAGTTCGGTCATTGCACACGAGACTGCGCACATGTGGTTCGGAGATTATGTGACGATGTCGTGGTTTGACGATGTTTGGATCAAGGAGGTCTTTGCCAATTATTTTGCGGCGGAAATCATCAAGGAGTGGTATCCCGACTATGACGATCGTCTGAATTTTACCGCCTATCACTTGTCTGCCTATGCCGAGGAACGGACGACGGGAACGGTGTCGTTAAGCCAGCCTTTGGGCAATCTGAAAGATGCGGGGTTGATTTATTCCAACATCATCTACAACAAGGCTCCGATCGTCATGAGCAAACTGGTGGAACGCATGGGTGAAAAGTCATTCCAAGTGGCTGTGCAACAGTATTTGAAACAATATGCTTACGGCAACTCAACCTGGGAGGAATTGATTGCTGTCTTCGATGCGCAAGTGCCCATTGATATGGTGGGATGGAGCGATGTTTGGGTGGCCTCGGAAGGAGCTCCGCGATACAAAATGCAACGTCGGGGAGATACGCTGACCATCCGCCAAATCGATCCGTTGGGGCGGGATTTGTCTTGGGATCAGTCCGTGTTGTTTGCTTGGCAGGAACCGGCGTCGAACCGTTCAAACCGTTCGGTGTGGAAGACCCAAAAGGTGGTTTTGGCAGATGAGGTGATCCGGTTGGTTTTGCCTGCAGGAGCCGGTCCCGTGTTGCCCAATGCCGATGCAATGGGTTATGGCGTGTTTGTGATGGATACTTTGTCCCGCAATCATTGGCTGGAGACTCTGCCGACTTTGACCGATGATTTGCAACGTCGGGCTTTGTTGACAAACTTTCAAGAATTGTTTTGGATGGGTAAAGTTTCCCCGATGCGTTGGGCAACTGTGTTGATGGACGTGGTGGAGCGGGAACAAAATCAACTCCTGTTTTCGCAAGCCTTGAACCAGCTCACCACGGTCCTGCATTGGTGTCCGGAATTGACCGAAATTGAACAGCGTCTGTTGCAGTTTGCCGCCGCCGAGAAGGATCCGGTGAAGGGACGTTTGTCCTTCCTGGCCTTGATGGATGTGGCGACAACATCGGAAACCCGAGCCTGGTTGCTGGAGCAATCGACGAATCCTGCATGGAGCCTGAAAGACCGTACGCAACTGATTTATCGTTTGGCAATCTTTTATCCGGAACAAGCGATAGAAAGGCTGTCCCAACACCGGACCTTGTTGGATCACCCTGATCTGTTGGCGGAATTTGATTTCTTGGCTAGGGCCGTCCACCCCGATCCAGCGATGCGTGCTGCGTTTTTTGAGGACTTGAAACAACCTGCTTTCCGGGTTGTTGAACCTTGGGTCAGCGATGCTTTGCGTTTGTTGGGACATCCGGACCGTCAGCAAGAGGCGTTGGCTTACCTGCGAACCGGTCTTGAGATGATGCCCGAAATCCAGCAAACGGGCGATATTTTCTTCCCGAAAAACTGGGCAGGGGCTTTGTTGTATGGCCATACTTCTTTGGAAGCCAAGCGAGTGGTGTTGGATTTCCTGCATGCACATAAATCCTCGATGCATCCGTTGTTGTTGAGCAAAGTGCGACAACAGGCAGATGGCTTGCTCCGCATGAAATAATTTTTGTAACTTTGTTGCTGTCTAAACTCTTTCGTTATGGCAGTCATCGGTATTGATTTGGGTGGAACAAAAGTGGCCGCTGCGATTTTTGATCAGAATGGCCAAATTCTTGCCCGCAAAAACGCTTTGTTAGCCGGACGGACCGGCGATCAGGTGGGTGATTTGATCAATGAAGTCATTCTCTCTCTGTTGGGAGAAAACTTGACCGAAGTTATCCAAGGGGTCGGGGTTTGTGTGCCGGGAATTGTGTATTCCAAGACCGATCGGGTCTGGGCACCCAACATTCCGGGTTGGGACAATTATCCGTTGAAAGCAAAAATCAAAACAATACTCAACAATCCGAAAACACCTGTTTGCATAGAAAGTGATCGTACTTGTTACATCTTGGGAGAGGTGTGGCAGGGAGCAGCCCGTGGTTGTGAAAATGCCATCTACCTGGCGGTAGGTACCGGTATCGGTGCCGGAATTTTGCTGGATGGCCGGGTTATCCACGGAGCTAATGATATTGTCGGAGCGACCGGATGGATGGCGTTGGAGCATCCTTATCGTGAGGAGTTTGTGCCCGTAGGCTGTTTTGAATATTATGCCTCCGGTAATGGTATCGGAACGAATGCTCGACGTTTGTTGCAGGAGCGTCCTTTGTACGAAGGTCCCTTGCGTCAGAAGCCAATCGAAGAAGTGACCTCTCACGATGTCTTTGCTGTGTACGACCAGCAGGATGAGATTGCGGTTGCAGTCTTGGATAAGGCCATTCAGATGTGGGGGATGGGAACGGCCAATCTGGTCAGTCTCTTCAATCCTGAGAAAATAATTTTTGGCGGGGGCGTCTTTGGTCCTGCCGTACGTTTTATCGATCGGATTTATCAGGAGGCGTGCCGATGGGGCCAGCCTATTTCGATGAAGCAGGTGCAGTATTGTGCTTCCCAAGTTGGAGGAGATGCCGCTTTGTTGGGCGCTGCCTATCTGGTATTACGGTCATTTAATCAGTAAGTCTTATGGAAAGTAAATCTTATTCTGTTCCGAAGGTATTTGTGGCAGCTTGTGCCGGGATCGCCATCTTCGGCGTAATCATGTTGGCACTCGGGGCTATTATGAATCCTTTGACACTGCGACTTCCGCAGGCGGTGACCCTGCCGCAGTTTTTGTCCATCGGTATTATTTTAGGGACTATTTTCTTCGGTCCTGTAGTCGATAAGTTTGGATACAAAGGTTTGATGATTGCCGCATCCGTCCTTGCTTTGGGCGGTTTGTTGGGATTGGCAAACTTTGAACACATGGGCCCGTTACGCCTGTGTATGATTGTCTTGGGGATCGGTGGCGGTATCTTGAACGGGGCGACCAATGCCTTGGTGTCGGATATTTACGAGGATCCCAAACGCGGTCGGATGATGAGTATCATGAGCGCATTTTATTGTGTGGGGGCCCTTTGCTGGACCTTGGCCTGCTCGTTCATCGATGATTATACGATTCCGTTGACCGTGGCTTCGGTACTCATTGTGTTGTTCATTGTGTATTTCTGCTGCATTTCGTTTCCGAAAGCCAAACCGCAAGGGCAGGTGGGTTATACCGATTCCATTCGCTTGTTGCGTTATCCGGTGATCCTGCTGTTCTCTTTGGTGTTGTTCTTCCAAAGCGGTTTGGAAGCAATTTCGGGGAATTATACGGCCATGTTCTTGACGAAGCAAGGCTTGGATCCCAGCATGGCAACATTGGCCTTGACCTTGTTGACCGTGGGTATGTTGATCGGCCGCGTGGGTCTGAGTGTGTTGATGGGTCGTTTCAAGGATGTTGCCTTGTTGGCGGGCTTTTTGGTTGTGGCGTTGTTGGGAGCATTGACGATGTACTTTGCCGATGCATCGGTGATCTTGCCGTACGTGAGTACCTTGCTGCTCGGTATCGGGGTGAGTGCGACCTTCCCCGTTATCCTGGCCCGCGTCGGATCTGCTTTTAGTCGGATGACCGGTTCTGCCATTTCCATTGCGATGTTCCTGGGTCTGTGCGGTAATTATTCGCTGAATTTTGTGGCAGGACGTACGTTCCAAGCCGGAAGCTCCAACCTGTTCCCGGTATTTCTGATCTTGGCCGTGGTTTTGATGTTGGCGGTTTTGCCCATTGCGACACGTGTGGCTAAGAATTTTACAGAGAAAAACAATTAACTAGATTCAATAACTACTTAACTATTACTAAGATGTTAGCAAACGAATGGAAAAAGAACGCCTTTGGCGTGATGAACAAAATTGAGGAAACTCAAATGGAGCAAATTAAGAAAGTAGCTGAAGTCATGGCTGATGCGATTCAAGCGGGTCGTTGGGTGCACACCTTCGGTTGCGGTCACGCCAATTTGCCGATCGAAGAAATGTATCCGAGAATTGGTGGTTTCGTGGGATTTCACCCGCTTTGTGAACTTCCGTTGACTTTCTTCACCCACATCACCGGTGAAATGGGTATCAACCAATTCCTGTTCTTGGAAAGAACTGAAGGTTATGGTAAAGCCATTATGGATAGCTGGAACTTCGATGAACGCGACGTGTTGTGGATTTTCTCACACACCGGTATCAATGCCGTGAACATCGACGTGGCTTTGGAAGCTAAAAAACGTGGCATGAAAGTGATCGTTTACGGTTCGGCAGAACAAACCGGTGCTAAAGTTCCCCGTCACTCCGGTGGAAAGAACCTCTTCCAAATTGCTGACTATGTAGTGGATTCATGCTGCCCCATCGTGGATGCTTCTGTTTCTTTGAAGAACCACCAAGACAAGATCGGTCCCCTCTCAACCATGGCCTTCATTACCACCGTTTGGATGACCATCTGTACCGTGGCTGAAATTTTGGAAGAAAGAGGCGTGAAATTGTACATCCACCCGTCACACAACGTTCCGGGCGACACCACCGCGCACGAACGTTTGGATGCTTGTATCAAAGAATACAAAGAACGCGTAAAAGGCGTTTAATCCGAGGATTGCATGAACTGTTCAAAATACGATATTACGTACGCCAAATGGGGGGATGTGAGCCAGCAGGAAACCTATGACCTGGCCATCCTTCCTTGGGGTGCGACGGAACCGCACAACCGTCACTTGCCTTATTGTACCGATATGTTGACAGCGCAGGCCATTGCTTTTGAGGTGGTTGCGTTGGCAGCGGAACAAGGTGTACGGGCCATGGTGTTGCCGGGCATTCCTTTGGGATCACAAAATCCCGGACAGATTGAACTTCCGTTTTGTATCCATACTTCGCAGACAACGCAGTTTGCCATTTTGCGCGATGTGGTGAATTCTCTCAAACGTCAGAACATCAAGAAATTGATGATTATGAGCGGACACGGGGGAAATATCTTCAAGGCGATGATTCGGGACTTGATGATCGAGGATCCGAGCCTGTTGATTTGCCACAATGAGTGGTTTAACATTGTCAAACGGGATGGCTTCTTTGAAGAGAAGGAGGATGACCACGCGGGAGAAATGGAAACTTCTGTGATGTTGCATTACTACCCGGAACTGGTGAAGATGGAACTGGCTGGAGACGGTCATTTCAAGCGGTTTGCCATTGAGGGCCTGAACCAGAAGGTGGCATGGTTGCCGCGGGATTGGGCGGCTGTGACCGAGGATACCGGTGTGGGTAACCCGTTGACAGCAACAGCAGAGAAGGGACGTCGCTATGTTGAAGCGGTGGTTCCGAAGATCGTGAATTTTGTCGTAGATTTTGTCAAAGGACCGGTTTATTAGTCTTTGATCAAATCTGCAGGTTTAGCCCCGACCACTTGTAACAAGTCGTCGGGGTTTATTTTGAGTTGTAGGCCCCGTACGCCTGCACTGACGAATATGTACGGGAACAATTGGCAGGTTTCGTGGATCCAGGTCGGGAAGGGCTTCTTCATTCCGATGGGGCAACAGCCACCCCGGATGTAGCCTGTTAGGGGTTGCAGTTCTTTGACTGCAATCATTTCTGCTTTTTTGTTGCCGGAGAGTTTGGCTGCTTTTTTCAAATCAACCTCCTGATCTCCGGGGATGACGCAGACAAAGAGGCCGTTTTTGTCTCCGCGCAGGACGAGGGTTTTGAAGACTTGTGCGATGTCTTCGTTGAGCTCCTCGGCTACGTGGGTGGCCGCGAGGTCGTTTTCATCCACGGTGTAGGGGATGAGTTCGTAAGCAACCTTGCGGGCATCCAGCAGGCGGGCGACGTTCGTTTTGTTGATGGCAGCCATGGCTTCGGATAGTCAATGGGACGATTAATGTCCACCACAGTGGTGTTCTGAGCTGTGACCGGCACAACCAATACCAGAATCGGCCAGTACACCTGCGAGGAAGAGGTTGACAACGGTGTCAATCGGTCCGTGGCAGCCACGAATGACTTGGATTCCGTGGGCTTGCAGTTTGTTCAAAGCGCCGGGACCCATGTTGCCGGCGAGCATCACGGTGACGCCCATGGCTTGCAAGTCGGCAGCAATGCCGGATTTGCAACCGCATCCTTGGGGGGAGGGAAGGTCTTCTTTGCTCAAAATAGATTGGTTTTCAACTGTGTAGATGGTGTAGTGGTCGCAGTGTCCGAAGTGGTCATCGATGTGACCTTCACGGGTGGGAACGGCAATTTTCATGGCACTATGTGTATATTTATATTTTTCGTTGAGGATGCTAAAATCCGCACAAAAATAATAACATTTCTTCGATGATGGATGAGTGATAAAAATTTTATATCTTGCGCAAATTTTTATTTTTTGAAATTATGAAGAAAGGATTTATCACATTCATCCTCTTGGGATTGCTCCTGATCTTGTCAGTTCCGGTTTTTGCAGGATCGGCTCATCCCGAGGAAAAGCAACCCTTGGTTCAGCATCTGACCCAAGCGGAATTCATAGAGAAAGTATTTGATTATAAGAAAGATAGTAGTTTGAAATATTTGGGGGATCGTCCTGCAATTGTGGATTTCTACGCAGATTGGTGTGTCCCTTGTCAACGTTTGTCTCCGATATTGGAAGACTTGGCCCAGGAATACGAAGGTCAAATTGTGATTTATAAGATCAATACGGACAAGGAGCGGGCTTTGGCGGGAGATTTCGGTATTACCGCACTTCCGACGATGCTTTTTATTCCGATGGAAGGGGATCCTCAGATCCAAAAGGGTTCGATGCCGAAGAACAACTTGAAAAAGTTGATCGAAAATATCCTGCTGAAATAGCAAAATTGTTTGTAAAAATAAAGAAATAGTATATTTTTGAAAAAATTTTTTTAATCCAATCAATTCAATTTATGAAGAAAAACTATTTGTTGCTTGCATTGACTTTCGTCTTGGCCCTCGTGGGTTGTCAAGAAGACGATAAGCTTGCAAACGTGAAAGCGGTCCTGACCGCAGGTGAAGTAACAGGTACGACTTTGTCGTTCACCGTGACTCCGGAGAACGCAGAGACCTGTGCTTATTTGTACTATGAAAATGGTGTGGCAACTCCGGATGCAAAGATGGTGTTGGCCAACGGTGTGGCTGTGGATGCAAAAGCAGCTTCTACTGTAACCATCAGTGATTTGACTCCCAGCACTGAATACAACATCGTGGCTGCTGTGGGTTCTGGTGAAGCAGCTGTGCTCTCCAATGTGTTGAAAATGTCTACCACCGCTGCTGCGGATCCGGTAGTGACCTTGGAAGCTGGTTCTGCAACTCGTAACTCCATTTCTTTCGTGGTGAAACCCCAAGATGCAACTTCTTGTGCATTCGTGGTTTTGACTGAAAACGAAGCTCCGGCTGCTGCTGACGTGTTTGCAAACGGTACTGCAGTTGCTGCAAAGGAAACTTCCATTCAAACCGTTTCTGATTTGGAAGCTGGTGTGACCTACTATGTGTTTGCAGCGGTTTCTAACGGTGCGGTTTCTGTGGTTTCTGAAGCTTTGGAAATGACCACCAAATTGAACGAATCTGACATCATTGAAATCTATGGCCGTAAATGGTCTCGTTTCAACTTCGGTTTCAACCTCTACACTGCTAAAGGAGAACAAGCGTTCGTGGATATGTATTTGGCAGAAACTTCTACTGCAGGTGTCTTGCCGGAAGGTGAATACACCGTGGTTGATTTGCCGGAACCTCCGTACTACGAAGCAGAACAAAACTGCATCGCAGCTCAAGGTTCATTCATCCGTACCGACCGCAACAGCGAAGACTATGTTTTGTTGCAATCAGGTCGCATCATCATTTCTCACTTGGACAATGGTTATAAAGTGGATGTTGATTTGACCGACGAAGCAGGCAACCGCATCGTAGGTACTTGGGAAGGTTATGTTCCCCCGCAATTCGAACAAGAACCTTTCTGCAACCCTCCGATTCCTTGGCACGATTACACCTATGAAACAACTTTGACCTACGTAGGTGGCCAACACTACAGCGATCCGGGTACTAGCTTCTCATTCTGGATGCAAACTGCTGACGGTCCGTACGATATCTACTTCAACCTTTTGTTCCCGAAAGTGATGGACGGTATCATTCCGGAAGGTCTCTATACTTTGAAAACTACCGATTGGGTTTCTGACGAAGAAATCGATGAATTGGTGATTTTCGCTGAAGAAGGTTACCACCATGCTCAAACCGAAGGTCAAGTGTACATGCGCTTGTTGGAAGGTAGCACCTTGTTGGTGGAACACCTCGATGGCGAATACCGTTTGACTTTGGACATCGAAAACGAATTGAAAACCAAGATCAAAGCTACCTGGGAAGGTGTGATTGAAAAACGTTGGGAAGCTGACCCGGACATCAACCACCCCGGTCAAGGTGAAGAAATCTTGGAAATGACTGTTGAAGGAAAATGCAACAGCTCAAAATCGTACACCTTGTACATGGAAGCCGGTGACAAGAAATTGGAATTGGATGTGAACTGCCCCGGTTCCGTAGTTAGTGTATTGCCGGAAGGTGAATACATCGTGGACCCGAACGCTGACGAATGGGCTGGTTCTTCTTTGTCCAACTTCTACGTGAACGGTGCAAAATCCAAAATGAAAGCTCCCTACTCCAAGAAATTGGCTTCCGGTAAATTGATCGTGACCCACTTGGAAGAAGGTTATGATATGTATGTAGATGTGAAAGATACCGATGGAAACCGCTTCAAAGCTTCTTTCAAAGGTATTGCTGAACCCTATACCAGCAACGATACTTTCAACAACCCTCCGATCCCGTACAACGACATTACCATCAACACTACTTTCACCAGCGTGACCGGTAACCACGCGGCTCCGCTCCGTGCTGACGGTTGGTTTGAATTGTACTTCACAACCGAAGAAGGTCCTTACGATGTTCAATTGCAATTGGAATGCCCGGTTGCTTACGACGGTATCTTGAAAGAAGGTCTCTATACTTTGGGTGGTGATGAGTACATCATTCACTATGGTAACATGACTTTGCACGGTGCTGAAAGCTTGGAATTGACTGCTGCAACCTTGGAAGTGAAACACTTGGATGTTGGTTATGAACTCGTGTTGAGCGTGGAAGACCAAATGAAGACCAAGATCAATGCAACCTACAGCGGTATTGTATTGAAGAGCGACAACGCTTCTTACGACTTCCAAAACCCGGGTTACAAATACCCTGCGGATCACAAACTCGAGTTTGATTCTTGCAAGATCGGTACTACCGACGGTGCTGGTGGACGTTATGTAACTTTGAGCAACAGCTATGGTGACCGCTTGAAAGTTTGCTTCAACGATGATAGCGTTTCTGCTACTTCTCTCACTCCGGGTCTTTACACTT
Source organism: Bacteroidales bacterium (assembly GCA_017647795.1). Classification (GTDB taxonomy): domain Bacteria; phylum Bacteroidota; class Bacteroidia; order Bacteroidales; family UBA932; genus JAGCJX01. Next base: position 327 of record JAGCJX010000020.1, on the reverse strand, counting down.
ACGTTTACCAATTCGAGGACGATCCGTTCACTTATTACGGTAACGGTACTACTTTGACCATGGTAGATTACCCGAACCCTTATCCTTACTACATCGGTGGTGGTACCTTTGAAGTAATTGACAATGGTGATGGTACTTATACCATTGATGTTGCAGTGTACATCTGGAGAAACGGTCACAAACTCGTCCGTTCAACTTATACCGGCGAAGTTACCTACTAGTAGCGGACGCTACATAAATTGCGAAGGGGCTGACCATGAAGTCGGCCCCTTTTTTTGTTTGCTTTTTGAGTGCGCGTCCACGGGAGGGGCGGGTTTTGTGGATGGG
>JAGCJX010000019.1 GCA_017647795.1 Bacteroidales bacterium | reverse complement strand
TTATGGAATCACGAAGGGAATATTCGGAAATATACCGATCCTTCCACGCGGGATGGCTGCGGTCAAAATCATCGGTTGCTAAAATTCCTACAAGGTATACCGGCGGAATCTTGAAATTCACAATCTCCTCGCGGCTTCGGGAATCGTACACCCGCGAGGCATACATCACACACCGTTCAGCGAAATGGTCCTGGCGGTAGCGTTGCATCTCCACGATGAACGTCGTTCCGTCCTCATCTTCACACCGAAGGTCCAACACTACACCCCGGTTCTCCAGCGTCGCACCTGCAAATTCTGTCGTTACATAGGTCAAGTCTTTGACTTTTCGTCCACGCGGGAGCACCGAGTTCAAAAAATCGATCAGCACTTGCTTGTTGTTCTGATCGCCAAACACTGCCTTAAAACCGGCATTTGAGAGCAGGTCCACCTTCCGCGGACGAAGCTCTGTTGATTGTTTAATATGTACCATGCCGCAAGACTCGGCATTTTCCAGCACCTGGCCTTACCAAAGCGTAAAATTCTACGAGCAGCAGCAAGAAATTGTGAAATTTATAAAATTGCTGGAATTCTTAAAACTCTACCCGCCGCCTTCCGCAAACCCCTAAGCACGGTACGGATTCTCCGAAGGCCTGGTTGCCAGGCGGTTGCGCACGTCTTTGAGATTCCCGGTCAATCCGGGAATGACGCTTGGCTATCGCCGTCGGACATAACGGAATCCTCACGGACCGAGAATAACGTATGAGTCCACCGTCGGCAATAAAAAAAGCCCAAACATCCTGAGGGGCATAGGCAATCATTCCAGATGAGCCTTACAGTTTCCGTTTGTCTGAGCAAATGCCTTTTCGACGACGGACTGGGGCATTTGCGAGTTAGGAAACAAGGCTCAGCTGGGATAGATTGCTAGCCATACCGAAGGCCTGGTTGGGCATTTTATTGCCGATGGGAAGAGAGATTCCTGCCGGAGTTACCACGAATGGCTTCTTTGGGAAATGTTTTATGTTTCCTGTTACAAGGAAAGAATCTTCTACAGAGAGTGCGACCTCGTAGAATACGATGTCTTTTGGGTCGGGGAGTTGTTCTCCTGCCTCTTTCGGGATGAGTTTATTCCAAACTTCTTGATGACTTCCAATGTTTCATCGATAAGTGAGTCAGGAAAACAAAACTTAGATCGAGTCATAACGGAGTAGTATTCCTCTAAAATCTCATCATTATAGAGAGGTGTGATATCGCCTAAGATTAAATGCTGCATCAATTGGACGGTACTCGAATTTTTGAAGCGAGAGAGTAGTGCCGATACAAGTACGTTCGTGTCAATAACTGCGTAAATTTTTACCATGATTATTCGCCCCTTCTTGCCAATCGGATCTCTTCGTTAATCTCCTCAAGACTCATCCCGGCCGTGCCGTTTTCTTGAGCAATAGCCCTGAGTTTGTGAAATGCGGCAAGGCTTTTTGCCCGGACTTCCTCTTCTGTTTCTGTACGAAGTTCAAAGGGAATGCGCTGTTCTCGAACAGCGGCCTTCATAAAGATCGTTACAGCAGCAGAATTGCTCAAACCGATTTCATTGCATAATTCATCAAAACTCTTTTTGAGCTTTTCATCGACGCGGATGGATATTGTGGATTGTCCCATGTTGTAATGTGTTTGTAATGCAAATGTATTACAATGTATTTGGAAATTCAACTTTTGTTATGCAAATTTTAGGCTTCTTTCGGTTCTGGGCAAACCAAAGCGTAAAATTCTCTGAACACTCGCAAGAAATTGTGAATTTTAGAAAATTGCTGGAATTCTTAAACTCTACCCGCCGCCTTCTGCAACCCCCTAAGCACGGTACGGATTTTCCGACGGTTGGTCGCCAGGCGGTTACATTTTTTAGGTGTGCGTAGGGGGTTGCGGGGAAGGGAGCGCACGTCTTTGAGATTCCCGGTTAATCCGGGAATGACGCTACCGCAGCGGTCTGGGAATGACGCTTGGTTATCGCCGTCGGACATAACGGAATCCTCACGGACCGGGAACAACGTATGAGTCCGCCGTCGGCAATAAAAAAAGCCCAAACATCCTGAGGGGCGTAGACAATCATTCCAGATGAGCCTTATAGTTTCCGTTTGTCTGAGCAATGCCTTTTCTGCGACGAACTGGGGCATTTGCGAGTTAGGAAACAAGGCTCAGCTGGAATAGATTGGTAGCCATACCGAAGGTCTGGTTGGGCTTTTTATTGCCGATGGGTAAAAGAGAGATGACCGGTCGGGGCCGGTCATGACGTAGAGATTCCCGGTCAAGCCGGGAATGACGCTACCGCAGGGCCGGTCATGACGGCATTCACACGGGGACAGCCATGACGTAACAGGCAACCCGCCAATGACATGCGCAAAAACATAAGCATAAAAAAGGCCGCGACGGGGTGTCTCAGCCTAGCTTTCGCAGCCTTATGTGAGATTCCCGGTCAAGCCGGGAATGACGCTACCGCAGGGCCGGTCATGACGGCATTCACACTGGGCCGGCCATGACGTAACAGGCAACCCGCCAATGACATGCGCAAAAACACAAGCACAAAAAAGGCCGCGACGGGGTGTCGCAGCCTAACTTTCGCGGCCTTATGGGAGATTCCCGGTCAAGCCGGGAATGACGGGCGCGTCGTAGCCTTATTCCGCAGTGGTGGCCAGGGGGCTGGCTTGGGTGTAGGTGCGGGTAGCCAATTCTTTGTCCAATTGGTACATACCGTATTTGTTGCCTTCTACAGCTTCGGTTGCGAAGATCATGTCGCGAGCAGATTCTTCTTCTTCCACTTGTTCATTGATGAACCATACGAGCATGTTGGAGGAGGCAAAGTCTTTGTCTTCTGCTGCGATGGCGGCCAGGTTGTTGATTCTTGCGGTTACGATTTTTTCATGACGCAAGGTTTCCTGGAACATTTCCAAAACGGAGGTCCATTCGGTACGGACTTCTGCGATGGGTTGGAGTTCTACTTTGCAGTCGCGTGAATTGAGATAATTCATAAAGATGCGAGCGTGGTCTTGTTCTTCCAACCATTGAACATAGAACCAATTGGCAACGCCTTTGTAACCTTTGGCTTCAGCATCCAAGGACATGGCTAGATACAAATAAGCAGACCAAAGTTCAGCATTGATTTGGTCATTGATAGCAGCTTGTAATTTTTCACTCAACATATTCGTAACGTATTATAAGATTATTTCGTGTGCTCTTTTTTGTATTGAAGCGGTGTTTTACCGACCACGATGCGGAACCAGCGGCTAAAGTTATAGGATTGGGGAATCCCTACGCGGATACCGATCTCTTCAATGCTCATTTTCTCTCCAGAGGTTAGGTAGGTCTTACTTTCTTCAATCCGGAGTGTGTTCAACCAAGTCTGGAAGTTGACATTCAATGATTTGTTCAAATAGGCCGAGAGGTAGTTATGGTTAGTTCCCATTTCCAAGGCGACGTCTTTGATGGTCAGTTCCGGACGGCAGTATTTCTTTTCCACGACCCATGTGTCGACGCGGGTACCGATTTTCTCCTGCAACTCCAGGGCTTTGGTATCTTCTTCCTCTTTCCTTTGTTCTTCTTCTTTGGCTTCCAAGTACAAATTCTTTGCTCGGATGTTCTCAATCTTCGTCGGCATGAAGTTGATGATCTTCAGTGCTATGTATGTGTAAACAACCGGGATAGCCAAGTAGTAATAGAGGTGGATTGATTTGAAATAAAAGGCGAACAAAGTAGCGATGGACATACCCAACGAAATGATGAGCAGGTTGCGAATCCAGGTGATGTCGGGTTCTTCGTCGTAGTAGTCGTCGAGTTCGTTTTTACATTTTTTATATTCCCGATAACACACTGAAATCATGCGGATGCTCTTGAGTGCGAAGATGCAACCGAAGATAATCGACACAGTTTCTTGCGTTTTCGGGAAGAAAACACCGATGAAACCGGCCAGAAGTAGGAAGAGTGCAGGGATGAGTCCATCAATCAGGAAGTGGCGTATGAGGTAGCGCGGTGTTTCCAAAAGGAAGAGAAAAGAGGAGTAGGCCAACCAGGAATGCAATAGGGTAGCGGTTGCCAGCAGCCAAAATTCGATGTAGTCCGTTAGGATGGGTCTGAGTATGAAGTGGATGATGGCGTACAATGCAATGGTCAGCAAGGCAGCACCCAGTACTTTTCGAGCTCGAATGTATGAGAGGATCCCTTTTTCTTTTGGAATCGTAACGACCATGAGTACAATTCCCCATAATAAAAAAATCAGACCGTACCCGAAGTCGAATAGGTAGCTGATCATTTCTTTGGAAAAGGTGAAACTGTGCATGGTCTGCTTTTATTTTTTCTTTTGCAAAAATAGCGAATTTATTCTCCGACAATTAATTTTTTTTGTGTTTGCGCCAAAAAATAGCCTGCAAATTTGCGTTAGCGTAAAATATTGCGTGATTAAGAATAGTTTTTGTCGGAAAAGTAAAATTATTCAGCAAAATTTGAATTCTTCTAATTTGGCCCCTACCTTTGCCAACGCTGAACGATAAATAACAAAAAGTGTGATGAAATCAATATTTCAAAATTAACATTTTTTGTTTTGTCTTCAGCGTATTTGTGAAGAAATTAATCAAGATATGCTGATGAAACGCTTTCTTACTTTAACCCTTATTTCATTCCTTGCCTGTGCAGGTACGGCTTCCGCCCAAAAATTCGTGGCGAAGACGAACACCCTTTATTGGTTGACCACGACTCCCAACGTCGGACTGGAACTTGCCATGGCTGACCGATGGACCTTCGAATTGGCCGGCGGCTACAATCCTTGGACCCTTTCTAATGAGGATAACATCAAAGCAAAACATTTTTTGGTTACTCCGGAAGTACGTTATTGGTTTTGTGAGGCGTTTCTCGGACACTTCATTGGCTTGAATGGAAATTATACCCAATTCAACGTAGGGGGAGTGCATGTTCCTACCGCTTTTTATAAGGTAGATTCCCGTGGAATTTTCATCGACGATCTCCAATATGCCCGCAGTCAAGGATGGGCAGCCGGCGCCGGTTTGACCTATGGTTACAGCTGGCCGATCGCACGTCGTTGGAACATGGAGTTTACCCTTGGATTGGGATGGTGGTACACCGAGTACGACAAGTTTGAAAGCCGTAAATGCGGTATGTTTTTGAGTCAAGTCAACAAACACGTTGTGGGGTTGACCGACCTGGGTCTTTCATTCATCTATTTGATTAAATAAGGAGGAAACCGATATGAAAAAAATAGCAGCAATTGCATTGGTTGTGCTTGGACTCGGCTGGAACGCCTCAGCACAAACCCTCATTTCGAACCAAAGCCTGGTTCACGATTCAACCGATGTGACCGTTTCATTCGAGGTCATGACCGACGTGAAAGAGTTGAAATCCAATCGTAAAGAGGTTATCAAACCCTATTTGTACAACGGTGCGGATACCCTCTGGTTCGATACCATCGAAGTTTATGGCAAAGACCGTTATAAAAGAGAACGTCAGACACACCACATCAATGGAGACAAAGACTGGGAATTGGGTGAAAACCAAGTGATGAAAGGCGATGTGTTCTTCTATACCTCACAAGTGCCCTTGAAACGTTGGATGACCGCTGCCAATTTGGGCGTACGCAGACAATTGGTGGGTTGTGCTTGTGAAGAAGACTTGCAAGAAGAAAATTTGGCGTCCGCTGTTCCTCTTTTCGTTGAACCGGAACTCCCTGCCAGAAGAATGCCTGAGTACGTTTTGGCAGAGGCTACCCGTGCCTGGGATTTCGGACAAGACGAGTTGGAGGTGATCTTCAAAGTTTCCAAAATCGACATCGATACCACCCTCTTTGACAACCGTGAGACCTTTGCCAAGATCCTGAACGCAGTCGATAAAATTTACTCCGACCCCCGTTATAAAATCGAGAAGATTGAGGTGTTCGGTTACGCATCTCCGGAAGGACCTCGTCAGTTCAACAAATGGTTGGGTGAAAACCGTGCAAAAGCTTTGATTGACTACATCATCGCACAACGTCCTCAATACAATTTGACCCGTGACAATTTCCAAATCGTAAACGGAGATGAAAACTGGTCCGGACTCCACAAAGTGTTGGCAGATTCTGAGATCGACAACCGCGATACCCTCTTGGCAATCATCGACCGTACCGATTTGACCAACAATCAGAAGAAGAACGAAATCCGGGCTTTGGACAATGGAAAGACCTGGACCCGATTGATCCGTGAAATCTATCCTCGCTTGCGTAGTTCGAAATATGTGTCCGTGTACTACGATTCTAGCAACGACCACGCCATCCAGACCATCAACGAGGCAAATGAGATGATCCGCCAAGGCAATTATGCAGAAGCGATGGCTCACGTGGAACCGGTGAAAGATGATGCACGTGCTCACAATACCCTCGGTGTAGCGTTGATGATGCAAGGAAAATTTGAAGAGGCAATGCCCTGGTTTGAAAAAGCGCGCGAATTCAATTGTGAAAAAGCTGCAGCGAACATGCAAGCCATCCAGTTGGAGTACGAATTCGAAGAACAACAACGCAAAGCCCGTGAAGAATTCCTAAAACGCTACGAATAAACGAATCAAAACGAATAAAATAAACAACTAATTAATTTCTAATCTTTAATCTTACCGTTATGAAAATTTCAAAATTGATGTTGGCTGCTTGTGTAGCTGCGTTGCCCTTGATGTCTTGCAACAAGGAAGAAGCTCCTGAAACCACAACTCGTTTGAAAACAATCGAAGTGAACATTGAAAACGCTGCCTTGACCAAAGGTTTGGCTGGTAACAAAATTGAAAGTGGCGATGCTGTCTATGTAAGCGACTTCAAGATCTTTTTGACCGATGCATTGGGTAATGAGTACACTGCAAAGCAAGTGGACGGTACCACCGACGCGAAGACCTATTGGACCTCTGTTGATTTGGCTTCTGGTCCCATCGATGCAGAATTCCACTATGTGGATCCGAACTGTACACACGTGATTGCCATTGCAAACGTAGGTGAAGATCTTAGCTTCGCTGATTACAAAGCCATTGAAAATTTGAAAATTGAAGATCAACAAGACCAAGACAACTTGCTCTTGTACGATATGAAAGAATTGCAAGCGACCAATAGCGAGCATACCGATGACCAAGGTGGCGGAACCGTAGTGGTTTCACAAGTTTACCGTGCTGACATCGTGTTGTCTCCCCGCGTATCTCGTTTCGAAGTAGACGGTTTTACCATCAAATTTGATGCGACTAACCCGAAATACGAAACCATCAACATCACCCAATTGGCAATCCAAAACTACTTCCCGGAAACTGATCCGACTACCGGTAACGAAGCAGGTGAATTGGTAAATCCCATCACCAACTTCGCTGACCAAGGTGAAGTATATGCCTGGTTGGATGATGCAAGCAAACCCGTTGTATGGTCAAGAGACTATTTCGACATTACCTTGACTCCCAGCAACGCTACCGTTGATACTCCTGAAGCATTGGCATACCACGTATTCTCTTCAAACGAAACTCCGATTTTCGTAATCAAATTGACTGCTGACGGTCAACCTGCATACCTCTACTCAAAAGGTTTCTATTCAACCTCAGGTACCAAAATCAACAACTTTGAAGAAGGTTACATCTACCGTATGAGTGCAAAAGGTGAAGTTGAAAACGACGGTTCTATTCCGATCGATGAAGAAGACATCGATCCGATGGATCGTTGCCTCGAAATCACTGTTGACGTGAAAAAATGGGCTGTTGACCTCGTTTACCCTGAATTTTAATCTTGCTTGATATGCTGGAGGGGTTCGATGAACCCGATGCGGACCCCTCCTTTTTTAATTACTTACCATTTACGCTAAATATAAATACATACAGATATGAAACTTAGATCTCTTGCTTTATCCCTGCTGCTGATCGGAGGACTCTCCACTTCCTGCATCCAGGAGGACTATAGCGATTGTAACAACATTTATCGACTGGAATTCAGTTACCAGGGCGATGGTGATACCGAACTCTTTTCGGAGAAGATCGGCCGTGTCCATCTGTATGTTTTCGATGATCAGAACAAATGTGTGGTCTCCGAACAACTTTCGGATGCGGATGTTCAGGCACGCATGACCACCTTGCCGGAGCTCAAGCCCGGTGATTACACCATTGTATGCCTGGGTAATGCTTATGAGACAGAAGTGGAGGGACTGTCTTCAGGCAATTTTGAACAAGTAGTTTTTGCAGACAAAGATTACAACGCAGGAAATACTGTCAGTACCAACGACGCGCTGTACTGGTCTTCCATTGAATATACCATTGCTCCGTACGATGAGTACAAGCAGGTGGAGACCCGTACCACTTATTTCGCCAGTTCACACTTCGACATTTATGTAGAGGTCGCAGGTGTACCGGCACTGACCCAAGACTCGGGCTACCCCACAATCGAATTGGTGGGAGTTTCGCCTCAGACCGATTTTAACAACACTGCCAAAGGTCAGTCAACGACATACGTGATGGATGCAGAACACGATGGAGGGGAGACCCTCACCACTGTGAGCAACATCATGAGACACCAACAACAAGAAGCCGTCTATCTGAAAGTTGCAGGCTCCGCTGGTGAGTCTCTTGCCGAAGTAAATTTTGCGCAGCACATTGCCAATTACAAGATTGATGTAACCAAACACGAGTGTGTGATTCCGTTCCGCATTGAATTCATTTCCGGAAAAATCAACATCTCTGTTCCTTCTTGGTTTATTGAAAACGTAACCCCTGAATTCTAATCCTTATGAATACACGATCCAACCTCAGATCTTTGCTGAATACAGCATTTGGCCTGCTCGCTACTTGTTTCTTTGTGAGTTGTAGCTGGGTCGAAGAACATCGTCCCGACCAGATCCGTAGTTCCATGATCGAAATTTCCGTGGCTTCAGAAGAACTGACCAAAGCTACACCGACCGACTCGGAATCTGCTATCAACTCCCTGTACATTTACGCCTTCCAAGGGGATAAGAACGTCGGCTTCCTGCAACGGAGCAACGTCGTACCCGGTGAACCGTTCTACATGGACTTGCAGTTGCCTGAGAAAGGAACCCATTCGGTGGATTTCTTCCTGGTAGCCAATGCCGAAGAAATGGATTATTTGGGACAATACCATACCCTTACGGAGTCAACAACCCGTAGCCAACTCTTGGATCTCAAATATTCAGGCTTGCATTCCAGCTCCCACGAACCGATTTATTTGCCGATGTATGCACAACTGATGGCGCAAAGCATCAACGTGGAAAACATCTTGGGTGATTCCAATGCCGCAGCCGGTCACGAAGGTCATGTGGTGTTGAATCAGAAACTGGTCTTTGAACTCAGCCGCTCCCTGGCGAAGATTTCCTTGTTCGCAGCCACCGAAGCAGGCAATTCGCAAACCCCTCAGATCCTGTCTGTATCAATGTTAGCAGAGGGTACGCGCCAATTCAGTTACTTGTTCCCGCAAGAGGACGCTGTGTTGAATGCGATTGCTTCCCGTCCGAACGACCGCTCGTTGTTTGTTGGACCGGCCAATGTAACCAGACAAGTCGTGAAAGGTACGACTGAACAAGCGGATCCTGCTAACTACAATGCTATTTTTACAGACGCTTACTTGCCGGAAGTGACTTACGGCAGCGCTTCTTGGAACATGTCTTCTGGGAACAGTCGTGAAGTAGTCTTGCACGTACGTTTCACCCCGGTTCAGAATGGGGCAACCCAGAATGCTTACGTCTATATGCCGCCGATTCTCCGGAACACCCATTACAAAGTGTGTGTCTTGATTGGATCCGAAGGACAAATCATCGTGAACTACGAGGTGGACAATTGGGAGGACAACAATACCTCTTCCATTACCTTCGACTATCCGACCCACAGCTACCTGTTGGATTTTGTGCCGACGAGCTTGGAAGAAATGGGCAAGAGACCGGCCGCTCCTGCCAGCATGACGGAGACCCAACCCTTTGTAGGATACTTCCAAATGTCTTATCCGAACAACGACCGTTGGATTCCCACACTCACGGGTTTGAATGCTAGCAATGCTACCGTGAGAGTTTTTGAGGGTGCTACCCATATTGAAGTGCCGCAAAGCGAATGGCCGATTCAGGCTTCTGAAAAATGGTACCGGATTGAAGTGAGCCCGAAGTATGGAAAAATGGTTGAGGATGAAGAAGTTCGTTTGTCCATTACCTATACGCCGATCGGGTTCGAAACCCCGGAATACCTCCTGATCAACGGTGCGCACGACGAGTATCATTGGCCCTACCACGGTACGAGTGAGCAAGATGCCGAGTACGTAATCATCACCCTGGAAGAATAACAACGCTATGAAGAAGATCATCCATACATTTGCCCTTTCCCTTTTCGCAATGCTTGCTTTCTCAGCTTGCGAGATGAACGAAGAAATCACCTTGCCGGGGAATGATACCATCGTCCTCGACCTGTCAGCCGGACAGACCAAACTGGAGGATACTCCGGCAGAAGCTTATGTACACCACATCGATGTGTTTATTTTCCGTGAGGAAAGTGGGGTCCCGGCTACCCGTGTCCATTATGGCCGTTACGTGGTGAACAATGCCAGTTCATTGACCTTGAATGAGAAAAAAAGCTTCTTTCAAGAAACGGAGTCCTATTATGTATACCTGGTGGCCAACAGTCACTTGGACGAGGCGAAGCTGAGAACCGACATCCTTACCTACGAAGATTTGTTGAACCAGAAACAAGAGGATCTCAACCTCCATGTGACAGCGTTGTCGTCGTTCAACGGTGCTCCGGAATACTTTCTGATGGATGCCGTTGCCAAAGATGCGACCAGCCAGTCACCGGTGAAGTTGAATACTGAGAATCCGACCGAAAACGTTGTGTTGCAGGCGCGTCTGAAACGAGCTGCCGCGAAAGTGGTGATCAACATCGAAGCTTCGGATGAGATTGAATTCAAGTCATATAGTATTGCAGACGGATCGGATGGCGGTTTGTACTATATCCGAAATCTCCCGGTGAATACCTATCTGCTGGAAGAAGCCAAATCCGCTGACAACATTGTCGCCAGCCGACGGACCACCCCGCACAGTGTCAATGCGTATTTTTCCTGGAATCCCCAGAATTCGAGCAAGAAAGTTTCTTTAACGACCTACGTCTATCCCCATCACTGGGACAATGAGAGTATCCTGGAATACGAGACCAGCGTCATCATGAACCTGCCGATGGACTATACTTCTGAAAGTGAAACCATTGCTTTCCACAATTCCTGGTACAAGATCCCGATGACCGATGATCAAAAGTTTGAACGAAATAACTATTACGAAGTCAACATCCAATTGAACCGCCCCGGTGCAATCACTGAAGTGACCCCGGTTCCGGTAGAAGATATCCATTACGATGTGAAAGATTGGACAGAAGTATCGGTAAGAATCGATGGTGAGGACCGTCCGAAATACTTGATGGTCAGCCGAGATACGTTGGAAATGCACAACATCGCTCAAGATGCTACCTCTTTGGAATTCGCTTCCTCTTCTCCCGTGACGATTGCGGTCAAGGACGTGCATTATTACAACAAATTCAGTCAGAAGACGGATGCATCGGCCCGCAATATCTCCGGAACCACTCCTGCAGGCAGCATTTCCGGTAATATCACGGTCAACAGCCCGGTGCCGACCAACAATGCGATCCGTTACTTTACCTTGGTGGTTACCAACGAAGAGGGCCTGACCCGCGAAGTGTTCGTGATCCAATATCCTTTGGAGTACATTACCAACCTCGCTGGCTGGTATTCTTATCGCGAGGACTTTTACTATCGCCCGGAGCACAACAATGACAAGGACAATCAGGCTGTTCCGACAACCTGGGAAGTGCCCGGTGACTACATCACCACAGCATCCTTCTGGAATTCGCAGTGGGATTATACCCAAAGTTCTACCGGAGGCGCATTCACTTCCAAAGTGGCCCAATCCATCAAATCTTCCGGTCTGGCTGATATTGACTATTATTATTATACCTACAACAACCGGTATGGATTGTCACAATCGACAACCCGAGCGTTGACCAACGGTAATCCGCGGATGTACCATGTGCAAATCAAGTCAACATCCAGCACCTACACGGTTGCTATTCCCCAAATGGATGCGGATGGTTACACGGACAACAGCAGTGACAATGCAAGACTCGTATCCCCTTCATTCATGATTGCATCGCAGCTGGGTGCCGTATCATCCGGTGCGTTCAACAATTTCACAATGGCAGCAAGCCACTGTCGCGACTATGTGGAAGTGTATAAAGATCCGGTTACAGGGGAGGTCATTCACTTGGATAACTGGCGTTTGCCTACCCGTGCCGAAGTGGAAATCATCATCAAATTCCAAAATGATTCAGAGGTGATGGACGAGGTCCTGGCAGGTCGCTATTACTGGTGTGCCGATACGGGTAGAACCGATAATTATGTCGAGAACAAGGATTATACCCAAAATGGTATTGGATTGCGTTGCATTCGCGATGCTTATTAATAGAGAACGTTTATAGAAGATAGAGTATGAAAACTTACATGAAATTTACTTGCCTCTTTTTGGTATCCTTGTTGGGCTTGACAGCTTGTCAGGAGGAGCCGTTTACTCCCGTGGATCTGGTTCCGGAGGGATACGTGGCTGTGGAGTTTGTGGCTTCTGTTCCTCAGATGAGTGAGGTCCAGACCAAGGCGGTCGATCCCGATGGGGCCGGTGTACAACAGATGACTGTTTTCTGTTTTGATGAAAACGGATTGTTCCTTACGACTGTGAACGCCGAAATGACTCCGACGCCGGGCAATCCTTCGCTCACCGGAAAAATGCTGTTGTATGTGCCCGAACAGACCTACATTCTCCAATTGGTGGGAAACCAGAACTTGACGTATTTCCGCGAAGACAATTACCGCGGTATGTCTGAAGTGGATGTAATGGCAGCCCTCGAGGCTTCAGCCGGTCGTATGATTTACTGGGCCCGCAAGACCATGGACGAAATCCATGGCTACAACAGTACATCCAATCCCGTCCATCTCTTGCGCAACCAGGCGAAGATTACCTTGAACGTAAACCCTTCGGTAAACTTTCGTACAGACGGCTGGGTGGTTGTCAACTCCAATGCCTTTGGTACCGTGGCTCCGTATAATTCAGATCAAGGATTTGTGGCTCCTCATTACCAGACCAATCCGTTTGTGACCTTACCCCTGAATACCTCCAAACTGACCAACTATGTGGATGTTCGCCAAGTGGAGGAGGAGTACATTTTTGAGACTGAGAACACGGCAGATTCACCGATTGACTTCATTCTAAAAGGTTCCTTGAACGGCGGTCCTTCGTTGTATTACCGTATTTCTTTCCTGGATGTAAACCGGGAATACCTGCCGGTGTTGCGTAACCACCATTATACGGTTGAAATCAATGGTCCGCTGTACTATGGACAAACGACCTTTGCCGCAGCACTCGAAGCTCCGGCAACCAACAACGTCTGGGTTTCGATTTCCGACGATATCAAAGAAATTACGGACGGTGACCGCACCTTGGCGGTAAAGGAAACCTTTGTAATGATTGGTGAAAACGAGTTTCAGACTCCGACCAACTTGTACTATTTGCATTATACGTTGAAGAATGACGGCAGTACCCCCTTGACCCAAGCCGAAGTGGCCTGGGCCGAGGGCAACAATGTGGCCAAATCCAGATTTACCCATACCTTTGATGCGGCTACAGGCGAAGGTCTGATCTGCATTGAGCTCAACGATATGGATGGGCTGGCCAAGCGCGAAGGTAACTTGATGGTGAAATGGGGCAACCTCGTGCGTACCATCAAAGTGGTGACTGTGAAGGAACAAAACTTTGAACCGGCTTGGATCACTACCAACGTGTACGGTACTGGTACCGGAGAACACATTACCATGATGTTCACCATCCCGGATGACTGTCCGGCAGAACTCTTCCCGATGGAGGTGTTGGTGTCTGTGAACGACATCGACGTGCGGAACGAATCCGGTATGGCGTTGCCCATCATTACCCCCGAAGATCCCCGCTACGGTGCAGACAATGGCATCGGTTACAAATACATGTTGAGCGTGGAAGGAGTTGGTAAACAACGACTTTACTTGGAAACCATCCAAAATCACCAGACTTCTGATAATGTTGAACTGACCATTGAAGCAAAATACTTCCAGTCTTTGACCAAGACGGCTACCTTCCGTGAAGATACTGACTACAGCATCATTCTTGACAACGTGTACCAATACAGTGTGGAAATTCCCCGTGATGAGGTGTTGTTCTTCTACCTCGTTCCCCAAAAGGTGAATGCCCCTGTGGCTATCGAAACCCACTTGGCCGAAGGTGCCACCTGGAACAGTATGACCCAACAATACGATTATTCCGCAGTGGATCCGAATCCCAATGACGAATTCTTGTTTTACTCAAAATACTTGAACCACAACGAAGATCCGTCGTTGACCCACTACTTCAACTTTACCGAAGTAAGTCCGAGTGATTGGAGCACCGGTGGACGGGTACACCTCTTTACCCGAACCAGTGAATTGCCGACTGCTGACAAAGGTGCGATCTTCCACTTGTTGACCAACGCTCCGAAGAGTGCAGAGGTCGTTCGGGTTGCTTCGAACCCGAACAGCTCCGGTAACCAATATCGTTCAGCAATCTTTGAGTTGTCGAACTTCCATGCTTTCCACTTCGCTGCTGAAATCAATGGACAAGGTACCTTGGTGAGTGGTGAAAACGAAGAAGTGGTGGACGATATCCGCTTCGACTACGAACCCAATCAGACCGTTTCGATTGACTTGGATATCACCAGTTTCAAATCAGCCATCCGTCAGTCTGAAGAAGCCCTTTTGCCGGATGCTCAACAAGTGTCAGTGGATCCTTTCGGAACCGAATTTGACATCTACATCGATGCTCCGATGTTGAAACTGGACGAGAATGATGAGCACGTCCTTGCAGGTCGCTTGTTCAAAGATGATAACGTTCCTGGCCGTTTCATTTACCGTGTGAATGCAGATCGCGAAACCGAACGCGCAGCGGGCTTTGCTCCGGCAGCGTTGGTGGATGACAAAGCAACAAACCAGTCAGGGGAACGCAAACGCTTGACCTTTAAGACCAAAGACATCGTTTCTGCCGGTGATATCGTCATCTCTTCGGACCAGACAAAAGTAGTCTTCTACGATAAGAAATTCCGGGTTCAAAACAACTCATTGAACGGTGTATTGCACTACCGTCGCAAGAGTGACGGTGCCGTGTTGCCCGTGCCGGCAGGTTCTTTCGTTCCTTTCGAAGTGCTCCCGACTTACAACCGTATTGGTGCAATTTCCATCGCAGAAAACGGAGCTTTTGAATTGCGCCTCCGCAGTGAGTACGAGTACGACTGGAACACGGACGATGTCAAATTCCAGTTTGTCGGCGAAGACGGCAAGATCTACGAAAAGACCTTCGGTAGTTTGAGCTACCTGAACGGTTCCTTGGGTGGACCTATCATTCTGGAATAACAGCCATCATACTCTAAATAACGTTCAGCATTACCACTCCCCACGGCTGTTGTCCTTTCGGACGGGGAGTGGTTTTTTTATGTTTTGTAGCGAATAAAAGTTAATTTTGTTCAGTCAAATCAGATGCCTTATGAAGTTGTTCCAATCTGTATCCGCTACGTTTGCCCGTATTTACTATGCTGTTGTTCTGGTTGTGATTGCTGGAGGGCTCTCTGTTTCGTGCATAAAAGAGGAACCTGGAGTTGCCGATGTGCAAGTGGGAGATCTATTGCCCGATTTTACCGTACAGCTGAATGATGGACGGATTGTAACCGGTGCACAATTGCGAGAACAACCTTCTTGCGTCGTTTTCTTCAACACCTCCTGTCCCGATTGTCAGCGTGCTTTGCCCTCATTGCAACGCATCTACGAAACCTATGGCGAAAATTTGGCCATGGTGCTCATTGGACGTGAACAACCTGCGGAGGAGGTTCGCGGTTACTGGGAGGAACAAGGCTATACCATGCCTTACTCCCCCCAAGATACCCGCGAAATCTTTGAAAAGTTTGCACAAGAACGTGTTCCGCGTATCTACCTCAGTCCTACCGGTGGTCGCATCGCTACAATTTTTACGGACGATCCCGTTCCCGATTTCGAAACCTTATTGACGGCAGTGAAAGCGCTCAATATCTGAGCATTTGCATTGTCTACCAGTGCATTGTCAATGCTTGACAGGTAGATTTGCGTGGTGACTTCGGACTCGTGGCCCATGCCCCTGCTGATGACTGAAATCGGAATGTTTTGGTTCCGGGCAATGCTGGCCCAAGAATGGCGGGCGACGTAAAGGGTGAGGGGGATCGAGAGTCCGACGCGCAGGCCAACTTGTTTCAGAGACTTGTTGGTTTGGTGCAGTTTGTTCCTGTATTCATTTCGATCGTGTTGGTTTTTGAGGATGGGCAGCAAGAAGGGACTTTCTTTCTCGCTGGGGTGTTTGTTGACGATTTCTTGCATGCAATGTTCCCATCGGATGTGTAACATCTGGCCGGTCTTGCGTCGTCGATAACTCAGGATTCCGTAATTCAGGTCGCCTTTCTTTAAGTAAGCCATATCAATGAAGGACATCCCTCGGGTGTAGAAGGAAAATAGGAAGAGGTCGCGCGCGAACTCCAAGGAGGGACGTGTAGAAAGGTTTATCTCCTTGATTTTTTGCAAGGTCCGAAGGGGAATTGCTCTTTTGACGGTCTTGTCTATGCCTGTATAGACGTGACGGAAGGGCTTTTTGTCTGTTGTTAACTCTTTTTCCACGGCCCGGTTGTACACCGCCCGCAGGATGCGCATGTAGAAAGAAGTGCTGTTCTTGGTAAGCCCTTTGGCGCATAACCAGGCTTCGTAGGCTTGCGTCACCTCTCTTGTTATCTCATCCATTTTTATGTCTCTGCCATTTCGAAATTGGCTAAAACTCCGCAACGTGGCACGATAGGTTTCTGAAGTTCTGTATTTCTCCAGTTGTTCCAATTGGGTAATGATGGTCTCCATAAATGGGAATAGCGAAGTTGGTGTCTTACATTTTTTCATAGAATTCTCACAATAATGACTAATTTTAGATTCGTTTTTAGGAATAACGTCAAAGCAATTTAGTATATGAAAGAATTGAAATGTCCCCAATGTGGTAGTGTGTTTTCGGTTGATGAGGCGGATTATGCTTCAATTGTAAATCAGGTTCGGAATCAGGAGTTTGAGGCAGAGGTGAAGGCCCGCTTGAATTTGATGGAACGTCAGCAGGAAATCAAGCAGGAAGCAGAGGCCCTGAAATTAACTCAATCATTTCAGAGTAAACTTTCAGCCAAAGATATGGAACTTTCCAAAAAGGAGAGTGAACTAATCAAGTTGCAGACACAATTGCAAGGTTTTAACCAGTCGAAACAATTGGAACTGGAAGCGGAGCGTGCGCGGAATAAAGAAGAAATCGCCCGCTTGAAGGCTTTGTTGGATCAACAGGAAAGCAAGGTTCAAGTTGCTGTGCTTCAGGAACAAAATAAGGCAAAAGATGAACTTCAAGCCAAGGAAAATAGCCTTCTGCAATTGCGTAGTAAAATGGATCTTCAACAGCGGGAAGCGACGATCCGGGAAGCCAATCTGAAAGACGATTATGAACGCCAGCTGAAGCAGAAGCAGGAACTGGTGGACTACTACAAGGACCTGAAAGCGAAGTTGTCAACGAAGATGATCGGGGAGTCCTTGGAAGCTCATTGTAGTAACGAGTTCAACCGTGTCCGCACGACGATGTATCCGGCTGCTTATTTTGAAAAGGACAATGATGCGAGTCGTGGTTCCAAGGGGGATTTTATTTTTCGGGACTATGCAGATGGTATGGAATACATTTCGATCATGTTTGAGATGAAAAATGAGATGGATGAGACGGCAACCAAACACAAGAATGAGGACTTTTTTGCCAAGCTGGATAAGGACCGTCGTGAAAAGGAATGTGAATATGCGGTCCTGGTATCGTTGCTGGAGCCGGACAACGAATTTTATAACGAGGGCATTGTCGATGTTTCGTACCGCTATCCGAAGATGTTTGTCATTCGTCCTCAGTTCTTTATGCCTTTGATTGCTCTCTTGACGCAGGCTTCAAAGAAGAGTGTTGAGTACCAACGGGAACTGATTCTTGCTCGTCAACAGTCCATCGATGTGACGAATTTTGAGAACAAACTCCTGGATTTTAAGACAAAATTTGGGAACCATTACCAACGGGCCAGCGATAAGTTCCACAAGGCTATCGAAGAAATTGATAAGACAATCAAGTCGTTGCAGAAGATGAAGGAGGACTTGCTCAGTTCTGAGAATTACCTTCGGTTGGCGAACAATGATACCGAGGACCTTTCGATTAAACGATTGACCCGAGGCAATCCGACAATGAAGAAGAAGTTTGAGGATGCCCGCGCTTTGGAAGAATAAACAGTACTGCGGCCGTAGAGATTTTCAGAAAGAAGTTCGGTCGCAGGCTCCCTCGCACATTCTGAAAATCTCTCGTCCTGCGGGGTGTGGATTGTCATTTTTAGGCGAGCCAATTGAGGATCCTGATTGGCTTTGAGTTGAGATTTTAAATTAGCTCAGGATTTTCTGCGGCCGTAGAGATTTTCAGAAAGAAGTTCGGTCGCAGGCTCCCTCGCACATTCTGAAAATCTCT
>JAGCJX010000018.1 GCA_017647795.1 Bacteroidales bacterium | reverse complement strand
TTCTTCATCATTTCAATCAACTTTCCTCTCTTCAGGTCACTTCCTTTCCGAAAGGGACCGCAAAGATAGAGCACTTTTCCTTACCCTCCAAATTTTTTTGCAACTTTTTTTGAAATATTTTTCACCATTCTCCACCATTTTCGCTCAACTGCTTGATAACGACCAGTATCCGATTTGAAAAAATTTTTCGGGATTCGAAACAATTCTACACAACAAAATCAACCTGGCAAAAACACCTCTGCTCAGGCCTGGAAAATTCTTTTCTTCACACAAAGAAAAATTACCCATTCCAAGCGAAATGATCCGCAGAGAGATTCGGAAAAGAAAAGGCCGGACTTTGAGAAATAATGACTATCTTTGGTAGATTTTAAAAGAAGTATTTATGCAGGAAATGCCCATTGATAAAAAAATTGTCATCATACCGACGTACAACGAGCGCGAGAACATTGAAAAAATGATTCGTAAAGTCCGCTCGTTAGAGGGAAACTTTCATCTCCTCATTGTTGACGATGGTTCCCCGGACGGAACGGCAGACATAGTCCGTAAACTTCAAACAGAATTTTCCGACAGCCTTTTTCTAATCGAACGATCCGGAAAACTCGGTCTGGGAACCGCCTACATTGCCGGTTTCCGTTGGTGCATAGAACACCAATATGAATACATCTTTGAAATGGATGCCGACTTTTCCCACAACCCGGATGACCTGATTCGGCTGTACACTGCTTGTAAGGAAGGTGCAGACCTGTCCATCGGCTCCCGCTACTGCCGCGGAATCGGTGTTCGGGACTGGCCCATCGGTCGCATCCTGATGTCCTACGGAGCCTCCTTCTATGTAAGAGGTGTCCTTAATATAAAGGTCTATGATACGACAGCCGGTTTTGTCTGCTACAAGAGAAAGGTATTGGAGACCATCAACCTGGACGAAATCCGAATGAAAGGATATGGATTCCAAATCGAGATGAAGTACAATGCCTACAAATTGGGATTCAAAACGGAAGAAGTTCCCATCATCTTCACAGATCGCCAGGAAGGAGTGTCCAAGATGAGCAGCTCCATTTTCGGCGAGGCCTTCTGGGGCGTCCTCAAACTCCGTTTCCGCAAAATCCGACCCAACCACTAACCCTGAACACCATGATTCTCGATACCCTGATTCGCAAAGCCACCCTGATCAACGAGGGAAAAGAATTTCAAGCCGACGTATGGATCCACAACGGCCGGATTCAAAAAGTTGGCACAATCTCCATGGAAGAACTGCCAACGGATAGCATCCTGATCGACGGCACGGGCAAATACCTCATCCCCGGCGTCATCGACGAGCACGTCCACTTCCGCGATCCAGGCGCAACGCACAAAGGGGACATGGAAAGCGAAAGCCGTGCAGCAGTCCTCGGAGGCATCACCTCTTATTTGGATATGCCCAACAACAACCCGCCAGCCATCAGCCGACGGGCTTTGGAAGAAAAAATGGCCACCGCACAAGAAAAATCCTGGGCCAACTACGGTTTCTACTTGGGTCTGAACAACAACAATCAAGATGAAGCCTTTGCCTTGGACCTCAAACGTCACTGTGGCATCAAATTGTTCATGGGTTCATCCACAGGAAACATGTTGGTTGACCGAGAAGAAACTTTGAAGAAACTGTTCCAGGACTTTCCGGGCGTCATGGGTCTGCACTGCGAAGATGAATTGTGCATCCGCCAAGCCACCGAAGCAGCGAAGGCCACCTACGGAACCGAGATTCCCTTCGAGCAACACCCTTTTATCAGAAGCCGAGAAGCCTGCATCCGTTCAACGGCCAAAGCCATTGAGCTGGCAAAGGATGGAGCCTGCCACATTCATCTGATGCACATCAGCACTGCCGAAGAAATTGATCTGATTCGGGAAGCCAAGAAGACCCAATCCCATATCACAGCAGAAACCTGCCCCAACTACTTGTGGTTCGACGACCGGGATTACGAACGGTTGCAATACAAACTGAAATGCAACCCGGCAATCAAAGCGGCTTCTGACCGGACTGCCCTGTTGCAAGCGGTTCGAGAAGGAATCATTGATACCATTGGTACCGACCATGCCCCGCACCTGCTCGAAGAAAAACAACAAAACTACCTGCAAAGTCCCTCCGGCCTGCCGTCCATCCAGTTCTCGTTGGCCGTCATGGTAGAATTGGCTTTGCAAGGAAACTTTTCCCTGCCCACCTTGGTGGAACGGATGTGTCATGCTCCAGCCCGCATCTATGGCATCGAGCAACGGGGTTTCATCCGGGAAGGACATTTCGCCGACCTGGTCTTGATTTCCATCGATCCGGAGCACAAGACAACCGTCACGACGGAACAATTGGCCGGAAAATGCGGATGGTCACCGTACGAAGGTTGTGAGTTTTCAACGAAAGTGGAATACACCTGGGTCAACGGAAAGGCAGTTGTCGCAAATAGCCAATTGCAAAACATCGAGAAACCGGGCATCGCCCTGACCTACAAACGCTAATCATGGAAAGAAATAAGGCCAGGGCCTACCTCTTGATTATCCTCAGTGTTATTTTCTGGGGATTTTCTTTCATTGGAACCAACATCCTGCTTCAAGCCGGCATTCCTCCCGTTGTCTTTCTTCTGGTACGGATCAATTTGGCAGGATGGCTGCTGTTTGCGTTCGGAAAATTCACCAAACAACTACAGGCCATTGAACGGAAAGATTGGAAGTGGCTGGTGCTACTCTCGTTCTGCGAACCATTTGCCTACTTCCTTGCGGAAACCTACGGGCTCATGGCCACAGGATCTCCGACGATTACGGCCTTGGTCATTGCAACCATTCCTTTGTTTTCTTTGTTGGTCGGACGTGTCTTCTTTAGGGAAAAATTGTCTGCCCGAAACATTACGGGCATCTTGCTCACCCTACCTGGGGCAGCCTTGATGATTTTCAACGGAGGAAGTGTGAGTGCAGAACACGGATGGGGCATTCTGATCTTGATGATTGCCGTGCTTGCCAGCGTTTCTTATGCGTCGCTGGTCAAAACCTTATCCGACCGCTACAACAGCACGACCCTAACTACCTACCAGTTCATCTTAGGAGGTTTGATGTTCATTCCGTTGTTAGGAACAGTCGATTTGCGAACCTTCGACCCGACCATCTTGATTCAACCCAAGATCATCGCCGCTGTTGTCTCATTGGCAGTACTGTGCTCCTGCTGCGCCTTCGCATTTTATGTAGAAGCTGTAACCAAGATTGGTATGACACGCACCGTAGTATTCACGGCCCTGATTCCGGCCGTGTCTGCAGCTGTCTCCTTTTCCATTGGGTTAGAGACCTTTAACCTGCAACAAGTCTTGGGAATTGCTATCGTTATTGTTGGGGTAATCCTTTCTCAGTTGTCACCAGCGCCAAACCGATCCGACTGCGCTTAAGATCAACCTCCAACACGCGTACACGGATGTGCTGATGAATTTTCAGCAGTTTGTTCGGATCTTGAACAAACTTTTGACCCATTTGAGAAACGTGAATGAGGCCGTTCTGCTTGATACCAAAATCCACGAAAGCACCAAAGTTCGTGATGTTGGTGACGATGCCAGGCAGCTCCATACCGACTTTAACATCCTCAATGGTTTGAATTTCATCCGAGAATTCAAAAACTTTCAGGGTATCCCGAGGATCGCGACCGGGTTTGGCCAATTCCTTCAAAATATCGTGCAGGGTCGGCAAACCCACTTCCTCCGAAACGTATTTTTCAACGGGAATCTGCAAACGGACCTGCTCGTCATCAATGAGTTGTTGCACGGTCACCCCTGCATCTTTGGCCATCTTCTCCACCAAAGCATAGCGTTCCGGATGGACAGCCGAATTATCCAAGGGATTGGCGGCTTTGGGAATGCGCAAGAAACCGGCACATTGTTCAAAGGCTTTTTCACCCAAACGCTTCACTTTCAACAAATCACGACGACGTTCAAAGGGGCCGTTCTCAGAACGGTAATCCACGATGTTTTGGGCCAGGGCCGGACCAATACCAGAGACATAGCTCAGCAAATGGCGACTGGCTGTATTCAAGTTCACCCCCACGTTGTTCACACAACTTTCTACCACGCCATCCAAACGCTCTTTCAACAAGGTCTGATCCACATCGTGTTGGTACTGCCCAACCCCGATGGACTTCGGATCGATTTTTACCAATTCAGCCAAGGGATCCATGATGCGACGGCCAATGGAAACGGCTCCGCGAACCGTCACATCGTAATCCGGAAATTCCTCTCGTGCAATGGGAGATGCCGAATACACCGAAGCACCGTCTTCGCTCACCGAATACACCCTTACCCCTTCGGGCAACGCCATCCGTTTCAAAAAGGCCTCCGTTTCACGACCGGCAGTTCCATTTCCGATGGCCACGACCTCGATATCATAAGCCTCCAACATGTGCGAGAGTTTGCGCATCGCCATGGTTTTTTCGTTGGCCGGCGGATGCGGGTAAATGGTCTCATTGTGCAAGAGTCCACCTTGAGCATCCAAACAAACAACCTTACAACCGGTGCGGAAACCGGGATCGATGGCCAGAACACGTTTTTGTCCCAACGGGGGTGCCAACAACAGTTGGCGCAAGTTCTCTCCGAAGACTCGGATTGACTCCACATCGGCCCGTTCTTTCAAGGTATGCAGTGTCTCGTTTTCAATGGACGGATGCAACAAGCGCTTGTAGGCATCTTCCACTGCCTCGTGGATGACTTCAAAAACGGGTCGGGTATATTTTTCAGTAGCATACTGACGTTCAATACGTGTAACTAAGTAGTTCGAATCAACTTCCACCTTTACAGACAAGATTCCTTCGGCTTTCGCACGCAAAACGGCCAAAATTCGGTGAGAGGCGGCCCGTTGGATGGGTTCCGAAAAGTCAAAATAGTTCCGGTATTTGGCCACGGCCTCTTCTTCGGGATCCACTCCCTTCGCCAGGTGGGCCAGGATGCGACCCTGCTTCAGATAATGCTGACGCAGATCCGCACGAACCGAAGCTAATTCCGCCACTTGTTCGGCCAAGATATCCCGAGCGTATGCCAAGGCGGCATCGATCTCCGTAACTTCCTCGTTCAGGTACGCACTTACCTCACGAGCCGGATCCTTGATCTGCGACTTCCACAACGCCAAGGCCAAGGGCTCCATTCCCTTCTCCTTCGCCGTTGTTGCACGCGTCTTGCGTTTGGGACGGTACGGCAGGTACAAATCCTCGAGAACCTGCGCATCCACACAGACATCAATGGCCTGAGCGAGTTCGGGAGTCAATTTGTCCAAACCCTGGATGGTCTCCCGAATGGATTGCTTGCGTTTTTCCAGTTCATCGAACTTCTGATGCCAATGTTTCAGTTCGGCAATTTGAGCTTCGTCCATACCTCCGGTCCTTTCTTTCCGGTAACGCGAAATGAACGGCACGGTGGCACCTTCTTCCAACAAAGAAACTCCCTGTTCAACTTGCCAAGCGCGGACGCCCAACTTTTCACAGAGAAAATTGACATAAATGGTATTCATAGGAAAAACTAATCGTGTGATACTTGCTGTAACTGCTCCCGATAAGAGGAGAATATTTTGGATTTGGAAATGAAGCCCATGTAGACACCGTCGGCATCAACGACAGGCAGGTTCCAAACCCCAGACTTTTCAAATTTTGACATCACGACCTCCATGTGTTCGTCGTAGTACACCTTGTATTCACAAAGGCGCATCAACTCATAGACCTTGACCGAGTCGTATTTGGACTGATCAAACATGGTATTCCGGATGTCGTCCAAGGCAATGAGGCCCATAAAGCAGCCTTTTTTGTCCACCACCGGGAAGAGGTTCCGTTTGGATTGGGCCACGGCGCGTACCAACACACGCAGGGTATCGTCCGGGTTGACCTTGATAAAATCCCGCTCGATCAGCTCAGCGGTACTCAACAAGGTCAGCACAGCCTGGTCACTATCGTGGGTCAAGAGCTGACCGTTCTTGGCAATCCGTTTGGTATAAATGGAGTACGGTTCGAACAGACGAATCGTTGCAAAGGAAATCGTGGAAGTAATAATCAACGGCACCAAAAGGGCATAACCACCCGTAATGTCTGCAATCAAGAAGATGGCCGTCATCGGTGCCTGCATGACCCCAGCCATCAAACCGGCCATTCCCACCAACACAAAATTGGCCTCGGGCAAAGCCGTAAAACCGGTCAAATTGATGATCCGGGACAAAATAAAGCCCGCAATACCACCGACAATCAACGTCGGACCAAAGGTACCCCCGACTCCCCCACCCGCATTGGTAAAGGACATGGCAAATACCTTGAAGATCAATACCAAGGCAAAGAAAATCGGCACGAACCACTCCCACTGCAGGAACCAGCCAAAGATGGTCCGGTTCATACACGATTCCGGATCGGCGTGCAACAAGTTGATCAGGGAGTCATAACCTTCCCCAAACAAGGGCGGGAAAATGTAAATCAATACCCCCAAAGACACCGCACAGATCGCCCACCGTTTGTACGGATTGGTCACCGACTTGATCTTGTCTTCCAAACGGAGGGTGGTACGTGTAAAATACAGGGAAACGAAACCGCAGAAGATACCCAAAAGGATGTAATACGGGATGTTACCCAACAAATAATTGTCAACGGAACTGGAGAATGACACATCCTGCCCAAAGAAAATGTAGGAAACCGTTGTCGCCGTCACGGTGGAAATCAACAACGGAAGGATGGAGGTCATGGAGATGTTGAACAACAAAATCTCCAAGGTAAACAGGATACCGGCAATCGGAGCCTTGAAAATACCGGCCACCGCTCCTGCTGCACCACAACCCAACAAAATGGTCCGGTGCTTGTACGAGAGTTCCAACAACCGGGCGATGTTGGAACCGATGGCGGCCCCTGTGTACACAATCGGGGCCTCCGCTCCCACAGACCCCCCGAATCCGATGGTCACCGAACTGGCTGCCAACGAGGTCCAGGTATTGTGAGGTTTGATGACTGAGCGTTTTTTGGAAACAGCCAACAGGGCCTTGGTAACACCGTGGCCAATATCGTCACGCACAACGTAGCGGACAAAGAGCATCGCAATGATCATCCCGATACCGGGCAGGATCAAATACATAAAACTGCTCTCCGGAGAGCCACAAAGCCGTTCCAGGAGCAGTTGTACACCGTGGATCAAGGTTTTCAGCGTAACCGCTGCCAATCCACAAGCCAGACCTACAGCAAAAGCAAGTACAAGAAGTAATTGGTTTTCCGGAAGTCCTTTTATAAATCGTGTGATTCTATCCCAACGAAGTTTATTCGTCTGAATCTTCATCGTCGGAGTAAGATGTGGTGTTATCGTCAGGGAATCCTCCATCTCCAGAATCGACGTTGTCATCGTCATCGTCGTCGTTGAAGAGGCCTTTTTCTACATCTTCATAATCATCAATGCGCACGTCAATTTTCACCAAATACAACGCTTCCGGAATTTCCAAAGATACGGCATAGAAGAATGATCCGTCCGGCTTGGGGACCTTGATCAAATCAGTCATGTAATCAGCATAACCCTTGGGATATTTCTCTTTGAACGCAGCCATCAATTCTGATGACATATTTGCATAACTAACTACTAACCGTCTTTTAGCCGGTGCGGAAGTCACGTTTTTGGCACTCATAGTGTAAAAAATGTACGTTGATGTTTAATTGTTAATCCGAGTGCAATTATAGTGTATTTTTTTTGTCAGCGCGTATTTTTTTGAAAAAAATATGATTTTTGTTTTCGCTTGCGCTCCTGGTTGCGTTCGACAAAAAGAGGAGCTCCAGTTTTCAAA
The DNA here is from genome assembly GCA_017647795.1 of Bacteroidales bacterium. Lineage (GTDB taxonomy): Bacteria > Bacteroidota > Bacteroidia > Bacteroidales > UBA932 > JAGCJX01. The sequence goes on along the minus strand of JAGCJX010000018.1, from coordinate 31,918 downwards.
TCCATCCCCGTATAAAACATCACGGATGAAGCAGTCATCGGTGTCGGCATAAAATCCTGAACCTGATCCATATACAATCCTCGCAAGGCCTTGTTTCGTGCCAATGCCTGCATGTCCTCCATGCGACAGCCGGGATGGCTCGAAATAAAGTACGGAACCAGCTGGTATTTAACCCCTGCTTGGGCAATGATGCGGTCAAAAGCCGTTCTCAGGCGCACAAACAAGTCAAAACTCGGTTTGGCCATGCGTTGCAACACCGCATCTTCGGTGTGTTCAGGAGCCACCTTCAAACGTCCGGACGTATGTTTCAAAATCAAGGCCTTCAGATAGGGCTCCGAAGATTCGTCCAGGAATCCGGTTTTGCTCAAGAACAAATCGTATCGGATCCCACTTCCGATGAAAAAGCGTTTGACGCCACGGATCTTCTCCAACTGTGCATACAAGTCCATCAACCGTTGGTGGGAGGTCTGTAAGTTCTCACAGCGGTTGGGGAACAAACAGGATTTGCGGATGCATCGTTCACACAAAGCTTCGTTCTTGCCATGCAGGCCATACATGTTTGCAGTCGGACCACCCACATCCGAAATCACTCCCTTAAATTCAGGAAGTTGCACCAGATTCTTCACCTCACGTTGGATCGAGGCTTCGGAACGGCTCCGAATGAACTTACCCTGGTGCGCCGCAATCGTACAGAAATTACATCCGCCAAAACAACCCCGGTGCGTATTGATGGAAAACTTGATCATCTCGTACGCAGGTATGTGCTTGCCTTTGTAGCGGGGATGCGGTGCTTTTGTATAGGGAAGATCGTAGTACAAGTCAATTTCTTCGGGTGTTTCCGGCAAGTAAGGAGGATTGACAACCAGAGCCTGTTTGCCCACTCGTTCCACCAATTGGGAGGCTACACGGCGGTTGGCTTCCAACTCAATGTAGTGGAAGTTTTCTGCAAAAGCACGCTTATCTGCCAGACAGCGCTCGTATGAATTCAAGACAATGCGGTTGTCCGAGACCGTCAACTCATCGGGATAATGAGCGCCCGACTCCAACCACGCCAATTGCGGAATTTTCCGGATGCGTCCCATTCCTTCGCTCCTGTCGTAAGCTTTGGCCAAAGCCAACATCGTACGTTCTCCCATTCCATAACTCAGGTAATCCGCACGGCTGTCCACCAGAACGGTGGGCTTGAGCTGGTCACTCCAATAATCATAATGGGTGAATCTTCTCAACGAAGCCTCGATTCCGCCAATGATTACAGGGACATCGGGATACAAATCTTTCAGGATACGGGAATACACCGATACGGCATAATCGGGACGTTGGCCAGCACGACCGTCGGGTGTATAGGCATCATCGCTTCGCAGACGTTTGTTCGCGGTATAATGATTGACCATTGAATCCATTACCCCCGCATTGACACCAAAGAACAAGCGAGGTCGTCCCATCTTCTTGAAATCACGCAAATCGTCACGCCAGTTCGGCTGAGGAACCACCGCAACGCGGTAACCGTGGTGCTGCAAGAAACGGGCAATGACCGCTGTTCCAAAAGAAGGATGATCGATGAACGCATCCCCCGAGAAGAGGATGATATCAACAAAATCCCACCCCAGCGCATCCATTTCTTTGCGCGAGGTGGGAATCATGTATGTTGTATTTTCAGACATCTTACATTCTGTCAGGCAATTGAATTCCCAACAAATCCATCGCCTTGCGCAAAACACCGGCAATTACGGCGATGAGTTGCAAGCGGTTGGCACGGATGTTCGCGTCAGCCTCTTTCAAAATAGAGGTATCGTGGTAGTATTGGTTGAATTCTTTTGCCAATTCGTAAGCGTAGTTGGCCACCAATGCCGGAGACAAGGCTTTGCCAGCTTCCAGCACTTTGTTGGGGAAGTTGTTCAACATCTTGATGATGTTCACTTCCTTCGGCAACAAAGCAACCGGGGTTGCTGCCAATGCTACACCAGCCTCTTGTGCCTTTCTCAAGATGGACTGGATACGGGCATGAGTGTATTGGATGAAGGGACCTGTATTGCCGTTGAAATCGATGGATTCACGCGGGTCGAACAACATAGTCTTTCTCGGATCGACTTTGATGATGAAGTATTTCAACGCACCCAACGAAATCATTTCGAACAAACGGTGTTGTTCTTCTTCGGTCATATCGGCCAATTTGCCCAATTCCAAGGAAGTTTCCTTCGCGGTTTGGTACATCTTGTCCAACAAATCATCGGCATCCACCACTGTACCTTCGCGGGATTTCATCTTTCCTTGCGGAAGTTCCACCATACCGTAGGACAAGTGATAGATTGAATCCGACCAGTCGAAGCCCAATTTCTTCAAGATCAACTTCAATACCTGGAAGTGGTAATTTTGCTCATTACCCACCACATAAATATGTTCATCCAAACTGTATTCTTCAAAACGTTGACGGGCCGTTCCCAAATCTTGGGTCATGTAAACCGAAGTACCGTCGCCACGAAGCAACAACTTGCGGTCCAAACCGTCTGCGGTCAAGTCGCACCACACAGAACCATCCTCTTGTTTTTCGAAGATGCCTTTTTCCAAACCTGCCAACACGAGTTCTTTACCGAACAAATAGGTTTGAGACTCGTAGTAGGTACGTTCGAAAGAAATGCCCAGACGGTCGTAGGTTTCATCAAAACCTTCGTACACCCAACCGTTCATCATCTTCCAAAGGGCTACGGTTTCTTCGTCACCACTTTCCCAACGGAACAACATATCTTGAGCCTCTTTCAAAAGCGGAGCTTGTTTTTCAGCCACTTCTTTTTCCATACCGTTGGCAACGAGAGCATCCACTTCTTCCTTCAACTTGCTGTTGAAGAGCACGTAGTAGTCACCCACCAAGTGGTCGCCTTTTTTACCGGAAGAAGCCGGAGTTTCACCGTTACCCCAACGTTTCCATGCCAACATGGACTTGCAAATGTGAATACCACGGTCATTGACCAGGTTCACACGGGTAATGCGGTGTCCACAAGCTTCCAGCAAGCGGGAAACGGACCAACCCAAGAGGTTGTTGCGGATGTGACCCAAGTGCAAAGGTTTGTTGGTGTTCGGAGAGGAGAATTCAATCATCACGGTACGACCGCTGTCCGGTGCTTGTCCGAAATCAGGGTGCGCCACAATGGCTGCAAAAATATTGTTCCAGTAAGCGTCAGAGAGGGAAATGTTCAAGAAGCCTTTCACTACGTTGAAGTCTTGTACTTCTTCGTTGTGCTCTTTCAAATAAGCACCCACCTCTTGTCCCGTCGCTTCCGGAGACTTGCGGCTTTGTTTTAACAAGGTGAACATCACTGCTGTGATATCGCCTTCAAACTCCTTACGAGTGGTTTGGGTTTGTATGGTATAACTGTCCGGTGTGCCACCGTACAAGGCAGCTGCCGCTTCTGCGACACACGTTGCCACCAACAGTTCAGGATTCAGATTTTTCATAGGGTTCAGTTACTAACTAGTTAAGTCCGCGATTTTTCAGCAACGCATCAATGCCCGGTTCTGCACCACGGAAACGCAAGTACAAGGTCATCGGATCTTCTGCACCCACGCGTTCCAGGATGTTTTTACGGAAAGAAGTTGCCAATTCTTTGTTGAAGATATCGCCGGTTTCCACAAAAGCTTGGTAAGCATCGCAATCCAGCACTTCAGCCCAAATATAGCTGTAATATCCAGCAGTATAACCACCCCCGAAGGTGTGACGGAAGTAGGTACTGCGGTAACGGGGCGGAATTTGAGAAATCAATCCACGTTCACCCATCACACGGGCTTCAAAAGCATTCACATCCAAGTTTTCAGGCATTTCTGTCAAAACGTGGTAGTCCATGTCCAACAAAGCTGCGCCCACCAATTCTGTGGTTGCAAAACCTTGACCGTATTTGCCGGATTTATCCAATTTTTCAATGAGTTCGGTCGGGATGACTTCGCCGGTTTGGTAGTGTTTTGCATATTGGCGAAGCACTTGGGGTTCAAATGCCCAGTGTTCCATAATTTGGGACGGCAATTCAACAAAGTCGCGGGTTACGCTACCCAAGGCTTGGTACGGCACATCTTGGAAGAGGGCTTGCAATGCGTGACCAAATTCGTGGAAGAAGGTTTCCACTTCATCCGGAGTCAACAAGGCAGGGGTATCGCCGGTCGGACGGGTGAAGTTTCCCACAATCGCAACCAAAGGAATCACACGGTTGCCTGCTTCGTCGTAGGATTGGTCACGGTAACCGGTACACCAAGCACCACCGCGTTTTTCAGCAGGACGTGCAAACATATCCATGAACAAAAGACCCAAAACAGAACCGTCAGCATCCAAGCATTCGTATGCAAAAGCATCCGGGTGCGGGAGCGGAACGTTGTTCAACGGTTGGAAAGTAATGCCATACAATTGGTTAGACACGTAGAAAATACCTTCACGAACTGCATCGTATTGGAAGTACGGTTGCAATTGGTCATCCGAAAGGTCAAATTTCGATTGTTTGGCCTTTTCAAAGTAATAACGCCAGTCTGCACCGGTCAGTTCTTCCTTCATACCCGCTTTGCGAGCAACTTTTTCCAAGTCCTTCAACTCAGCTTTGGCTGATTTCAAGGCCGGGGTCCAGATTTGGTTCAACAGATTGTAAACCGCTTCCGGAGTTTTTGCCATACGGTCGTCGATGGCATAGGCTGCATAGTTATCATAACCCAACAAACGGGCTTTTTCGAGGCGGAGTTCCACCAAACGTTCGATCACGGCTTTGTTGTCGTCCGCGTTGCCGTTGTTTGCACGGGAAATGTAAGCATCAAAGATTTGTTGACGCAAGGCACGGTTGTCTGCAGTTTGCAAGAAAGGCATTACGCTCGGATTGTCCAAACCGAAATACCACGCACCTTCTGCACCGTCCGCTTTCGCACGAGCTGCTGCATCTGCACAAACACCAGCACCCAAACCAGCGAGATCTTGTGCATCGGTCACTTTCAAAGTATAAGCTGCGGTTTCCTTCAAAACATTTTGTTCGAAAGCCAGTTCGTTCGCTGCCAATTCTGCATTGATTTCTTTCAGGCGAGCTTTGTTGGCTTCATCCAACAAGGCACCGGAACGGACAAAGCGATTGTAAGTCAATTCCAACAAACGGTTTTGATCGTCATTCAAGTTGAATTCTGCACGGCGATCATACACTTGACGGATGCGTTCAAACAATCCGTCGTTCAACGAAATCTCGCTGCTGTGAGCACTCATCTTCGGAGACAGTTCTGCTTCGATTTGCATCAAAGCGGCAGAAGAACGCACGTTCGTTGCACTTCCCAGCACGGCTGAAATGTTGTTCAACAAGGCACCTGCACGGTCCAAAGCCACCAAGGTATTTTCAAAAGTCGGAGCTTCCGGGTTGTTCACGATGGCATCGATCTCAGCACGATGCTGTTTCATCGCTTCCTCAAAGGCAGGAAGGTAATGCTCATCGGCTACTTGCTCAAAAGGAGGAATGCCATAGGGGGTATCCCAGGTTTGAAGCAAGGGGTTTTTGTGGGTATTGCAGGATACAGTCATCATCAGGGTAGCACAAGCGAGTGCTGACAATTTGCTAAATTTCATAGTGTTCGTTGGTTTATCCCAAGTAATCTTTCAAGAATTTACTACGGTTGGTGTTTTTCAATCGACGGATGGCTTTTTCTTTGATTTGGCGAACACGTTCGCGGGTAAGACCGAATTTTTCACCGATTTCTTCCAAGGTCATTTCCGGAGTACCGATACCAAAGAAATCTTTGACGATGTCGCGTTCACGTTCGGTCAACGTAGACAAAGCACGTTCAATTTCTTTGTTCAGAGACTCGTTCACCAAACCACGGTCGGCGTTCGGAGAATCTGTATTCGGCAGCACGTCCAACAAACTGTTGTCCTCACCTTCCACGAAGGGAGCATCCACAGAAACGTGACGGCCGGAAACACGCATTGTATCGGCAATCTTCTCACGAGGAATGCCCAACAATTCTGACAATTCATCCGGAGAAGGAGTCCGTTCGTTTTCTTGCTCAAAACGAGCCAAAGCCTTGTTGATTTTGTTCAAAGAACCCACTTGGTTCAAAGGCAGACGCACAATCCGGGATTGTTCTGCCAAAGCTTGCAAAATGGATTGACGAATCCACCAAACTGCATAGGAAATGAATTTAAAACCACGGGTTTCGTCAAATTTTTCCGCTGCCTTGATCAAGCCCAAGTTTCCTTCGTTGATCAAGTCCGGAAGGCTCAAACCTTGGTTTTGATATTGTTTCGCAACAGATACCACAAAACGCAGGTTTGCACGGGTCAGCTTTTCCAGCGCTTCTTGGTCTCCTTTGCGGATGCGCTGTGCCAACTCTACTTCGTCTTCAACAGTAATAAGTTCTTCTCTACCAATCTCTTGCAAGTACTTATCTAAAGAAGCACTCTCACGATTGGTGATGGATTTTGTAATCTTAAGTTGTCTCATAGGTATAAATTGGGGCGCAAAATTAACACGAAAAAGTCAAATAACCTATTTTAATTCAAAGTATTTACTTGCCTTGCTACAAGCCGATTCCGTAATACGCAACTGCCCCATTTGCGTACATTCCTTCGATCAAAATAGAACGTCTGGCCTGCTTCACCAGAGCCACCACTTCCTGCGGATTGGAAACCGGTTCGTTGTTGATGTGGGTAATCACAAAACCCTTGCTCAAACCTGCAGACTTCATCTTGCCACGGGCCAAAGAAACAATTTCCACTCCCCCATCAATCAGCATCTGACGCGCCTTGTCCGGACCGATGGCACGCAAGCCTGCTCCCATCAATTCCACGACTTCTGAAGCAGCGGCAACTCCCTCTTCACCCATCAGCCGTACACGCAAGTTCACTTCCTTACCTTTGCGCAACAAATTCAATTCCACCACATCTCCAGGGCTGTACCGCGTGATGCGCTCCTGAACTTCTGACGGCGTCTTTACCACAACTCCGTCGATGCGAAGCAACACATCATCCGCCTCCACACCTCCAACGTCAGCAGCCCCGCCAGGCTGAATTTGGGCCAAAAGAACCCCGCTCGGCTGCGCCATGCCCAACTCCCGGGCCAAGGCATCGTTCACCTCAACCATAGAAACCCCGAGGATGGCCCGTTGCACCCGGCCGTAATCAATGAGGTCTTCCGCAATTTTTCGGACCATGTTCACCGGAACGGCAAACGAATACCCGGCATAAGAACCGGTTTGTGACAAAATGGCGGTATTGATACCCACCAGTTCTCCTCGAACATTGACCAAGGCACCTCCGCTGTTACCGGGATTGACCGCCGCATCGGTCTGAATGAATGACTCAATTTTGAATTCCCGGGGATCCTTCGGCATGGAACGGCCCTTGGCACTGACGATGCCGGCCGTAATGGTGGAAGTCAAGCCATAAGGAGAACCGATGGCCAACACCCATTCGCCCAACCGCAACTGGTCAGAATCCCCGAAGGACAGGGTCGGCAGCCCTGTTGCCTCCACCTTCAACAACGCGATGTCCGTGGCAGGATCCGATCCCACCAACTTGGCCGGATAGGCCTTCTGGTTGTTCATCTTGATTTCAATCTCCGTGGCTCCGGCAATGACGTGGTAATTGGTGACCACATAACCATCTTCGGTAATCACCACACCCGAACCACTGGTAACTTCTTCCCGGGGTGCCTGGTTGGAAAATCCCAAAAGCAAATCCAAGAACGAAGGGGCATAACCTCCCTGTGTCCGTTTCAACACTTTTACAAAAACCACGGCCTCAACCGAAGACTCTGCAGCATAGGTAAAATCCTGGACAACAGCCTCTTTCAAAACACCAGGACGCACAGGATCCACGACCGTATCCGGGATGGGCTGCGGACCTGCAACCGCTGTAATACGCTTGGAAACCAACCAATACGAAACCGAGACTGATATCACAACCAGGATCAGTCCCGCCAACAAATTTTTCTTCATACGTTATCTCGTTTCTACGTTCATTTTTTACAAAAAAGAAATCAAATAATATGCCAAAAATATTATATTTGCACCTTTAGAAAGAAATGTAAAAACGAGATAAAAATGAAATTTACAGTATCCAGCACGGAATTGCTTCACGCGTTGCTCTCCGTTTCTCGCGCCATCCCCGCGAAACCTTCCATTCCGATCATTGAAAACTTCCTGTTTGTCCTGAATGGCAATCGTTTGGAAATCACAGCGACGGACTTGGACTTGACCTTGAGAACCGCCCTGACCATCAACTTGGTGGAAGAAGAGGGTCAAATTGCAGTTCCGGCAAAGTTACTGACCGACTCCTTGAAAGAATTCCCGGAATTGCCCTTGACCTTTACCGCTGGCAACGACGGTATCTTGGAAATCAAATGGCAAAGCGGTGCTTCGAAGATTCCCTTCTCCCCGGCAGAAGAATACCCGGCACTTCCGGCGATTGACGAAGCGACCTCCATCCGCGTGGAATACCCGGCAGACATCTTGTTGCAAGGTTTGACCACCACCATCTATGCCGCTGCAGAAGACGAACTCCGTCCGGTTATGAACGGTGTCTTCTTTGACATGAACACCGACGGTGTTACCTTGGTGGCTTCGGATTCTCACAAATTGGTGTCTTACACCCGCACTGAAATTCAAGCAGCCGAAAAATGTTCGTTCATCCTTCCGAAGAAACCGGCCAACATCCTCAAATCCCTGATTGGCAAATACGAAGGAAACATTTCTGTCATTTTCAACAACAAAAATGCCTGCTTCGCTTTTGAAGATTCGTTGTTGATTTGCCGCCTGGTGGAAGGAAATTACCCGGCATACCGCACCGTCATCCCCAAGAACAACACCAACAAGCTCGTCATCAACCGTCGCGAGTTCCTCAACGCCGCCAAACGGGTATCGGTATGCTCCAACCAATCAGCATCCTACCTCAAGTTGAGTCTCTCATTCAACCAATTGATTATTTCAGCACAAGATACCAGTTTCTCGGTAGCAGCACACGAGGCCCTGCCCTGCCAATACGATGGCGACAAGATGGACATCGGCTTCAAATCTTCTTTCTTGATTGAAGTGCTGAGCAACCTCTCGTTCGAGGAAGCTTCCTTGGAATTGGCCGATCCTTCTCGCGCTGCTTTGATTTTGGATGCAGGTGAACACAACCCCTGCGAAGAAGTTTGTTCTTTGTTGATGCCTGTACGTTTGGCCTAACGCTTATGTCTCAACTCAACTTACAGAATCCGATCCTCTTCTTCGATATTGAGAGTACCGGCCTCAACGTAGGCAAGGACCGTATCGTTGAAATCAGTGCCTTGAAAGTGATGCCGAACGGCGATCAGGAAATCAAGACCCGCCGCATCAATCCTACCATCCCCATTTCGCCCGAAGCACAAGCCGTCCATGGCATCAGCAATGAGGATGTAAAAGATTGCCCTACCTTCAACCAGATTGCCAAGAGCCTGGCTCAGTGGATGAAAGGTTGCGACATTGCGGGATACAATTCCATCAAATTTGACATTCCCCTGCTCGCAGAAGAATTTCTCCGGGCTGGCGTTGACTTTGATTTCCGCAAACGCAAGTTGGTGGATGTCCAAAACATCTTCCACAAAATGGAACAACGCACCTTGAGTGCTGCCTATCGGTTCTACTGCGACAAAGAATTGGAAAATGCACACTCGGCCGAAGCGGACACCGTCGCTACCTATGAAATTTTGAAGGCCCAATTGGATCGGTATCCCAATGACCTGAAAAATGACATAGAGTTCTTGGCCAACTTCTCAACCCGCACCAAGATCGTGGACTATGCGGGCAGAATGGCCTACAACGACAAAGGAGAAATCGTGTTCAACTTCGGTAAACACCGGGGCAAGAAGGTGGAAGACGTCTTGCGCGCCGAACCCAGTTACTACAACTGGATCATGGACGGCGATTTTACCCAAGACACCAAAAACATATTGACCGAGATTAAATTTTCTCTGCTTTGAACCTGATTGTCGTTCCTGAAAACAAGAGCAGTTTTTACTACCGACCCGATTCAACATTGATCCGGGACCTCCGGGCATACTATCTGCCCGACGAGGTGGATCAGATTCGGGTATCGCCCGTCATAGCCATCCGCCTACGCAAACCGGGCAAGGCCATCGCGCCCCGGTTTGCAGAGCGGTATTGGGACAGTTTCGGATTTGGATTGCTCATCCATCCCCACCTTCACAACCAAGATCAGGCTTACTGTGAGTTTGTTGAAAACTCGCTGGATTTCACCACCCTCATCCCCCTGAAAAACCATCCGATTCAAAATTTTTCAGACCCGCTCCACGTCCGTTTCCTCATCAATGGGACCCCTTGCTACGAGACCCAGGAACTCCCGCTGCAAGCCCAATGGCCGGACCTCATGGCCCTTGTTTCCAACCACTGCTCCCTACGCGTCGGAGACTTGATTCTAGTCAGCCTGACAAAAGAAATCCCCGTCCAAGTGGGAAGCAAATTGACCGCCCACTGGAACGAGGAAGTATTGTTCGACCTAGAAATCCGTTAACAAGTACCTGCCGAAATCTTCTTTCGAAGTGCCTCGGCTGCCGCTGCGGCAGTTGAAAAGGCAATCTGCAAGTTGTACCCGCCAGTATCTCCGTCCAGGTCCAAGACCTCTCCCACAAAATACAAACCCGGCACTTGCTTGGACTCCATGGTCTTTCGGGAAACCGCCTTCAAGGAAACGCCTCCCGCAGTAACCACGGCTCTTGCATAGGAGCCATATTCGGCAATGACAAATTTCCAGTTTTTCAAAGCTCGCGGGATCTGCTCCTCCTTCAGGCCAGGATGCGCTGTCCAGAAGGGATAGACCAATTGCTTCGGCATCATTTTTCGCAACAACTCCCGCACCTGAATCTTCGGCTGAGCCACTTTCTCCCGACGGATTCTCGCAAACAACTGATCCTCTGTCAGGTTGGGTTTCAAATCCACCACCACCTGCACTTTCTCGTGGTTCAACAACGCCCGTACGGCACGACGGCTGCTACGGAAGGCGATACCACCTTCCATGCCCAATTCGGTAAACGAAAATTCACCTTCCTCCTGTTGGACCAGGTTGCCTCCAACCCACAGATCCATCCGGACATTGGTCAACAGAATACCCTGCAGGTTCTCATCGTAGGCATGGGGTTTGAGGGCCGTAATCGCCGGGAAACAAGGCACCATCGGATGTTGCATGGATTCAGCCCAACGATGGCCATCCCCCGTACTTCCTGTCATGGGATACGACAAGCCACCCGTCGCCACCACCACCTGATCGGCTTCCCAGAAAACTTCTCCCTGAGGGGTTTCGACGCAGAGTTCAAACTTGCCATCAGCTTCCCGACGCACCAGGGTCTGCACAACATGTTCGGGCAACAACTCAACTCCCCCCTGTTCGATGACGTCCAACAAGGCGTCCAGGACATCCAAGCTACGATCACTCTCCGGAAACAAACGTTCCCCGCGTTCTACCTTCGTTGCCAAACCCGCCTGCTGAAAGAATTCCACCAAGCGTTCGTTGCTGAAAGCATAGAACGCATTCTTTAGGAAATTGGCATCGGGATGGATGTGTTGCTGGAACTCATTCCACGGTCGCATATTGGTAATATTGCAACGTCCCTTCCCGGTAATCAACAACTTACGTCCAAAACGTTCACGCTTCTCCATCACGACGATGCGAGCATTCGTACCTCCCAATTGGGCTGCCGCCATCAGGCCGGCGGCTCCGCCTCCTATTATGACAATATTTGCTGAATTCATACTACAAAGAAAATAAATTTTTCTATATTTGCAGCCCGAAATGAAAGCCACTTTAGCTCAGCTGGTAGAGCAGCTCATTCGTAATGAGCAGGTCGCGGGTTCGAGTCCCGTGAGTGGCTCTATGGCCTCTAAATTTTTAGGGGCTATTTTTTTTCTATTCCTGCTGATCAGCTGCCAACCCAAACCCACAGGCCCAAACGAGACCGCGACGAACGAGTATGCGCAATTGTTCTCCCTACAACAGACAGACTCGACCTATCGGTTAACCTGCCAGGGATCTCAAGGCAAACCATCCGTATTGGAATGGAAGCGAAACACCCCGTTTGAGCGAATTGTCTGCATGTCCGGATCCCACCTGGCCTTTTTGGACGCCCTGGACGCCAACAACACCGTCGTCGGTATCTCTGGCTACCGCTACATTTCTAATCCCACGATTCTACAGGCGGTAGAAATGGGCAAGGTTGTAGACGTAGGATACGACCAAAGCCTCAACTACGAACAAATCCTCTTGTTGAAACCGGACCTGATTCTTGCCTATCGGGTCAGTGGACAAGACAACAGTGCCCTGGATCGCCTGGAAAAATTAGGATTGCCGGTTTTTGTCATCCCCGACTTTTTGGAGGAACATCCTCTGGGCAAATTGGAATACCTCCGACTCTTCGGAGCCCTGGTGGGCAAGGAACATCGCGCCGACTCCATCTTTCAAGCCCGTAGCCAGGCATACAACGAGCTGAAGGCCCAGGTTGCGGGACAAGTATCCACCCCAAAAAAGATCTTGATCAACCTCCCCTACAAAGAAACCTGGTACATTCCGGGCAGCCACAACAACTTCAGCCGCCTGCTACAAGATGCAGGTGCAGAAATCTTGGGGGCCAAACCGCAGGCAACGGACTCCCATCCCTATAGCTTTGAGGAAGTGCTGCTCCTGGCCATGCAAGCGGACTTGTGGCTCCATCCCGGTACCGCCAACACCCTCGCCAGCATCCGGCAAATGCACCGGCTCTATGCACAGATCCCTTGTCTCCAAGCGGGGAAAGTATACAACAACACCCGTCGTCAAACAACGGGTGGTGGTAACGATTTCTGGGAAAAGGGAGTGACGGAGCCTGAAAAAATCCTCGAAGATTTGATCCGAATCCTGCATCCTGGACTGTTGCCGGAGGCAGATTTCCATTACTACATTTCCCTGCAATAAACGGCTTAGCGATTGATCACACCGCTGCCGACCAATTCTCCATCTTCGGCATACCAGGCAGCAAACTGCCCCGGAGTAATTCCCCGTTGTGCTTCGTCAAAGACAATGTACATTCCCTCTTCGCGACGGATGAGACGGCCTTTTTGCAAAGGTTGGCGGTAACGGATGCGAATCAGGTACTCCCGTTCCTCTCCAATTTGCATTTCCTGGTCCGGACGTACCCAATGGATTTCATCCGGGAGGATGGCCAATGCCGGACGATAGAGACCGGGGTGATCCTGGCCTTCTCCCACAAAAATCAGATTCTTCTCAATATCAATGTGGATGATGAAAATCGGTTGTTGGTGTCCGCCAATGTTGAGACCTTTGCGCTGACCAATGGTATAATATTGTGCACCGACGTGTTTTCCAATGACCTTTCCATCTTTGAAGGCATAGGTGCGGGGTTCCGCCATTTCTGCCAGTGTCTCAGCCGGCTGTGCCGCATGTTGCTCATAAAAGTCACGGAAAATCTCGACAACCTTTCCCTCCTTCGGAGCCAACTTCTGTTGTAAGAAAACCGGCAAATCCACTTTACCGACAAAGCAAATACCTTGTGAATCTTTTTTCTCTGCACTCGGCAAATCAGCCTCACGAGCCAATTCACGCACCTTCGGTTTCTCCAATGCTCCAATGGGGAACATGGCTTTTTCCAATTGTTCTTGAGAGAGTTGACACAAGAAATAACTTTGGTCTTTGTTTCCATCGGCCCCAGCAATCAAGCGGTGCAGCTGCTTGCCATCCGGTCCCTCGATGGTTTCCTTCTGGCAGTAATGGCCGGTAGCCACGTAGTCAGCACCCAAAGAAAGGGCGTGATGCAGGAAGGCATCGAATTTGATTTCCCGGTTGCAAAGTACATCGGGATTAGGGGTACGACCTTTTTCGTACTCCGAGAACATATAGTCCACCACGCGTTGGCGGTAGGTATCAGACAAGTCTACAAAATGAAACGGGATGTCCAATTTACGGGCGACCATCCGGGCTACACTCAAATCCTCTTCCCACTCACAATCCCCGTGCAAGGTGCCGGTTGTGTCGTGCCAATTCTGCATAAACAAGGCAAAGACATCGTAACCTTGTTGTTTCAACAAAAGTGCGGCTACGCTGGAATCTACGCCACCGGAAAGCCCCACTGCAACTTTGATCTGTTTCTTGGATTCCATAAATAAAAAAGGGTAAGCTGAATACATCGCACCGCTACAACCACTGTACCCTTGCTACCTTCCGGTCCTGGGGGAGTTAAGTAGGAGCTGGTCGTGTATGACTTACCCAGACGCAAAGGTAATACTTTTTTTTATTCTAACTAATGTTTTTCCGGCAAATTGTCAAAAACGAAAGGCAGGAGTGAAGAGATGCCTTCAAATACCAAAACCTTCTGTGCACTTCCTACCAGAATCCGAAGGGGGGCTTGTGCACGTTGCTCGGTTTCCACCAACACCTGACGACAGGCCCCACAAGGATAGGTAAACGTCGGGGTAACGGTTCCATCGACCGAAGCGACCACCGCCAAGGCCTCTACCGGATCTTGGGGCCAGGCCGAATGGGCATAAAAGAGGGCGGTCCGTTCTGCACACAAACCGGAAGGATAGGCCGCATTTTCTTGGTTGGAACCACGCACAATCCGACCGCTACGCAAACGCAAAGCTGCTCCTACGTTAAAATTCGAATACGGGGCATAGGAAGTTTCGGTGGCAGCAATCGCTTCCTCCATCAACTGCCGGTCCTGAGCACTCAACTCGTCAAATGATTCATACTCCTCGTAGGGTATGACACAAGTCATTTTCTTCATAATCGCAAATATAGAATTTTTTCTTCATTCGTGGTTTCCTACTATCTTTGTAACGACTTATGAGACACCGTACCCCCTTCCTTTTGACCTGCTGTCTCCTGCTGCTGGGAGGCATCGTCGCAACCACCGTGATGGCTGAAAAAAGAATCAGTCGCCGCGAATATGTAGAAATGTACAAAGACATTGCCATCAAACAAATGAAGACCCACGGGATTCCTGCCAGTATCACCTTGGCCCAAGGATGTCTGGAATCCGGAGACGGAAACTCCTTCCTGGCCTCTAATGCCAACAACCACTTCGGAATCAAATGCCACGGATGGAATGGGGAAAGTGTCCGTCGGGATGACGATGCCAAGAACGAATGCTTCCGAAAATACAAGAATGCCGAAGAGTCCTTCAACGACCACGCGGACTTCATCCGGTTCCGCGAACGCTACTCCTTCCTTTTTGACTTGGAGATCACCGACTACAGAGGATGGGCCCACGGTCTCAAGAAAGCCGGCTACGCCACCGACCCGAAATACGGAGAACTGCTGATCAAAATCATCGAGGGCAGCCAACTCTACTTGTACGACGAAGAAGGGGTCGCCAAGAGTAAAAAGAGTTCCAGCAAAGAACGATACTTCCCGCCCAGTCCAGCCGAACTCAAACGGTTCGAAGCCCTCGATCCGATGGAACGCTCTACCCTCTACAAACACTCGCAAGGACGGACCTTGTACATCAAGAACGACGTAGCCTTCCTGCTGGCCAATGAGGGAGACACCTACAGCTCCATCGCAGAAGAATACCAACTCTTCACCCGCGAGATCCTCCGGTTCAACGACCTGAAAGAAGACCAACCCATCGCACCCGGAACCGTCGTTTACCTGGAGTCCAAAAAGAAGAAAGCAAAAAAAGGTTTGGAACTGCACATCGCAGAGGAAGGAGAAACCTACTACGACCTATCACAGAAGTATGCCATCCGACTCTCTTCCTTGTGTAAGTACAACGACGTTAAACCCGATGGAAAAGCCCACGAAGGTGACCGCATCTTCTTACGACGCACCAAAGTAGAATAACACCATGAAAAAAACGATACGCAGAACCCTACTGAGCATCCTGTTGCTCGGGGTCGGCATCGGCGCCTACATCGCCACCGACTACTACCTCAAATTTATCAAACCGGATGTCCGTCAGGAAAGTATCTTCTACATTTATCCGAACCAAGATTACGCAGCTTTGCTGGATTCGCTGGAAAAGGCCGAAATCTTTCTTCATCCGAATCGCTTTGTTCGCGCTGCCAACCAACGCGGACTGGAACAATACATCAAGGTCGGCCGTTACAAGATCACTCCGGAGATGAGCAACCAGGAGATCATCCGAACCTTCGCCAACGGCTGGCAAACTCCCCAACGGATTACGTTCAAAGGTTATATCAAGACCTTGGATCGCTTGGCTGCTTACTTCGGCAACAACTTTGCTGCCGATTCCGCCGCGTTCATGGCTGTCCTGAGTGATGCCAACCTCCAAAAAGAATTGGGAATGAAACCGGAGACCATGATTTCCCTCTTCTTACCGAACACCTACGAAATGTATTGGACAACTTCGCCCAAAGACGTGGTACAACGATTCAAACGCGAATACGATGCCTTCTGGAACGAAGAACGACAAGCCAAAGCCAAGAAATTGGGGCTAAGCCAAACGCAGGTCATCACATTGGCCTCCATCATCGTACAGGAAACCAACCACGTACCCGAACAACCGGCGATGGCTGCTGTGTACCTGAACCGTCTCAAAAAGGGAATGAAGTTACAAGCCTGTCCGACCGTTATTTATGCTCTCAAAGACGTAGAACCGGGTATCCGACGCGTATTGAACCGTCACTTGAAGTACGATTCTCCTTACAACACCTACAAATATGCAGGATTGCCTCCGGGTCCCATCACCATTCCGACCCTGGCCGCCATTGATGCAGTCCTGAACCGGGATTCGAGCCAATACCTGTATTTCTGCGCGAATTCAAATTTTGATGGTACGCACAAGTTTACTGCATCGTACCAAGAACATCTTAAAAACGGAAGAGCCTATCAGAAGGCCTTGAAAGCCCGTGAATCAAAATAATGGAGCGCGGCTTCATAGGCTGGATCGGAGGCCCCATTCAAGACCTTAAAGTAAGTCGATCCCTCAAACAATGTCCGTCCCAACAATGCCTTGATCAAGGTTTGTAGGGTTGCGCGAGAACATTCCCATTGGTCTGCCGAAGGGACTTCAATGCCCCGTCCAGCAGCAAACGAAAGTAAGGATTCCATCCACGTCGTAGCATCAAATCCTGTGAGGTAATCGGCCTCTGTCGGATAGAGTTGCTCGAGCGCTGTCCGCTGACGGTTGCCTTCTGACTGCACAAATTCCATCAACGCCCCACTTTGCAAAAGGGTCGCATAAAATTCCGAATAAAAGGTGGTATCACGGTCAATTTCCACATCCGGAGTAATACCTCCTCCGCCGTATACAGTCCGTCCCAGACGCAAGGTTTGGTACGCCAAGGAATCGTGGGCATAATCCCGGCCCTGCACGGTAGTATAAGGGCGCTGCACCACCCGACCACTGGGTGTATGGTATTGGGCAATGGTAATGCGTACCTGTGATCCGTCTGTCAACGGGAACCCACGCTGCACCAGCCCTTTCCCAAAGGTCCTGCGACCGATGATCTGCCCCCGGTCCCAGTCCTGAATGGCCCCAGCAACGATCTCACTGGACGAGGCCGAATACTCATCGACCAAAACGACCAAAGGACCCTGCTGGTACAAGCCCTGACCGTCTGCATACTCGTGCATCGGCGGGATGGCGCGTCCCTCTGCGGAGACAATGAGATCTCCAAAGGACAGAAATTGATTGGCCACCTCCAATGCTGCATGGAGGTAACCACCGGAGTTGCTCCGCAAATCCAGGATCAGACCACGCGCCGGCAAGTGTTTTTCCAATGCAGCCTTCAACTCATCACCGGTCTGCTGTGCAAAGCGACTCAACTTGACATACAGAATGCTGTCAGCCGCCCAATACACCGCATCCAGACTGTGCAAAGGAATCTTATCCCGTTTGAGGGTAAAATCCAACAAATCCCGTTGTCCGCGACGCAAGACCTGCAAACGCACACGACTGCCTTTGGGTCCCCTCAAATACCCGTGAACCCGTTCGATGGTCAGTTCGGGTCCAGAAATGGGAGTTCCCTCAACGGCCAGAATCTTATCCCCCGGTAGCAAACCGACCTTCTCCGCCGGCCCGCCTGCGACCGTTGCTTGAACCACCAAGGTATCGGCAATCAAAGCATACTCAATACCAATGCCTTCGAACTCTCCTTCCAAAGGCTCGTTCATGGACCGAACATCATCAGACGATATGTAGGTAGAATGAGGATCCAGCTGCTTCAAGACATCCACCATGGCCTCATCCACCAAGGCCTCGGTTGAGACGGTATCCAAATAATACTCCTGCAACAGGTAAATGAGTTGTCCAAATTTCTGGGCGGCCGTATTGGGATTCATCGACTGCGCCCAAAGGCGGGATGAAACACACAAAGCGAGCAACAGGACCAGCAAACGGAAGGAACGGAACAGACGCATGGTGTTAACAATGTTTCTTCAAGGGAATTTCAAATGTAGTCAACTCTTTGGCAATGTCTGTGTTCGGGAACACCGAACGAGCCTCCTCCAGGAGGACAGACAAATCCGGATATCGGGCTGAGAAATGCCCGATCAACAACCGTCCGACCCCTGCCTCGAGAGCACAAGTAGCCGCTTGACGTGCCGTAGAATGCAAGGTCGTCGCCGCATTCTCTTGCAATGCCTCGGCAAAGGTTGATTCGTGGTACAAGAGATCAACGCCCTTCACCCAGCCCGGCAAATTCGGAAAGGGAGCCGTATCACTGCAATAGGCAAAGGAACGGGGTTCCCACGGCTTGTAGGTAAAATCTTCAGACCGCAAGCAGGTTCCATCCTCCCGCACCACGTCTTGTCCCCGTTTCAGACAAGCCATCTCATAAATACCTAGGTCGTACTGCTGCACCAGCTCTTTGTGCAAATTCGGCTCCGGCTCGTGCTCTTGGAACAAGAATCCATACGTCGGCATCCTATGGCGCAAGGGAAAGGCCAAGATGTCCAAATTTCGCAGCGGAGCGATTACGGTCGGTTCGGTCACAGCTTCCAACGAGTGGAAAGCGATTTCGAACTTGACTCCCTCACCAAACTCGGTCAGAAAGAAATCCAAGGTGCGCCGCATCGCTGCAGGCGCGTAGAGGTTCAGCAAAGAAGTTCGTCCCACCATGGCCATGGAAGACAACAGCCCAAAGAGGCCGAAGACATGGTCGCCATGCATGTGGGAAATGAAGATGTGATCAATCTTCAAAAAAGAAACACCCATCCGCCGCAAACGAATCTGACAAGCTTCTCCGCAGTCGATAAGGAACAAACGCCCACGTATGTTCAATACGTGAGCGCTTGGGTATCGATACACAGAAGGAGTAGCGGATGCTGTTCCTAACGGTGTATAGGAAAATTCCATTATTTATTTTGAGCGTTTTCCAATTCAGCTTTCAATGCTGCCAATTCAGAGATGTCACCCAAAGTGGTTTTTTCCAAGTTAGCTTTGAGTTTCTTCACTGCTTTTTGAGTAGCATCTGCTTCTGAGTTACGTTCTTTGGTTTCGCGGGGAGCGGGTTCTTCCCAAGTACGTACGTGTGAAAGGCTGATTTTCTTGTTTGATTTGTTGAATTCAATCACTTTGAAAGCCAAAGTTTCACCTACGTTAGCAGAAGTACCGACTTGTTTAGCCAAGTTTTTCAAAGAAACGAAACCTTCAACACCTTCTTGCAAAGTTACGGTTGCACCTTTGTCAACGAAATTGTTGATAACACCGTTGTGAACAGAACCCAAGGTGTAGGTAGTTTCGTAAACGTCCCAAGGATTTTCTTCCAATTGTTTGTGACCGAGGCTCAAACGGCGGTTTTCTTGATCCACTTCCAAAACAACCACTTCCAATTTTTCACCGATTGCAGTGAATTCAGAGGGGTGTTTGATTTTCTTGGTCCAAGACAAGTCGCTGATGTGTACCAAACCGTCAACACCTTCTTCCAATTCTACGAATACACCGAAGTTGGTGAAGTTACGTACGATGGCAGTGTGTTTAGAGTTGATGGGGTATTTTTCAGTGATAGCAGCCCACGGATCAGCTTTGAGTTGTTTGATACCGAGAGACATTTTCTTTTCTTCGCGGTCGAGGGTCAAGATCACAGCTTCTACTTCGTCACCAACTTTCAAGAAGTCTTGTGCGCTGCGCAAGTGCAATGACCAAGACATTTCAGAAACGTGGATCAAACCTTCAACACCGGGTTGTACTTCGATGAATGCACCGTAGTCAGCGATTACTACTACACGACCTTTAACGCGGTCACCTACATTCAAGTTAGCGTCCAAAGTTTCCCAAGGATGAGCGCTGAGTTGTTTCAAACCGAGAGCGATACGTTTGGTTGATTCATCAAAGTCCAAAATAACCACTTTGATTTTTTCTTCCATTTTAACCACTTCTTCAGGGTTGCTGATGCGGCCCCAAGACAAGTCAGTGATGTGGATCAATCCGTCAACACCGCCCAAGTCTACGAATACACCGTAAGGAGTGATGTTCTTAACAACACCTTCCAATACTTGACCTTTTTCAAGTTTAGCGATGATGTCAGCTTTTTGAGCTTCGATTTCAGCTTCGATCAAGACTTTATGAGATACTACCACGTTGCGGAATTCGTTGTTGATCTTAACGATCTTGAAGTCCATAGTCTTGTTAACGAATACATCGTAATCTTTGATCGGACGTACGTCGATTTGTGAACCGGGCAAGAAGGCTTCGATTCCAAATACGTCAACGATCATACCGCCTTTCGTACGGCATTTAACGTAACCTTTGATTACATCGTCTTTTTCGAACGCTTCGTTCACTTTATCCCATGAGCGGAGTGAACGTGCTTTCTTGTGCGAGAGAATGAGTTGACCTTTTTTGTCTTCTGCATTTTCTACGTAAACTTCTACTTTATCACCTACTTTCAAGTCCGGATTGTAACGGAATTCGTTGATGTTGATGATACCTTCGCTCTTGTAACCGATGTTAACGAGTACTTCGCGTTTGTTCATGCCCATTACAACACCTTCTACAACTTCGTTTTCGATCACTTTGGACAAAGTTTGGTTGTAGCTTTCTTCAACAGTGGTTTTGTCCATGTTGTAGGGAGCATCGTTTTCAAAAGCATCCCAGTCAAATTTGTCAACCGGAATGGAAGCATTGCTCTTACGTTGAGGAGTAAGGATCAATTGCTCTTCTTGGATTTTGTTTTCGTTTGTCATTTCTAAATTAATTAAACAACAAGGGGTTAGACATTATTTATAATCCTCATTTTGAGGAGGCGCAAAAGTACAACTATTTTGGTGATTTGCAAAAAAATTAGAGCATTTTCTTGCGTCGGAACACAAAGAGAATCACCCCAATGAGGCAAGCCATCAACGACACGATGAGCAAGAAATCCCAACGGCCGCCAATGAGGGGCAGATTGATGTTCATTCCGTACAAACTGGCAAGCAGTGTCGGAGGCATCAACAGCAAGGAAACCAAGGTAAAGACCTTCATGATCTTGTTCTGATCCAAGTTGATCAAACCGAGTACGGTATTTTGCAAATACTCCAGACGTTCAAAACTGAAGTTGGTGTGGTTGATCAGAGAGGCAACGTCCTTGATGATCACATTCAATTTCGCATACACGTCGCGGGGAAACTTATCACTCTTGAGGATGGCGGAAATCATCCGTTGTTTGTCCACCACGTTCTCGCGTACCAACATGGTGTTTTCTTGCAACTGGTTGATGTCCAAGAGGAGGTCTTCGTTCACATCCTCACCGGCACTCACCTTCTTGCTGTAACGTGCAATTTCCTTCGCCATCAACTCGATCATGTCCGCATCCAAGTCAATCCGGTTTTCCAAAATACCTACAAAAATGTGGTAGCCGGTCGGATACAACTTGTAGTTGATCTGGATCTTGCGTTGGATATCCGAGAAACTGCGAAGTTGGACGTGACGGATGGTCACGATGATCCCCTCACACAAAATAAACGACACAGCCTCCATGGAATAACTGTCCGGGCCGGGCATCAAGAAGTTCGTATTGGCAAAGATTGTCGTCTCCGTTTCTGAATAGCGGGATGAACTTTCAATCTCCTCCGCTTGTGCACGGCTTTGCAACGTGGTATTCAAGAAGGCCTCCACCGCACGTTTTTCCTCACCGGTCGGGCTGAACAAATCCATCCATACTACGTCGTCAAAACCGAGTTCGTCCAACAAGTCTGTGGTCGAAGCGGTTACGATTTGTCCTTTGTGTTTGAAGAAAATTTGAATCATAAAATCCTGAGTCTAGGGGTTAATATTCCGTAAGTTCTTCCTGTCTCTAGCACAGGAATCGTTGGAAAACTAACGTCGGACTCTGGATTTGATCAAAGAAAGGAGAAGACCCGAAATCAAGAAATAGGCACAACACAAAAATCCGAAATCCTTTTTACCAAAAGATTCGGAGAAAAAAGCCCAGGCTTTCATCCGTGATATTGCTACTGCACCAACTGACATAATCGTCCATATCGAATCTAAAATCTCCAGTTTATCGGGGCAAAGTTATAAAATTATTTTTTGTACACCAATTTTCAGGCCAAGGATTAAGCAAGCAAATGCTCAACCAAGACCTTGATACCAATGCTGATCAGAATGAGTCCACCCAAGGCGGCCACCTTGCCCCCCACCCGATTACCAATGAATCGGCCAAAACGCAGACCTATGATAGAAGCCAAAGCCGTAATCAGAAAAATCAGGCCCAAACCACCCACAATCTTTACGACAGCCAACTCGACCATGGCCAAAGAAATGCCCACAGCCAAGGCATCGATGCTCGTTGCAACCGACATGGTCACCATCGTCTTACGGCGCATCAGATCCAGACACTCCCCTTCGCCCTCTTCTTGGGAGGAAAATGCATCTTTGATCATTTTCCCTCCCAGATAGACGAGCAGGCCGAATGCAATCCAATGGTCAAAACTGCCAATGATGCCGATGACACTTTCCCCGAGCATCAAGCCAATCAAAGCAAACAAGGTCTGAAAAATCGCGAACGACATCCAAATCTCCACACGTTTCCAACGCGTGCAGCAATTCGGCAAACAGATACCACCGGAAACCGATACGGCAAACGTATCAAACGACAGGCTGATGGCCAACAATACCAATTCGACCCAGGTCATGCAGCTTATTTATTAGCAGGGCGGCTAAAAATCAGCATACCCAAGAAACTCAACAAACCGTTCACCAGCAAAATGGTGAATCCGAAACCAAAGCCCAGGAACTCACGTCCGGCCCAGTCCAGCAAGTAGCACAAAACCGGAGCCGCAACCGCTACATAAGGCATGAGGTTGTCGCGCACCTGACGTTTGGTCAAAATACCAAAGAAGAAGAAGCCCAACAACGGACCGTAAGTATAAGAAGCCAACTTGTACACCAAGTCAATCACCGTATCGTTGTTGATCCAATACAACACTACAATGGCGGCAAAGAAAAGGAAGGCAAAACCGGCATGCGCCCATTTGCGGATCTTCACCTTGCGGTCATCGGTCAAATCATTGCGGCTGTTAAAGCCCATAAAGTCGATGCAGAAGGATGTTGTCAACGAAGTCAAAGCGCCACCGGCACTCGGGTACGATGCCGAAATCAAGCCAATGATAAAGAACAAACCCACACCCAAGCCCAAGTACTGACTGGCCACTACCGGGAACAATTTATCAGTTTGCGCTTTGGTAAAGACGCCAGCCGCATCGGCCAGACCAATACCGCTCATACCACCCAACTTGCTGCTTACAAAGACCGCCAAAACGGCACCCAACAAAAGGAAGAAATAGTTCACAAATACGATGGTGATGCTGGTGGTGTAGATATTCTTTTGTGCATCCTTGATGTTCTTGCACGCCAAGTTTTTCTGCATCATCTCCTGATCCAAACCGGTCATCACAATGGTCATAAAAATACCAGCGATGAACTGTTTCACAGAGTTCGTACCACTGCTCCAAGTCATATCTAACCAGTTGCTGAAACCGGTGCCCGCAATGTTCGGATTTTCCGCTCCCGTAATGGCGGCAAACATCGAACCGAAGCTCCAGTCCATTTCCCGGCAGATTGCAAAGATGGTCAAACCGACCGCCAACAACATGAAGGTCGTTTGCAGTACGTCCGTCCAGATAATGGTCTTGACACCGCCTTTGAAGGTATACAGGAAGATCAGCAACATGAAAATCAAGGCTACAACCCAAAAGGGAACAGTCCCTTCGGGCAAGAAAGTATGCAACACCAAGACAACCACAAAGATACGCACTGCAGCACCCAAGATCCGAGACACCATGAACACGGCTGCACCCGTCCGGTAGGTTAGGAACCCAAAGCGTTTCTCCAAGTACGTGTAAATGGAGGTCAGGTTCATCCGGTAATACAAAGGAAGAAGCACTTGTGCGATCACAATATACCCAACTACAAAACCCAAAACCAGGGGCATGTAGTAGAAGTTCTGGTTCAAAACGTTACCCGGTACGGAGATAAACGTAACCCCGGAAATGGAGGTTCCCACCATACCATAAGCGACAACGTACCAAGGTGCTTTCTTATCTCCGGAGAAATAAGAATTGCTTCCCGACTTGCGGGAACTCAACCACGACACCACGAACAACAAAATTGTGTACGCAGTAAAGGCTGTCAACAGCCAAGACAAAGGAAATGAATGTTGCATAATCAAATATTGGGTGTAAATAATTGTCGGTTGGCAATGGATTTACTCAAGGTCAACTGATCGGCATACTCCAGATCGTCACCAAAACCCACGCCTCGTGCAATGGCCGAAACTGTCACGGCATGACCGGCCAACAGTTTGTACAAATAAAAGGAGGTGGTCTCGCCTTCCATATCGGTACTCAACGCCAGGATCACCTCCTGCACAGAGCCCGATTTGACCCGCTCCACCAGTTGGTTCAAGGTCAAGTCGGAAGGGCCAATACCGTCCATCGGAGAAATCACCCCGCCCAAAACGTGGTAAACACCCCGATAGTCACCGGTCGCTTCGATGCTCAACACATCACGAATGCTCTCAACCACACAAATGACAGAATGATCGCGTTGCTTGTCCCGACAAATCGGACATACCTCATCGTCCGTGATCATCGAACAAACCTGACAATGACGTACTTCTTTGCGAAACTTGTCCAACGAGGACACAAAGAGAGAGACCCGCTCCTGCGGCTGCTTCAACAAATGCAGCGCATAGCGCAAGGCTGTCTTTTTGCCCACCCCGGGCAAGGACGCAAATTGCTCCACCGCAGCTTGCAAGAGCTGAGATGGAGCATTGGGTTCAACACGCATCATTCAAATACGTTTATTGTTGGCTCTTGTATGCATCCACAGCGTGGCGCACTGAACCGTGTTTCAACAACAAGAATTTAGCATATTCGTAATCGGTGATACCGGTCTCATCCATGATCATCTTGGTTCCACGATCCACCAATTTGGCATTGGTCAATTGCATGTCCACCATCTTGTTTCCCTTTACGTGACCCAAACGGATCATGGTAGAAGTAGAAATCATGTTCAAGATCAATTTTTGAGCGGTACCGGCTTTCATACGGGTACTTCCGGTTACAAATTCAGGACCTACAACGGCTACGATCGGAATTTCAGCTTCAGCCGCAGCGGGAGCTGCCGGATTACAAGTAATGCAAGCGGTCAAAATACCCCGTTGACGCGCTTCTTTCAATGCTCCAATCACGTACGGAGTAGTACCTGAAGCAGCAATACCCACAACCACATCATTTTCTCCCACATTGAAGGGTTGCATATCTCTCCAACCGCCGTCCCAGTCATCTTCAGCAGCTTCAACTGCTTTGCGGATTGCAGTATCACCCCCTGCAATCAAACCAATCACCAAGTCGTACGGAGCACCGTATGTAGGAGGAATTTCAGAAGCATCCAAAATACCCAAACGTCCACTGGTACCGGCTCCCAAATAGAAAAGACGGCCGCCTTTCTTCACACGTTCTACAATTCCTTCGACCAATTTTTCAATTTGAGGAATGCATTGTTCTACCGTAATGGGAACCAACCGGTCTTCTTTGTTCATATTTTCAAGCAATTCCCGGGTGGACATCTGATCTAAGTTCTCGTAACGAGAAGCTTGTTCTGTAACTTTCATGGTAAGGTAAAGTAAGGTTTATGTGTAAGGTTTATGTTTTATCGATGGTATTCAACCAAACCGGCAATCGGGCTCTTCATAATGCGACCAATCTTCATACCGTGTGCGGCTGCAGACTCTTCCAAGATGTCCCGGTAGTAGTGAGCAACAGATCCCACCAGGTTCACCGAGTTGTTGGCATAATCGTACTGAGCGATGTTGCGTTCAAAGAAATCGTCAAAACAACGTCTCAAAAGTTTAGCGATGTGGGGATGGCTGCGGAACTCGTTGATGAACGGTGAGAACGAAGCCAGGAATCGGCTCGGCAATGCTTCCCGATAGACTTTTTGAACGATGTCCTTGTATTCGTAACCATAACGTTTTACAAACTCATCTTCAATTTCTTTCGGCAAAAGTCCTTTGACAAAATCCGAAATAAAATGTTTACCGATGACCGCACCACTACCGTCGTCACCCAAAATAAAACCACCGGCTCTTACGTTCTTGGTAACCTTCTCGCCATCGTAGAAACAAGTATTGGCTCCGGTTCCCAAAATGCAGGCGATGCCCGGTTTGTTTCCGCACAAAGCACGTGCCGCTGCCAAAATATCCGATTCTGCAACACAAGAGCAACCCGGGAAAACTGCATCAAAGCATTCTGCCAAATTTTTGGAGAGCTCTGCCGATACAACGCCGGCAGCATAAAAATACACTTCCTTCACATCAGGGCCCAGCTGCGGCAACAATTGGGTACGCAACAAATCCACAATTTGTTCAGAGGTCATAAAAACGGCATTGATTCCTTCGGTTTGAATCTCAACCATAGAACCATCAGGACGAATGCAGCGCCAATCCACTTTGGTTGCACCGCTGTCAGCGATCAGAATCATAATATTTTGAGAATTAAATTTATCGGACAAAGATAAACAAACTCGTTAAAACTAGCGAGTTTTTTCCTGCAAAGATATGCGATACAACTGCGGCCACAACTTACCGGTAATGTAAATCGCATCCTGCTGAGGATGGTATGCGATGCCATTCAGAACATCCACTCCCTGCGCATAACGGGCCGGCAGCAAATTCCGGCAGTCAACCGTTGCTGTCACCCGACCATCCGACGGATCAATGATGACCAAGTGTTCTGTACCATAAACATTCGCCCAAATCTTTCCCTGAATATACTCCAGTTCGTTCAAATAAGGCAACTCTCGTCCGGCATTGGTCACCGTCACCCGACGACGCTCCTGAAATGTCTCCGGATCCAAAAAATACAAGGTCGAAGAACCGTCACTAACAATCATGTCTTCACCATTGGTAGCAATGCCCCAACCTTCGGTCGGCAGGAACAACTGTCCCAACACCTGCAGGGTCAGCGGATTGTATACAAAACAGGTATTTTCCCTCCAGGTCAGCTGATAGATACGACCTCGGTACAGACAAGCGCCTTCCCCAAAGAAATAAGGCTCCATGGGTGCATTCTGAAGCACACGACCGGAAGCCAGATCCACCTTCCGCATCGCTGATGAGCCGTATTGGCCCACAGATTCATAAAGCACATCTCCAACAAAGAAAAGACCCTGGGTATAGGCAGAAGGATCGTGGTGATACGTCTGTTCCACCACGGCTTTGAAATGACGTACATCCTCCTTTCGAGGCGCTGCCCCTGCCCACAACAGACAGGCACATCCCAACAAAAGGAGGATGACGATCCAGTATCGGAATTTCATCTATTTTCGTGCTTTATAATCCATCGCAGCTTTCACGAACGCCACAAAAATCGGCTGAGGATTCTCAGGCGTACTCTTCAATTCCGGGTGGAATTGGGCCGCGATAAAGAAAGGATGTTCGGGAATTTCCACGATTTCCACCAAACCGGTATCGGGGTTTCTACCACTGGTAACCATACCCGCTGCATTGAGTTGATCTGCATACTCGCTGTTTACTTCGTAACGGTGGCGGTGACGTTCGGAAATCAGGGTCTTACCGTAAATACGGAAAGCCAATGAACCTTCTTGAAGGGCACAATCGTAGGCACCCAAACGCATGGTACCCCCCTTGATGGTCGTCGTCTTTTGATCTTCCATCAAGTTGATGATCGGAACAGGGGTATTCGGACGTACTTCGGTAGAAGCCGCTTCGGTCAAGCCCATCACGTTACGAGCATATTCCAACACGGCCATTTGCATACCCAAACAGATACCGAAGAACGGGATTTTGTTTTCACGTGCATAACGAACTGCAACAATCTTTCCTTCCAGACCACGTTCTCCGAAGCCAGGAGCCACCAAGATCGCATCCATGTCGCCCAATTTCTCTTGTACATTGGTTTCATCCAAGTATTCACTATGGATGGAAGTCACACGTACCTTGCAGTGGTTCGCAGCACCCGCGTGAATGAAAGATTCCAAAATGGACTTGTAAGCATCTTGCAATTCTACATACTTGCCGACCAAGGCGATGTTCACTTCACTTTGGGGATGGAACAAACGGTCCAGGAAGAGTGTCCATCGGCTCAAATCCGGTTCACCTACTTCCAGTTTCAAGTGTTCGATCGCAAATTCATCCAAACGTTCTTTGGCCATGTTCAACGGCACTTCGTAGATGCTACGAGCATCGATGGATTGAATGACAGCATTCGGCTTCACGTTGCAGAACAATGCCATTTTACGACGCATATCAGCCGGGATTTCGTGTTCTGTACGGCAAACGATAACATCGGGATGTACACCGTATTGTTGCAACATCCGAACCGAGTGCTGGGTCGGTTTGGTCTTCAACTCCTTAGCCGCACTCAAATACGGAACCAAGGTCAGGTGTATAAGCATTCTGTCTTCATCCGGCAACTCCCATTGCAACTGGCGTACAGCTTCGATGTAAGGCAACGATTCAATATCACCGACCGTTCCTCCCAATTCCGTGATGATGACATCGTAATTGCCGGTCTTACCCAACAACATCATACGACGTTTGATCTCATCCGTAATGTGAGGAATGATCTGCACGGTTTTTCCCAAATAAGCACCTTCACGTTCCCGATCAATTACCGAACGGTAAATACGACCAGTCGTTACGTTGTTCGCTTTGGAAGTCGGGGTATTCAAGAAACGTTCGTAGTGACCCAAGTCCAAGTCGGTTTCTGCACCATCTTCCGTTACATAACATTCTCCGTGTTCATAAGGATTCAATGTACCCGGGTCGATGTTAATGTACGGGTCAAACTTTTGAATTGTAACTCTCAAATTTCTGGCTTGCAATAACTTAGCCAAGGATGCAGAAATAATACCTTTACCGAGTGAAGAAGTCACTCCTCCCGTAACGAAAATATACTTAGTTGCCATATTCAGAAAATATACGATGCTTATACGGGGGAACAAAGTTAGAAGATAGAGCAGAAGATTCCAAATTAATTTTACTACCTTTACAACACAAAATTCCGTGAAAAGTATGAAACCAATGCATTGTGACCGACATTTTGAAGTATATACCTCTGATGCTGACGCCCTTCAGCATTTGAAAGCCAACGCCCTTCTCTGCAAAATGCAGGACATCGCCAACGAGCACGCCTCGGCCTTGAATTTCGGCTTTGATCAGATGATCGAAAAACGCTGCGCTTGGGTATTGTCCCGTCTGAAAGTCCGCTTTCTGAAAGAAGTTTGTTGGAGAGACCAAGTTGTCCTCCGAACTTGGCACAAAGGGGCGCAAGGGGTCTTCTCCCTGCGCGACTTCAAAGTCTTTGATCCGCAACAACCGGACAACGACCTGATTCTGGCCACAACCTCCTGGCTGATCATCAACCTGGATACGCGCCGTATGCAACGGGCAGACCAGATCATCGGTCCGGACATCATCGAGACGGCCAAAACGGAACATGCCATTGCCGAAGTCTGCGACAAACTCACCCCCCCGGCAGAACTGCTTCCAGCCGGCACACACAAGGTCCATTACTCCGACATTGATTTCAACCTGCATACCAACAACACCAAGTACGTAGAATGGAGCCTGGATGCCCTTGATCCGGATTATCTCCTGCACCACGCCATCGACGAATTCCAAATCAACTTCAACGCAGAATCCCGCTTGAACGACGAGGTAGAATTGTGGACCGGCTCATTCAGTAAAAATGAACACTACGTAGAAGGTCGTCTTGCCGGTAAGAATGTATTCCAACTCCTGGTAAAATTTAAAGCCTGACGGAAAAAGGATTTTCTCTTTTTTACTATCTTTGCGCCTAGGAGGGACACTCCATCGCTGCGCAAGCAGAGGAAAGTCCGGACAGGATAGAGCACCGTACTGTGGAAAGCACAGGTAGGCGTAAGTTTACGGATCGTGTAACAGAAAATTACCGCCCTACGGGGTAAGGGTGAAAACGTGAGGCAAGAGCTCACGACTGGTGTTGGCGACAACATTGGGGTACGCACCTACGGCCTGCAATGCCAAATATACCGACAACTAAGGGTGGCTCGCCCAATGCCGGGGGGTAGGCAGCACAGATAAATGATGGAGACCAGTTTTCTGGCACAGAATCCGGCTTATCGGCCCTCCTTTTTTATTGAAATTCAACAATCTATCATATGAATTCCTTTCATTCCTTTACCGCGCTTGGCCTCAGCACAGCGCTCCTGATGGGAGGAGGCGCCATCTACCAGGCGACTGCTATCCCCAGTCAACAAATCCGGGAAACAGAAAGCATGCGTTACACATGGGAAACTCAACTCAAAATCCAGGACGTATTGGAACAGTTGAAACCCTTTGCAAGCGAATCTTCATCAGAATTGATGATACGGGTCGCAAAAATATTCTTGGGAACCCCCTACGTAGCCGGCACCTTGGAATTCGAACCGGAGAAACTCACAGTCAATGTGCTTGAAACCGACTGCATCCTGTTTGTTGAAATGTGTACCGCCTTTGTACAAACCATCCAAGGAGAAACGCAGAGCTTTGGTGCTTTCTGCCGTAACTTGCAAGCAATGCGTTATGTAAACGGCCTCGTAGATGGCTATGCATCCCGCCAACACTACACCTCTGGTTGGATTCTTCAAAATGAAGAAAATGGCAAGATGCAAGAAATTACAGCCAACTTACCGGGAGCCCGCATCAAGGAGCAGCAATTCTCATTCATGACCCAGAATGCAGACCGCTACGCACAATTGAAAGACGAAACGGCTTTGAAGAAGATTCAGATGATGGAAGAATCGCTGAATCAATACACATACTATTGGCTCGCGCCGGAAGATGTCGCAGAAGGAATTAGCGGTGTACAAAACGGAGACATCGTCTGCTTTGTTGACAAACGAGAAGGCCTGGACATCGCCCACGTTGGTATTGCGTATGAGCACGAAGGGCAAATGCACTTTATTCACGCCTCCTACGGGGGAAAAGCAGTCATCATCGAACCCAAGACCCTCGCAGAATACGCGAAGAATGGTCTCCGCGTTTGCCGGTTGAAATAAGAACTTGAAATATAAAGCTACATTTAATACAACAGAGCTCGGTACAACGCCGAGCTCTTTCTATTTTCGGGCAATTGATTCAAGCATAAAAGGAGGACATTGCTGTCATCGATCCTATTTCCAGAAGAAGTAAGCCCTAAATGACGCTAGAAGAAGAATAGCTGGACAAAGTACCAGGACCCTGATGAATATAGGACCTAGAACCGGGAGAGCTGGATCAGTGGCAGCAGCAGAAACAGCAGCGGCAGAAACAGCGGCGGCACAAGAGATTGGTTCTACAACTGGGGGAGGATCAGAAGCAGAACAATGACCGTTACAAACAAAAAAAAGAGGGTCAGACAAATGTCTAACCCTCTGGAAAAATGGCGGCTACCTACTCTCCCACCCTTGTGAGGCAGTACCATCGGCGTGAACGAGCTTAACTTCTCTGTTCGGAATGGGAAGAGGTGGATCCTCGT
>JAGCJX010000017.1 GCA_017647795.1 Bacteroidales bacterium | reverse complement strand
GTATCCATAAATCAGGCGATTTTTGTGGATGGACGATTAGAAAGGCGGGCCTGTGGAGATGACGGAGGAGGACTCCGTTCGCTTCGCTCTCTCCGGCCCCTCCCACCGTATCCTGCGTGGTCTAATCGACCACTTGTCTGCGGCGGGCCCCTCCCCCTACACGAGTCCGGGGGTGGACACGCCTCCTCCTGTCATCTCCACGGGCCAAGCAATTACTAACCGCAGGTGTATATTTAGAGAAAGGCGACAGGTATCCATAAATCAGGCGGTTTTTGTGGATAGAAGCCTCGTCAGGCAGCCGGCATCCATAAAACACCCGCCTTTCGTGGACAGAAGCCTCGTTAGGCGGTGGCTATCCATGAATCAGGCGGTTTTCGTGGACGGGAGCTTTGTTAGGCGGTGGCCATCCATGAATCAGGCGGTTTTCGTGGACAGGAGCTTTGTTAGGCGGCCGGTATCCATGAATCAGGCGGTTTTTGTGGACAGAAGCCTCGTCAGGCAGCCTGCATCCATAAAACACCCGCCTTTCGTGGACAGGGGCCTTGTTAGGCGGCGGCTATCCATAAAACACCCGGCTTTTGTGGACAGAACTATCAAAAGGCGGCCGGTATCCATGAATCAGGCGGTTTTTATGGATAGAAGCCTCGTCAGGCAGCCGGCATCCATAAAACACCCGCCTTTCGTGGATAGAAGCTTTGTTAGGCGGCCGGTATCCATAAATCAGGCGGTTTTTGTGGACGGGAGCAACGGTAGGCGTAAAACAAAAAGGGCAACCGGTTTGGGTTGCCCTTTTGGATGTATCCTGGGTAGCAGGATGCTACGGGTTCTCGTTAGTTGGAGGTGAATACGTATTCGAAAATTTCTGAGCACAGGTAGCCGTTTTTGTTGACAGCAACAGCAAAGGCAACGTATTCAGTGCTGGGATCTACCGATTTTTGAATGCTTTGTTGGCCGGATTTCAGCATGGAAGCCAGTACTTCTTCCATGGATTGACCGCTCATTTCTCCGTACATGATGTACATTTGGATGAGTTGTTCAACAGCACCTTGCAAACCTACTTCAGAGGCATCTACGGCTGATTTGCGTACAGCTTCTACGTAGTATTGGATGTCGTTGTCAGAAGGAACCACTGTGATGGTGGCGGTAGAACCGCTGCAGGTTGCCGATACGTCCAAGGTGATGTCCAACAGTTGGACTTCGGTGGTCGTAAAGGTACTCAAGAAGATGTCGGAGAGTTTTTCACATTCGACGGACAAGCCGACTACCACGATGTAGTAGTTGGTTTCCGGGGTGAGGCGGTTGTAGTACATGCCTTCCAAGTCGCCTTGGTGCAATTGGTCATAGTATTCCAAATATTGACCGATGCCCATACCTTCTGCATCTGCGTAAATTTTGTAGTGGGCCAGGAGGGATTCAAACAATTCGTCTTCGGTCATGGAACCTGCATGCTCTTCGGTAACGGTCAGGGCAACGTAGGTCATGGTTTTGTCAGTGGGGATGACGTTGAAGTAAACTTCAGCTTCGGTTACTTCGGTTACTTCTACGGTGAAGGGATCGAGTGTACCACCTTGTTGGCTTACGCGGAAGGTTGCAGTTGCATCGTTGGCAGAGTAGGTTACGGTTACTACGGCTTCACGTTCGATGCCTTCTTCATTGGGATCTACGTCGAATTGGATTTCGCTATCGGTGATGGTGAAGTTGTTTACCCATCCGCTGTTGGAGGTCGGGGTGTTCAAGTGGGCTCCTTCAACCGGATTGGTTACGGTGTAGGCAACGGAGCAAGCACCGCCGAATACGGTGGTAACAACCGTAGATTCTGCAAATTCAAGGGTGGTCTGCGGTTGGGGTTCCGGGGTGTTTTTTTCTTCACAGCTGCAGAGGCCGAATGCGAGGGCCAAAGCGAAGATTGGCATGAGGATTTTCTTCATGGAATGTTTTTTTGTTATTGTTACTAATTATAAAAAATTGCAATTTATCCCTGCGAAAATAGAACAAATGTTTGAAATTGCAAAAAATAATTAAATATTAGCAATAAAATCACAAAAGTTTACCTGCCTTAGTAACGCATCAAGGAAATTTTTCCGTCCATCGTGGTGATCAGCAATTGTTGTTCTGGTAAGGGCAGGATGTAGTTTACCAAGGCAAAGGAAAGGCGGTAACGCCACATTTCTTTTCCGTCAAGGGCTTGTGCTGCAATGATTTCCCCTTTGTCGGTGGGGATGAAAATCAGGTTTCCATCCGAGGTAATCGGAGTCGGAGCAATTTCGTAGCCGAAGTGGTAGTTTTCACCCCAGATGCGTTGCGGGGAGAGGCTCGTGGTGCTGTAGGCATAGACCGAATCCTTCATCACTTTGACGTAGATTTGCTGTTGGTCCGGGGAAAGTCCGATGGATTCACGGCCGCCTCGGCTACTCCACAGGGTGTTGCCGTTCTTGGCGTCGATGGCGTAGGTCTTGCGTTCTGGAGTTACAAAGAAGATGCGGCCGTTGGCTTTGACCGGCCATACTGCGGCGGGAGAGACCATGCGGCTGCCTTTGTTTTTCCAAGTCCATTGGAGTTTGCCGGTTTTGGGTTCAAAGGAGTAAAGGGTGTTGGCCCAGTCTCCGATGACCACTTGCTCTTCGTCCACCCAGGCCTTGGCTTCGATGAAACCTTTGATGTCCGGGTAGGTCCATTGGAGTTTGCCGGTTTTTAGGTCAAGAGCACGGAAGGCTCCGTCCGAAGCACCGATGTACACGCGGTTGTCGTGGATGACGGGGGTGGCCAACACGGATTTATCGCAGGTGAAGCGCCAGTTTTCTTTGCCGGATTTCAGGTCGTAGCAATAAACGCGGCCATCGGTACTGCCCACCACAACCCGATTTTTGAACAGGGCCGGGGTAGAGAAGACCTTGCCCTCGGTTTGTACTTCCCAGCGCAGGCTTCCGTCGCTCAGGTTCAGGCAGCGGACCCATCCTTGGGTATTGGTGTAGAGGACGACTTCTCCGTTGGTGATGGCTCCGGCACCAATGTCGCTGTTGTCTTGGACAGTCCAGATTTCTTGGACATTGGTGTACAAGTGGTTGTCGTTGTATTCGGGAATGAAGCGTTTGACTTTGTCTTCGTAGGGCTTGGTTTCGGGGACTCTTTCAACAAAGGGCTTGGCTTCTGTGAAGGTCAGGTTGTACCAAGGATCCAGGGTTTCGGTTTCTCGTTCGCCTTCCAGGATGCGACGGCCGCTGGCATCTTTGCGGGTGAGGCGGGCGATGCGTTCCCGGGCGTAGAGTTGTCCGTTTTCAATGGTGACAATGTTGTATCCGCTACCTTTTTTGCCGGTGGCTTGGGTCGAACGTCCCAGGATGCCGGGCAGGCCTTGGTAGTCCAATTTGACATTGTTGTGCCAGTGTCCACCTAGAACGAGTTGGGTATTCGCTTTTTTCAGGACATCCAAGACTTGGAAACAGTTGAGCATGGAGGTATCCATCGGGTAGTGGTTGATGAAGACCACGGGTTGTTCTTTGGGGATGGCGTTGGCAATCGAATCCAGCCAAACCATGCTTTCGCGGGGAAGCAGGGCCGGTGCCATGCGCATGTTGGGGCCGCTGTTGGTTCCGATGAAGCGCACCCCTTCTACTTCGAAGTTGAAGTGCTCGTAGCCGAAGGTTTTGGCAAAGGTGTTGCAACCGCTTTCGGACCATTTTGAGTCGTGGTTGCCGCCGACAATGTACCAGGGTTTGTTGAGCCCTTTTAATAAGGTATGGGCCATGCGGATTTCCCGGTCGGATCCAAATTCGGTGATGTCGCCGGCCAGGACAACAAAGCGCAGGCTATCGTTGGCGTTGATGTCGTCGATGCAGTCTTGCAAATCGTGGATGCTGGCAGAGCCGTCCGCAATGTGCAGGTCGGCCAACCAGGCAAAGGAAAACCGCTCTTGCGCGTACAGGTTCCAGCTGAAAAGGAAGGCGAGGAGCAGGCAAGAGACTTTAACAAAAGAACGCATATGCTTGGTTTTAAGGGTTTACAGGGTGCTGGACTTGAAGTATCGAACACGGAGCCAAAGTTCAAACAGCGGGTCGATGATGTGCGGTAAGTCGTTCTCGTCGAAGGTGATGATTTCTTTCTTTTTCAAGGCTTCCTTTAGGCGGAAGACGTTGGCAGACGAGTTGAGGTAATAGTCATTCAGGACTTCGGCCGTGCTGAATTTGTCAATGCCGTCGCAGATGGCGCGCAACAAGTGGATCTGGTAGGTGGTCAGGTCATAGACCATCATCCGGAAGCGCGGGACGTGGATGGCCATCAGCGAGTGCAGGGCCTCGGTGACCAAATTGTCGTTGAGGTAGCCTTTGGTCAGGTTGAAGCAGATGGTGGAGAGGTGGGCGATGTACCAAGGATGACCTTGTAGGGTGCGGTACATGCGCACCGCCAGGTTGTGGTCCACAACGCGGCCTACGCGCAGGAAGGTTTTGACGATGTGGTCAGCCACTTCTTTTTCCTTTAGCGGTTCCAGGTGGATTTCTTCGGCGAAGCGGTAGAAGTATTTCTTTTCGTGGAAAATCTGTTTCATGGCGTTGACCATGGAACCGGAGAGGATGCAGGTTGTGTGTACGTAGGTGCGGAAATGTTTTTCTATGAGCACCAGAAAATTGTCTCCGTGGTCAAAGGCCAGGATGTTTTGGAATTCTTCGAAATACAGCAGGATGTGGGTGTCGTAGGCTTGGGCGATCCGGTCAGGAGCTGACAGGATTTCGTCGATTTGCTCCGGTTCAAAGCGGATGCCGTCCGGGGCCAGGAAGTCTTCGGGAATTTCATCGTCATTTTCCGGCAACATGGGTGCTGTTAACGGGAAATGGAGGTTGAGGAAGTCCTTGGTTTCGTTTCGGGTCGTTGCAAAACTGGCAGACAGTCGGAAAGCAAAGTGTTTGAGCAAATGGTCCCGGGTGCGGACGTTCATCAGATCCAAGTGGCAAACCGTGTGGTTGGGTTTGGCAATCTTCAAGTCCGATAGGGACTGTTGGATGAGGGAACGCTTGCCGGTGCGGGGGGCATCGATGATGAGGATGTGCTCATTTTGTTTTAACAAGTTGGTCAGGGTGTCACGTTCCTGTTTGCGAGACAGGAAGTTGGCTCCGGTGACGAAACGGTTGTA
Source organism: Bacteroidales bacterium (assembly GCA_017647795.1). Classification (GTDB taxonomy): domain Bacteria; phylum Bacteroidota; class Bacteroidia; order Bacteroidales; family UBA932; genus JAGCJX01. The sequence continues at coordinate 20,167 of JAGCJX010000017.1, read as the reverse complement.
AACAAAAGGTGTATCGATCATAATGCTGCTGTTTTTCAATTTTATAACATAATTGCTACAAATTTAGGTTTTTCTTTTAAAACAAAGAAATAATTTGGCGGATTCCTGGGAATGTATTAGTTTTGCAGCCCCAAAAAATTATTAGAAAGGCTGTTGAGCTCGTGAATAAGAGTTGCTTATGGCAACCGCTTGCAGTCTAAAACTTTTTAAAACATTTATTATGTACGCAATTGTAGATATTGCAGGACAACAATTTAAAGTTGAAAAAGGGAGAAAAATCTTTGTTCACCGTTTGAATGCTGAAGTAGGAGCTTCTCTCGATTTTGAAAAAGTTTTGCTGGTCGACAACGAAGGTGAAGTAAAAGTAGGTGCTCCCTACGTAGCCGGCGGTGTGGTTAAAGCAACCGTGTTGGAACACCTCAAAGGTGAAAAGGTTATCGTTTTCAAAAAGAAACGCCGCAAAGGTTATCAAAAGAAAAACGGTCACCGTCAATGTTTAACTCAAATTCTTATTGAAGAAATTAACTAAAGGAGAAACAGATTATGGCTCACAAGAAAGGTGTCGGTAGTTCCAAGAACGGCCGCGAATCACATAGCAAACGATTGGGTATTAAGTTGTTTGGTGGACAAACTGCAAAAGCAGGTAACATTTTGGTTCGCCAAAGAGGTACCGTTCACAACCCTGGTTTGAACGTGGGTATGGGTAAAGACCACACGCTCTATGCGTTGGTTAACGGTGTCGTTACTTTCCGTAAGAAAGCCAACAACAAATCTTACGTTTCTGTAGTTCCTTTCGCTGAATAAGACGACTGGAATTTGAAAACGAATGAAGAGGAAAATTGCTGCGGCAGTTTTCCTCTTTTCTTATTCATTTTTATTAAATTTGCGGGTTGTTAAAAAATTCAATCGAATGTTAAGTCTTAAATTACTGAGAGAAGCGCCCGAGTTCGTTGTCGAGCGGTTGGCAGTCAAAAATTTCGATGCCAAAGAGATTGTGGATCAAATCTTGGATTTGGATCGCAGTCGTCGTCAATACCAGACTGAATTGGACCAATGTTTGGCCCAACAAAAAATACAAGCCAAAGCCATCGGTGCTTTGATGCAACAAGGAAAGAAAGAAGAAGCAGAAGCGGCCAAACAGGCAGTCTCTGAGATGAAGAACCGTTCCAAAGAATTGGAACAACTCATGCAGGAAAGCGAAGCCAAACAAAATGATTTGTTGGTGCGTTTGCCGAACTTGCCCGTGGATATCGTGCCGCTGGGAAAAACTGCAGAAGACAATGTGGTTGTTCGTGAGGGCGGTGTCAAGACCGAATTGGGTGAAGACGCATTGCCTCATTGGGAATTGGCCCGCAAATTTGATTTGATTGATTTTGATTTGGGTGTCAAGTTGACCGGTGCCGGTTTCCCGGTGTACAAAGGTCAAGGTGCCCGTATTCAACGCGCTTTGATTGCTTATTTCTTGGATTACAACACCCGCGCAGGTTTCCAGGAAATCCAACCGCCGTTGATGGTGAACGAAGCATCTGGTTTCGGTACCGGTCAGTTGCCGGACAAAGAAGGTCAGATGTACCATGTTACCGCAGATAACTTCTATTTGATTCCGACGGCGGAAGTTCCCGTCACCAACATTTACCGCGATGTGATTTTGGCAGAATCGGATTTTCCGATCAAAATGACAGCATATACACCTTGTTTCCGTCGTGAAGCCGGATCTTATGGCAAGGACGTGCGCGGTTTGAACCGTTTGCACCAGTTTGATAAGGTGGAAATTGTACAAATTGCTCATCCTGAGGCTTCTGCTGCAGCTTTGGACGAAATGGTGGCGCACGTGGAAGGTTTGGTTAAATCGTTGGAATTGCCGTACCGCATCTTGCGTTTGTGCGGTGGTGACATGAGCTTTACTTCAGCCATTACCTATGACTTTGAGGTGTATTCGGAAGCACAAGGACGCTGGTTGGAAGTAAGTTCGGTGTCCAATTTCGAATCCTTCCAAGCCAATCGCTTAAAATTGCGTTACAAAGATGCCAACGGCAAGACCCACCTGGCGCATACCTTGAACGGTAGCTCTTTGGCGTTGCCCCGTATCTTGGCTGCATTGTTGGAAAATCACCAGACCGAAGAGGGCATCCGCATCCCGGAAGCACTTCGCCCGTACTTCGGCGCAGACTATATTCGTTAATCGCGAATGCAGGATCAACGAATCATCATGGGAATTGACCCCGGAACCCGCTTGTTGGGTTACGGGGTTATTTTGCTGGATCGTAAGAAGACCCATTTCGTTGATATGGGGGTCGTGGATTTGCGCAAGGAAACCGACCATTTTGTTAAGCTCAAACGCATTACGGCTGAAATTGGAGCTTTGATAGACCGTTATCATCCCGAACACATGGCTGTTGAGGCGCCTTTTTACGGAAAGAACCCCCAAGTGATGTTGAAATTGGGCCGGGCGCAAGGAGCTGCCTTGGCCGCAGCTTTGATTCGTGACTTGCCGGTGTTTGAATATGCACCGCGGAAAGTGAAGATGGCCATCACCGGCAACGGTTCCGCTTCCAAGGAGCAGGTGGCGATGATCCTTTCAAAAACCCTGCGTGTAGACCTGCAGGGACCTTATTTGGATGCGACGGATGCGCTGGCCATTGCCATGTGTCATTATTACCAATTGACCAATCCTTTTGCCGATCAGTCGGCATCCACCAACTGGGCTTCTTTTTTGAAGGCCCACCCAGACAGAATTGTAAAATAAATAAGGGTTTGCATTAAACCTTGACACCCAAACGGTGTCTAATCAGCAAACGAAATTAAAACAGATGAAAAGATTTTTGCTTCTTCTCCCGGCACTCCTGATTGCTGGACTCTTGATGGCTCAACCGCCGTTTTCGTCCAGAGGTGGACAACCCCGCGGTGAATCCCAGTTGAGCTTGACTTTGATTGATGCGCAAACCGGTGCACCCATTTCTTATGCGACGGTTTCCATTCGTCCTTCCTTTATCCCGGATTCTACCCAAAACATGAATTTTTCCTTGACAGACGATGCCGGTAAGGTGATTTTGAAGAATCTCTTCCCCGGTGAGCATATTTTGAAAGCCGAACTGATGGGTTATTTGCCAGTACGTCGTGTCATCAAAGTGACACCCGAACCGATGGATTTGGGAAAAATTGAAATGAGTCCCGACGCACAATTGTTGGAGCAGGCTGTGGTTACCGCAGTCGGTAACCCGATTGTGGTGAAGAAGGATACCATTGAATTCAACTCGTCTGCCGTAAAACTTTCGGACAACGACATGTTGGAGGACCAATTGAAAAAGTTGCCTGGTTTTGATGTAAGTTCCGATGGATCGATTACTTACAACGGTGAGACCATCAATAAAATCTACATTGACGGCAAGACCTTCTTCTTGGATGACCCGCAGTTGGCAACCAAGAACTTGCCCGCAAAGATTATTGAGAAAGTACGGGTAGTGGAGAAGAAATCCGAGCAAGCAGAATTTACTGGCATTGATGACGGTGAATCCGAAACGGTCCTTGATTTGAGCGTGAAGAAAGGGATGATGCAAGGCTGGTTTGGTAACTTGTCAGCCGGAGGTGGATACGACTTGAATGTCGGAGACAAAGATCCCCGTTTCCAAGGCGGTGGTTTGGTGGCCCGTTTTACGGACAATTCCCAAATCAGCATCATCGCCAACGGTAACAACACCAACAACCGTGGTTTCCGGGATATCGGAGGTGATATGATGCGCTCCATGCGTGCCAGCGGTCCGGGGGGATTCGGTGGTGGAGGGATGATGAACTTCAACAATGGCGGCATCACCACTTCTTGGATGGGCGGTTTGAATGCAACCGGTTATTTCTTGGAAGACAAGGCTATGGAGGTGGCTGGAAACTATCTGTACAACGGAACCGAGCGTGATGTGGAACAAAAAAGTACCAAGACGACCTTCCAACCCGATGGTTCGAACATGATGAGCGTCAACGAAGGACAAAGTTATACCTTGAACGAAGGTCACCGTGCTGGGGGCGAGATTGATTGGAAAATCAACGACAATGCGTCGATCCTCTTCCGTCCGCAAGGCAACTTGAGTTACGGTTCGTTCCAAGAATCTTCTACTTTTGATTCCCGTAACGATGTACGGGGTCGTTTGAACGACGGTACGAGTGTCAGCAAAGGTGACAATTTTAACTATTCAACCAGTGGTCGTTTGTTGTACCGCCAACGTCTGGGTAAGACCGGTCGAACTTTGTCCTTGAATACAAATTACTCGTTGAGCGGTAGTGAATTGGACGGTTTGAACCAATCTACAACCAACTACTACACAGACGATGTCTTGACCTCTACCGAGCGGATTGATCAACAATACCGTCAACAGGAAGATGCCTATAGCATTGCTGCGCGGTTGGCTTATACCGAACCTTTGGGAGGTAATTTCTTCTTGGAAGCATCGTACCGCTACAATTACAGTGTGAACAACTCTAAGAAAACCAGTTACAACAAGGATGCTGACGGTAAATATTCGCAGTTGGATACTGATTATTCAACCCAGTTCCGCAACGAGTTCGTGAACCAACGCATGCAGTTGAACTTGATGAAACAAGAAGAGAAGTACACGGCTCAAATTGGGGTGAACCTCCAACCGGCTACAACCACCAGCCGTGAGACCTTCTTCGATGGCAAACCGGATAGCGTAACCGTTTACAAGGTCTTGAATTTTGCTCCGTCGGCCCGTTTCGATTACAATTTCGCAGACAACACTTTCTTGCGTTTGCGTTACAACGGTCGCACCAGCCAACCGTCCATCACCCAATTGCAACCGGTTCGTGATAACTCCAACCCGTTGTCCATCGTTTTGGGTAACCCGAATTTGTTGCCGGAATTTTCGCACAATTTACGCGCAGACTTCCGTCACACCAACCTCAAGTCTTATGCATCTTTCAATGCCAACATCAACTTGAGTTATACCATGGATGATATCGTCAATGCCAACTGGTACGACGAAAACGGTGTGCAATACAGCGCTCCGGTGAACTCGGATACTCCTTCGTTGTCGGGACGTGCATTTGTTATGTTCAATGCGCCCATCGCGAAGTCCAACTTCTCCATCATGTCCTTCACCAACGCATCGTTGACTCGCAGCATCAGTTACTCGGGTATGGGCAGTGCGGACAAAGTAGAAGATATCTTCCACCTTTTGCAAGCGGGTAAGACGACCAACATGAACTTGCGGGAACGTTTGCAATTGATTTATCGCAACGACTTCCTGGAAACCCGTCTCGGTGGTTCTGTGGGTTTTGAAAATGCATGGTACACCATCAAAGAACAAGAACGTCCTTCAACTTGGTCCAATTCTGTGGATGCCGATGTGAACATTACCTTGCCGATGGGTTGGGAAATTGGAACGGACTTCCGTTATAATTTCTACTACGGTTACGAAGCTGGTTACGGTGATCCGCAAGCCATCTGGAATGCAGAGATTTCCAAACTCCTCTTCAATGACAAAGGTACGTTGGCAATCCGGATGTACGATATCTTGAACCAATCCAAAGGTTTGCGTCGTACCATGACCGACAACTACGTACAAGACGTGCAAAACAATACCTTGGGTCAGTACTTCATGATTTCATTCACCTACCGTTTCGGTACCTTCAACGGCAACAACGGTGGTCATCGAGGAATGGGTCCTGGCAGAGGTCCTATGGGTCCCGGCGGCCCGATGAGAAGACCCTAAAGCGTTCGATAACGCGCGTCATATCTTCAGGCAGTTCACTCTCGACAAAGACATAGTCTCCGGTTCGGGGGTGAACAAAGCCTAAGTTTTTGGCGTGTAGGGCTTGGCGGGGCAAGATTTCGAAACAGTTGTCGATGAATTTCTTGTACTTCGCGTAGAGCGTCCCTTTGAGGATGCGGTCGCCTCCATAACGGCTATCGTTGAACAGGGGGTGTCCCAAATAATTCATGTGAACCCGAATCTGATGGGTTCGACCGGTTTCCAATTTACATTCAACCACAGTTACATAACCCAGACGCTCCAGCACGCGGTAATGCGTGATGGCGTGTTTGCCGGCACTTCCATCCGGGAATACTTTGAAGTTCTGGCGGTTGTTGGGGTCGCGTGCGATGTGTCCGACAATGGTCCCACTGTCTTCTTTGACGTCACCCCAGACGATGGCGATGTATTTTCGGTCGATGGTGTGGTGGAAGAACTGTTCGGCCAGTTTGAGTTGGGCCTCATCGTTCTTGGCAATCAATAGGATTCCTGAGGTGTCTTTGTCGATGCGGTGCACGAGCATGCCCATGCGTTCGTCGCCTTCTTCCGCCTCTTGGCGTTTGCCCAGGTAGTAGGCCAGTCCGTTGACCAAGGTTCCGGTGTAATTGCCACAGCCGGGGTGAACGACCAGGCCGGCAGGCTTGTTTACCAGGAGCAAGTCATCGTCCTCGTAGCGGATGTCCAAATCCATTTTTTCCGGAAGGATTTCAACGCCACGGCGGCGGTAGGGCATGGAGATGGTGATCAAGTCCAAGGGCTTGACCCGGTAATTGGCCTTGGCCGTTTGGCCGTTGACTTGGACATAGCCCGCATCGATGGCTTGTTGGACACGGTGACGGGAGGTGCCTTCCAAATGGCCCACCAAATATTTGTCAATGCGCAACAAGGCTTGTTTGCGCGGGACTTCAAAGCGGTAATGTTCGAAGAAACCGCCTTCTTCCTCTTCTTCCTCGTCGTCGTTGATTGCTGTGTCCGAGGTGGGGAGGAGCTGGTCCGAAAGGTCGGTAGCGGCTTGAACGGCAGTCTCAGTGCTCTTTTCTGCCGGGGTCAATTGGTCTTCAACGTGCATCTTACAAGGTCGGGATTTCGTTCGTTTGCTTGCGGGATTCCTCCTGCTGTTTCAATTTTTCAGGATCCAGGGTCAGTTCGATGCGTACCGGCGTACCCATGACCAGGGGAAGGGTGTCGCAGGGTTGCGGGGTGATGCGGTATACGACGGCGTTGAGCGAGTCGTTGTAGTTCATCACGGTCTCGTCAAAAATGGTTTGTCCCAAGTTGAGGAAGCTGTCCATCAGCAGGTCTTTGGCCGCTTGGAAACGGTAGCCTCTTACGTTGGGAACGTAGGTCATCCGATCTTCGTTGTTCATGCCCAGAATCAGGTCGATGGCTGTTTCGCTTTCGATTTTGGTTTCCGGGGCAATGTCCTGGCCACGCAATTGTTGGGCGAGGACGTTGTTGCTGGCAATGTCGGGTACATAAATCAGTTTGCCTACGGTCAGCCCTTCGGCTTGCAGTTCGGTTCTGGCTTGACGGAGTGAATAGCCGATCAGGTCAGGAACGGTGGACAGGCGGGGCATGACGGAGTTGATGGTCAAGCGGATCATACGGTTTTTCTTGACCGCACTGCCGGGTTCCGGACGTTGGCGGGTGATGTGTCCACGCGGCATCCGTTTGACATAGACAGAGTCGGTCACTTCCAAACGCAGGTGGTGTTCTGCTGCAATCTTTTCGGCTTGTTCTACCGAACAGTTGGTGAGGTCCGGGACGATTTGTTCTCGGTTGTGTCGGGTGATGATGTTCAGGAAGATGGTTACCACCAACAAGAAGAGTATGGCGATGATGGCGGCGGTCAACAAGTTACGGACCACCCAACTTTGGTACCATTTTTCAGGCAACCGCTTGGTATTTTTCTTTGTCATAGACGATTTGTTTCAGTTCAATCCCACAAATATAAGAAATTCTTTGAAATGGGGTGTTTGGATGCCGGGATTGTACAAAAGAAGTCGGGGCCGCTCCTACTGAAAGGACAGCCCCGACTTCATTCTTCATTCAAAGAATCTTAGAACCGATCTTCTGAAGATACGGTCAATTTTTTGCGACCACGACGGCGACGAGCTGCCAAGACGCGACGACCATTGGGGGTTGACATACGTTCACGGAAGCCGTGTTTGTTGCGGCGTTTACGTTGTGAAGGTTGAAAAGTGCGTTTCATATCTATTCTTATTTATTTTTCAATAAGGGAGTGCAAAGGTAGTGCTTTTGTTTGAATTTGCAAATTTAATTCTGAATTATTACGATCTTTTTTTCTTCAAAGAAAGGTTCCGGGAAGAGTCGGGTAATCTCCCTGCATTCAAATTGTTTGCGTTGCAGGCGGCAAGTCTTGATGCAGTCGGAGATTTCGGTTTCCAGGTCTCCTCCTTTTAAGTAGAGGATGGACTTGGACCATCTGCCTTTGACGAAGGGCATGAAGTTCTTCAGTTCGGTAACGGCGCGTGAGACGATGTAGTCGTAGGTTTCCGGCAGTTGCTCAGCACGCGACCAGACCGGTGTGACGTTGGTCAGGCCAAGCGCTTGGGAAACTGCTTCTACAACTTTGATTTTCTTGCCAATAGAGTCGCAAAGGGTGAATTGGACATTCGGGAAGAGGATGGCCAGGGGAATGCCCGGGAAACCGCCACCCGTTCCAACATCCAGAACCTTGTCTCCGTCTTGGAACGGGGCTTCAACAGCCAATGCGAGGGCATGCAGCACATGGTGCAAGTAGAAGGAGTCCATGTCCTTGCGGGAAATGACGTTGATCCGGCTGTTCCATTCCTGGTAGAGCGGGCCGAGTTGACGAATCTGAGCTTGTTGTTGTTCCGTCAGGTTCGGGAAATATTGGAAGATTAAATTTGCATCAATCATGGGTTTCAGGGGTGTTTGGGGTATTAACTTGTTGCAGCAGACACTCTCGGGCCCGTCGGATGCGTGTGCGGACGGTGTTGAGCGGCAGTTGCAGTTGGTTGGCAATTTCTTCGTAGGCGAACTCTTTCAGGAACCGCAGTTCGGCGGCTTCCCGGTAGTGTTCGGGCAGGGCGGCGATGGCCATGCGGATGGTCTGGCGGGTCTGGTTCCGGATGTAGGAGTCTTCCGGGCTTTCGCTTTGGCCGTCAATGCCTTCTTCCACATCTTCCAAGCGGACGGGCGTCAGGGGAATGGAGGCATTTTGCTTTCGATAATGGTCGATGGCGGCGTTGCGGGCAATGTTGTACAGCCAAGTGGAGAAGGCATACTTGGGGTCGTAGTGTTCCAAGTTGTGGAAGGCGCGGTGCAGGGATTCCTGGCAGAGGTCTTCGGCATCTTCCAGTACGTGGGTGTACGGCAACAGAAATTGGATCAACAAGGGTTTGTACTTGTTGGCCAAGGCAGCAAAAGCCGTGGTGTCGCCGGAGCGGGCGGCTTTTACCCAGAGTTTGTCGTTTTCCTGTTGCTGCATTGCGGTTATCGGTGTTGTTGGGTTTGTGTGGTGATTAGTGGGCGTCGAGCCAGTTGACGCCGCTGTTGCATTCGACCGTAAGGGGAATGGCCAGGTTCGCCACACGTTCCATTTCTTCTTTTAGGAGTTGTTTTACAGCTTCCACCTCTGTCTTGAGGGCGTCTACGATGAGTTCGTCGTGGACTTGGAGGATGAGTTTGCTTTGCAACCCTTCTTGGCGCAGGCGTTGATCGACGCGGATCATAGCAATTTTGATCAGGTCGGCCGCGGTGCCTTGCAGGGGGGCATTGATGGCGTTGCGTTCCGCCAGTCCTCGCACGACTGCGTTGCGGGACGTGATGGCCGGCAAGTACCGTTTGCGACCATACAAGGTCTCTACAAAACTTTGGTTGCGTGCGGTTTCCTTGGTCTGTTCCATGTAGGCACGGACTTGGGGATAGCTGCGGAAGTATTCGTCAATCAGTTCTTTGGCCTCGGTTCGGGAGAGATTCAGGCGTTGGGCCAGTCCAAAGGCCGAGATGCCGTAAATGATGCCGAAGTTGGCGGTTTTTGCACGGCTGCGTTGCTCTCGGGTAACGGCTTCTTCGGAGATGTGGAAGATACGGGCTGCCGTGGCGGTGTGGATGTCTTTTTCCATCCGGAAGTCTTCGAGCATACCGGGATCTTGGCTCAAAATGGCCATGAGCCGTAACTCAATTTGGGAGTAGTCGGCGGAAACGAGCAGGTGGTTGTCGTCCGAAGGAATGAAGGCCCGGCGGATTTCACGGCCCAATTCGCTGCGGATGGGAATGTTCTGCAGGTTGGGTTTGACGGAACTCAAGCGTCCCGTAGCGGTCAGGGCCTGGTTGAACGTGGTGTGAATTTTACCGGTGTTCGGGGCGATGAACGACGGGAAGGGATCGATGTACGTATTGATGAGCTTCTTCAATTCCCGGAAACGGAGGATGTCGGAGACAATCGGGTGCTTGTCTTGCAATTCCAACAAGGTCTCTTCGTCGGTGCTGTAACTGCCACTTTTGTTCTTCTTGGCCTTGGGATCCAGTTGTAACTTCTCAAAGAGGACGAGTCCGAGTTGCTTGGGAGAGGCTACATTCAATTGAGGGTCTTCGGCCAGTTCGCGGATGCGGGTCTCTAGTTGGTCGGCTTGTGTTTGCAATTGCTTGCTGTAATCAGCTAGCATCTGGCAGTCAATGCGGAAGCCTTCTTCTTCCATTCCGGCCAATACGGGAATCAAAGGCATCTCGATCTCCCGGTACAGGCGGGTGATTTTTTCGTCTTGCTGGTAGCTGCGCAACAGGGCGTCGTGCAGGGGAAGCAGCAGGACGGCTTGTTGCCATTGGGCTCTGCGCTGCTCGGGGTCGATGGACGGAGTGGCGGGAGCCGGGTCGCCGAAGAAGGCAGAGAACAAATCCGGTTCGGGTTGCGGTTGTGCGGTCGTTGCGGTAGGATCTTTGGGGGCCTCGAGGGCTTTGGGATCCAGCCCCAGGTAGGAGATGGCCAGGGTATCGTACAGGTGGGAACTTTCCGGATTGAGCAGGTAGTGCATGACCTCCAGGTCTGCCAATTCTCCTTGGAGAGGTTGGCCGGTTTGTTCCCGGAAGACCTTCCAAAGGCCTTTCAGGTCATAACCTACTTTGGTAATCTGGTTGTTGGTGAACAACGGGATCAGGGTGTGGGGGTCGTTTGTGCGGTACACGGTGTTTTCGGCCATGACCAGCCATTCGGGGGCTTGGTAGTTCAGGGCCAGGCGGTGGCTGTTTCGGGCAGCCTTTTCCACTTCTTTGAGACTTCCTATTTTGACGAGTTCCAGGGCCGATCGAAGTGACTGGCTTTGCGGAGAGAGTGCTTCGGGCAGGTCGTCCTCCGCTTCCGAGGCCGGCAGCAAGGGGAGAAGTGATGAAAATTCATAGTGCCGGAAAAGTTGGCGGCTTTGAGCCGATCCTTGCAGGCGCAGGAGTAGCGCTTGTTCGGTGACATCCAGGGGAATATCGGTTCGGATGGTCACCAGTTCCCGGCTTTGGCGGATGTAGGATTCTGCTTCCCGGAAAGCCTCTTGCTGTTTGGCGGTCAGTTTGTCCAGGGAGGCCAAGATGCCTTCTACGGATCCGTATTGGGCTACCAATTTTTTTGCGCCGACTTCTCCGATGCCGCGGACGCCGCGAACGTTGTCAGAGGCATCCCCCCAGAGGGTGAGGATGTCGATGATTTGGATAGGATCCTGGATGCCGTATTTTTTGCACAAGGCGTCCCGACCGACGATTTCTTCGGTGTTCGTGCCCTTGGCGGGTTTGTACTGGTAGATGTGGTCGGAGACCAATTGGCCCAAGTCTTTGTCGGGAGAGACCATGAAGACGTCGAAGCCGGCTGCTTCCCAACGTTTGGCCATGGAGCCGATGACGTCGTCGGCTTCAAAGCCCGGGACCATGATGACGGGGATCTCCAAGGCCTCCATCAGTTTGATCAGGGGTTCGAGGGAAGACTTGATGAGCTCCGGAGTTTCGGCCCGATTGGCCTTGTAATCCGGATCCAGCTCGTGGCGGAAGGTCTTGCAAGGCGGGTCAAAGGCGATGGCCAGGTGGGTAGGTTTTTCCCGACGGGCCAATTCAAGGATGTATTTGGTGAAGCCGAACAGAATGGAGGTGTCTTCTCCTTTCGAGTTGATCATCGGGCGTCTCAAGAAGGCGTAGTACATCCGAAAAATCAGCGCGTGTCCGTCTATCAGGAATAGCTTTTTCATAGGGATGGATTAGCGGGTAGGTTGATCGGCAGCAAACCATTCAACGTAGGACGAAACGGTTTCGTAGTAGCGGAGACTGAAGAGCTGGACGTGTTCCGGCAGGACAGCCATCAGTTGTTCTGCGAAATACGAGACCATGTTTTCACTGGTCGGTTGGAAGGGCAGGGTGATGACATTGCCGTATGCCGACTGCAATTCTTCGGTGAGTTGGGCACCCTCCGGCAGGACCAAGGCGTGGTCAAACCGGTCGATCAAGGTGGTTTCGACGATTTTCTTCAGTTGCTTGAAGTCCAGGATCATGCCGAAATACGGACTCTCCGGATCGGTGCAGGGACGACCGGTGACGGTGACATAAAGCAGGTAGGAATGGCCGTGCAGGTGGCGGCATTTGCCGTCGTAACCCACCAGGGCATGTCCTCCCTCGTATCGAAATTCTTTGGTTATCCGAACTACTGACTGCATGAGTATTGCTTGGTTTTATGGGGTTGTAATCCCGCTGTTTTAGCACGGGTAAAAGTAGTAAAAAATTTTGTAGATTGGAGGTACACCACTATATTTGTAGGAATTTAATTGACTATTTTTAAGTAAAACTCAATAATACAAAAAAATATGGCTATCAATTTGGAAAATTATTTGTCAGACAACGCGAAAAACATGCGTCGTTCTGCAATCCGCGACCTGCTTAGCGTTGCAACTCGTCCTGAAATTATTTCTTTCGCTGGTGGTTTCCCGAACCCTGAAACCTTCCCGGTAGAAGAATTGAAAGACATCGTGAACGAGTTGATGGACAAAAAACCCAAAGAAATGTTGCAATACGGTTCTACCGAAGGTAGCGTGGCTTTGCGCCGTGAAATCGTGAAACGTCACCGTGCGGATGGTATTGATTGCGACATTGAAAACATTTTGGTAACTACTGCATCCCAACAAGCCATTGACTTGGTTGCCCGTATTTTCATCAACCCGGGTGACACGGTTGTTTGCGGTCTTCCTTCATACTTGGGAGCTTTGCAAGCATTCTACTCTTACCAAGCAGTACCGGTAGGTTGTACCAAAGACGAAGAAGCTGACATCGTAATCAAAGCGTTGATCGCTTCTGGCCGTCGTCCGAAATTCATCTATGCAATTCCTGACTTCCAAAACCCGTCAGGCGAAACCATGGACATGGCAAAACGCCAAGCTTTGATTGACGTGGCTCGCAAATATGATATGTTGATTCTGGAAGACAGCCCGTACAAAGACATCCGTTTTGAAGGTACTTCTTACCCGACTTTGTATTCAATGGCTCCGGAACGCGTAATCCTCTTCGGTACTTTCTCCAAGACTTTTGCTCCTGGTTTCCGTTTGGGTTGGGTGTTGGCAAGCAAAGAAATCATTGACCGTTTGATCGTTGCAAAACAATCTTCAGACTTGTGCACTCCGATCTTCTGCCAAGAAATCGCTGCTTCATACTTGGAAAAAGGTTTGTTCGACAAGAACTTGAAAAACACCATCGACCTCTACCGTGGCAAACGCGACTTGATGCTCGAATGCCTCGAAAAGAACATGCCTGAAGGTGTTACCTGGACTCGTCCCGAAGGTGGTTTGTTCATGTTCGTAACCTTGCCGGAATACATGAACGCACGTGAATTGTTCGACGTAGCAATTCAAGAAAACGTAGCATTCGTTACCGGTGACGCATTCTGCTGCGACGGTGGTGGATTGAACACCTTGCGTTTGAACTTCTCATTCGCTTCCAACGAGCAAATCGTAGAAGGTATCGCTCGTTTGGGTAGAGCTGTTAAAAGAATGTTGAAATAGAGAAATCTTGAAATAATTTGTCAAGGGGGGCTTCCGGGCCCCTCTTGTCGTAAAAGCCATCGTAGCCCATCAGCCAGATCCGGTCACACGATTTGAGTGCCGGTTGAAGGTCGTGTGTGGAGAATACGATGGTTTTTTGTTGTTGGTGGGCCAGATTTTTCAGCAGTTCTGTGATGACCATTTTGTTGGCGATGTCCAAAAAAGCGGTCGGCTCGTCCAAGACAATGATGGAACTGCCCTTGACCAAGGCGGCAGCGAGGGTGACGCGTTGGAATTCTCCGTCCGAAAGTTCGGCCGTATCCCGGTATTCAAATCCGGAGAGTCCCACTTGCTCCAAGGCTTGTCGTATTTTTTCTTCCTCTGCCGTACCAATGTTGCCCAACCAATCTGAGCGGTGGTAGCAGGCGGTAGCTAATAAATCCACGACAGCAAAATGTCGGGTACGCGGGGTGTGCGACGGGACATAGGCGACATCGTTCTGGTCCAGGGAGAGGGAGCCTCGCAGGGGGGCGCCCAAGCCACAAAGACAGCGGAGCAGGGTGCTTTTTCCGCGTCCGTTGGCTCCGATCAGGGCCACAAGTTCTCCGGGATAGGCTTTGCCGTTGATTTGCTCAAACAAGATTTTTTCTTGGTTGCGGCCCAGACGGAAGCCCAAGCAGAGGTCGTTGAGGACGATGCTGGGAGAAACGGTCGAAGGAGTTTGCAGGTTCATGGCTTATTCCGGTTGTTTGAGGATGATCATCAGAATGACAGGGATGCCGAGCAGGGCGCAGACCGTGTTGATGGGAATGATGCCGCTGGAACCCGGGAGTTGCGCAATGCAGTCCGCCAACAACATCACACAACAACCGGTCAAGAGGGTTGCCGGCAAGAGTCGACGGTGGTCCGCGTCACGGAAAAGGATGCGGGCAATGTGCGGTACAGCGATGCCCACAAACCCGATGGGTCCGCAAAAGGCGGTGGTACTGCCTGCCAAAATTGCCACGGCCAGCAGGATGCGGCGACGCATCTTTTTCGGAGAAAGTCCGAGGCTGATGGCATATTGTTCGCCCAAATGCAGGACGTTGAGGTTTTTTGTGTTGGAGAAGGATAGGACAATGCCGACAAGGGTGAGTCCTGCCAGAATTCCGACTTGGCTCAGGTCTGTACCCGAGAAACTTCCCATCGACCACAGTACGTAGTTTTTCAGGGCTTCTGCCTGGGAGACATACTGCAACAGGGAAATGACTGCACTGCCGACCGATCCCAGCATCACCCCAAAAATCAGCAGCGAGAGGTTGTCTTTTAGGCGGGACGAGGCCCATAGGATGAGGGCGGTGAAGAGGAAGGCTCCGGCCCAAGCGGGAAGAATGGTTGTCGCTCCGGTCAACCAACTGGGCAGGCTGTGGAGACCCCAGGCGGATAGCCCCATCAGAAAGACACCGACGCCAAGGCCTGATCCGGAACTGATTCCCAGGATGTAGGGATCGGCCAAGGGATTGCGGAACAGGGTCTGCATCTGGAGTCCGCAGAGGGATAAGGCGGCTCCTGCGAGCAGGGCGGTTAGCGCTCTGGGGAGGCGGAACTGGAAAAGGATATTCTCAAAGAGTGCGTTTCCGCTGCCTTTTCCTACCAGGGTGACCAGGACCTCTTTCAGGGAGATCGATGCGGTGCCACTGTACAAGTCCAGTACAAACAAACCCACGATTGCAAGGCCTAGAAAACCGTACAACAAACCTTGCGCATGCCGGCGTCTGCCAGGTCGCTCGTTTTGGTTGCGGGGCAACTTGAAATTTGTGTTTGAATGGGTCATGATTGGCTTGGATTTGTCATTCTTCACAGACCACGAAGGTAGGGAAAAAAGAGGGTTTTTCGCAAATTCTTTCTACTTTTGTTGCTTTGTAAGAAATTGATAAATCAACCCTAAATAACGTACACCTATGAGAAGTAAAATTGTGGCGGGTAACTGGAAAATGAATACCACCGTCAACGAAGGAGAAGCCTTGATCCAAGGCATTTTAGCAAAGATGGAAGAAGTACCGGCTTCGGTACAGTTGGTTGTGGCACCTCCCTTTACCCACCTGGTTCCGGTGCAAGCTCTGTTGAAGGATTCGGCGGTAGCTTTGTCGGCTCAAAACTGTGCAGATCAAGGCAAAGGCGCATATACCGGAGAAGTGGCAGCTCCGATGTTGTCTGCTCTCGGTTGCCAATACGTGATCTTGGGTCACTCTGAACGTCGTGAATACTATGGTGAAACCTCTGAAACCTTGGTTCGTAAAATTGACCTGGCGTTGGCAGAAGGCTTGAAACCGATTTATTGTGTGGGTGAAAAATTGGAAGAACGCGAAGCCAACCGTCACTTCGACGTGGTAGAAGCTCAAATCCGTGAAGTTTTGTTCCACTTGACAGCAGAACAATTTGCCCAAGTGGTGATCGCCTACGAACCCGTATGGGCCATCGGTACCGGCAAGACTGCAACGGCGGAACAAGCTCAAGAAATCCACGCGTTCATCCGCAGAACCATTGCTGACCATTTTGGTGCTGAAGCAGCAGAAGCTGTATCAATCTTGTATGGCGGAAGTTGCAAGCCTTCCAATGCCAAAGAATTGTTCGCTTGCCCGGACATTGATGGTGGTCTGATTGGTGGTGCTGCCTTGAAAGCTGAAGACTTTATTGGAATCGCTGTTTCTTTTTAATCATCCATGGATTACATTGAAGTAAAACTCTCCCTGAACCCATTCTCCGAAGATGCGGCAGAATGGGTGATGGCAGAGATGGGGGAATTGGATTACGAAAGCTTCTCGGTAGAGAACGAATCCGTGCTTGCCTACATCCCCAAAGACCGTTTTTCAGAGCCCAACCTCAAGGTCGTGTTGAGTGGGTTCAACCACGCGGAATTTTCCATTGCTTACGAACTGCGTTTCATTCCGGAAGAAAATTGGAATGCAGTCTGGGAAGCCGGTTTTGAACCGGTTGTGGTCGATGGACGTTGTACCGTGAAGGCTTCTTTCCACAAAGGATTGAAACGGACCAAGTACACCATTTGCATTGATCCGAAGATGGCTTTTGGAACGGGACATCACCAAACAACGACGTTGATGATTCGTCTGCTGCTGGGTATGCAGAAAGACCTTGTGGACAAACAAGTTATGGACTTGGGTTGCGGAACTGGGGTCTTGGCCATCCTGGCTGCCAAGATGAAAGCATTGGCTCCGGTGCATGCCATCGACATCGATCCGACTGCGGTGCGTTCTGCCATTGAAAATGCCCGCAAGAATCGCGTAGGGGATCGGGTTAAAATTCTCTGCGGCGATGCCTCCTTGTTACAGGCTGGGAAGTACGACCTCATCTTGGCCAACATCAACCGCAACATCCTGCTGCAGGATATGAGTACGTATGTACGCTCCTTGCGTCCGGGAGGCCGTCTGTGTATCAGTGGTTTCTATCAGGAAGATGCCATGTTGCTGGAAGTGGAAGCTGAAAGCTTGGGCTTGACCTTGGTACAAACCCTCTCCCAGGACAATTGGGCTGCGATGGAGTTTGTTTTGCCCCAAGCGAATGGATAGAAATAGGAAATGCAAAGATTTTGTTATACCTTTGCATTCCACTGCGCGGGCGTGGCGTAATTGGTAGCCGCGCTAGACTTAGGATCTAGTGTCTTACGACGTGGGGGTTCGAGTCCCTTCGCCCGCACAAGGGGACATCTTCCGATGAAGATGTCCCTTTTTCTTTACCATAACTGATTGAATATCTATCCAATATGTCAAAGAACTTGTTGCGGTTTTGGGTTAGATAACAGCGTTTTGCCTTATCCCAATAAATGCCGTTCGGATATACAAGATTCTGTATTTTTCTCTTGGTTTCAAAGTTTCCATCGTGCCACAATGTACCTAATTTACAGGCTGTTGCAATAACTACTGGTATCTGTGCTTCGAGGTTCGATAAATTATCATTGCATTTTTCGAGTTCCAGCGTCAGGACATCTTTTCTATTCTGCATCTCTCTGATGGCTACTTCATAGATGTCTTCATCTATCTTTCCTGTAGCATACCTGACCTTCATGTTCTTAATCCCATTGTCTGCCTCTGTAAGCATCTTTTTAAGTCGTTTTCTTTCGTCTAGACTCTCTTTCTGATACACTTCATGAAAAGAAAACAAACATAATTTAAAGAGTGTCAAAATTTTTGGCTACATTTGTGGTGTGCAATAATGCACGAAGACATATTTTGCTCAATCGCTCTCGAATCACCACCTCGACATAGAACGAGCATCAGAATACACTTTGAGTTTCACGCCTAGCGTGGACTTGAATCATTAGTGTATTCGGTTTGTGGTGAACCTGAGAGCGTATGACGAAAGTCTACGCTTTTTTGTTTAACTAAATAAATACTCTTATGAAAAAATTTATTCTTACTGCATTGATTCCATTGATGTTTACATCATGTGGCAGTCTATTTAAGGTAACATCTTATGATGTTTCATTGAAAGCTGTTGAAAGTCCTGCCGACTCAAAGGTTCAGTATGGAGAGACAAAAGTTATTAAAGTAGAGCAAGAAGGTTTATCAAAATATCAGTACGAAGATGACTATATTAAAATCTTTTGGTACGTAACATCTACACAATTTAATTTTGACATAACCAACAAAACCAACCATACAATCAAACTACCATGGGATGACATGGCATATGTAGACCAGAATGGTAGTACTAAAAGAGTCATGCATAGTGGTGTTAAATATACCGAAAGGAATAGTTCTCAACCAGCATCTACTCTTCCAAGAAACGCTTCATTGTCAGACGTATTGCTACCAACAGACAACGTATATTACGTAAGCGGACAATATGGCGGCTGGAGAGAGGCATCACTCTTCCCTAGATACAACACACAAGAGGAAGCACAAGCAAGTCCAGCTCTCGGGAAATCTGTTCGCATCATTTTCCCAATTCTAATTCAGGATGTCGTAAACGAATACGTATTTGAATTTAGCGTAGATAGCGTTACTGTAAAATAACGATAGGTGTTAATCTCCTTTAAAAACATCAAAATAATATAAAATGATAAGGTGATGCAGAATGATGTGACCCCCGAAAGTTAGACAAAAAACTTTCGGGGTTCATATCATATTTGCGGGGCTTTTTCTTTTCTAATCTTTGAACATCAGCGAGATACAGTATTTATAAAGTCAGACAATTATGTCCCGTTTTTTAAGTAAAAAACGGGACATAATTAAGATGATTCCTGGCAAAGTTATTGCTTAGTTATTGCCAAATAGAAAAAAGTTCTTAACTTTGCAGAAATAGAAAATGAGTCCTACTCTGTACGAAGGCTTTAGTTCCACTTTAGCGGTTTATGTAGTACAAGCGGGGCTTGTTTCTTTTATATACACTTCTGATCTCTGAATTCTGCGGGGAGGAACTTCCAGTGACGGTATGGGGTTATCCAGTAGTCCTTTGGCGATTTAGACGGAGTTGTCTCACATATGCAGAACACTTCACATCCATTGGATTCCTTGATGAGTTCAATGATGTGATTGAAAAGTTTCTCTTTTGCTATTGTCCTTTTGCCTCGCCCATTAGTGCCAGGTGCTGTCTCAAGATGCTTTTTGTTGAGGACGAATGCCATTGCACCAAGCACGATATCCATACATTGCTGTATGGTGTGCTTCTTCGAGTTGATTTCCGCAATATCGTCAAGTCTTATCTTCAGACGCGCCTTCCTGAACTGCCAGAATTTCTGTAATGACAGAATGTGGGCCTTGAATGCGTCACGCTGATCCAATGGATATGGAATCTCATCGAAATATAGTCTGAGATAGACGTCCTTATCAGCCGGACCATCATGATTTGGCAGACCAAAAGAGTGTTTTACGAATTGATAATAAAGCAGGGAGTATCTGTTCTGAATCTGCTCCGGACTGAGTCCTGACGGCACATGCGGAGTCTCTTTGAACATGATTCTTACTTTAAGACGATTCTGTTTCACGTAACTGAAAAACAGATCGATCATCTGAATGTATTTGTCAAGGTAGTTCTCGGTTACTCTCGACCATTTGATTTCATTGAGCAGGTTTAGCTCCTGTTTCTTCGCCTCTAGAGTATCTTTGATTTCATCGAAATCTCCACTCCTCACAAGTACTCCTCCGAAGAAGTCTGAGTAGTACTTTCCGTCCGTTACGGACTCATCACAATAGATAATATACTCCATATCTCTCTTCACGTTATGTTTGTTGACCAAAGGTAGCATAATTTTTCTGATTACTTATTGTCTTGCAAAAATTCTATCAGCCAGTCGTGGTAGGCGTCGATGTCGGGGTGCTGGGGCAGGAGGTGTTCTCCGAAGAGACATTGGGTGAGTTGCCAGTCTTTGGGGAGTTGGTGGCAGCGTTTGAGGGTCGTGCGGAGCCAGTTGATTCTGCC
>JAGCJX010000016.1 GCA_017647795.1 Bacteroidales bacterium | reverse complement strand
GTATAATGCAAAAAAAATCGTACGGAGTCCGTACGATTTTGCCTTTGCGGTGAGGGGGGGATTGTGCTCGCCCTGGCGGGCTGTGCATTCCCCTACCTCCTCGCCGGAGGGGCCCTTGCAGAAAACCGTCTTCGTGCTGTCGCACTCAGGTTTTTTTGTACCCATCTCTTTCGCTCAAGCAAGCTTGGCTCAGATTTGGGTACAAAAAAACCGAATGATTTGCATCATTCGGTTTTCTGCGGTGAGAGGGGGATTCGAACCCCCGGAACCCTTACGAGTTCGGCAGTTTAGCAAACTGCTGGTTTCAGCCACTCACCCACCTCACCGTGAGTGGAGTGCAAAGATAGGTGGAATTCGTTGAATCGCCAAAAAAACTTGCACTCCCCACAGAAATATTGCTTTTACAAATGCTTATTTGGTAATGTTTTCACGCATTTGCGTATCGGCCTGGATGTTTTTGATTTTGTAGTAATCCATAATGCCGAGGTTGCCGTTGCGGAAGGCTTCTGCCATGGCCAGCGGAATTTCTTTTTCTGCTTCGATCACTTTTGCGCGAGCTTCTTCAGCCTTTGCTTTCATTTCTTGTTCCAAAGCAATCGCCATGGAGCGTTTTTCTTCGGCGCGGGCTTGGGCGATGCTCTTGTCAGCGTTGGCTTGGTCAATTTGCAACACAGCTCCGATGTTCTTTCCGATGTCGATGTCCGCGATATCGATGGAGAGGATTTCAAAGGCAGTTCCAGCATCCAAACCTTTGGCCAATACTACTTTGGAGATGGAATCCGGGTTTTCCAACACTTGTTTGTGGGATTCTGCAGAACCGATGGAGGAAACGATACCTTCGCCAACGCGGGCCAGGATGGTTTCTTCACCAGCACCCCCAACCAATTGTTTGATGTTGGCACGTACGGTAACGCGGGCCTTGGTAATCAATTGGATACCGTCTTTGGCTACAGCGGTCACCGGAGGAGTGTTGATCACTTTGGGGTTTACAGACATTTGTACGGCTTCAAACACGTCGCGACCCGCCAAGTCGATGGCAGCTGCCATCTTGAAGTCCAACGCGATGTTGGCTTTGTCGGCAGAAATGAGGGCATTGACTACGTTGAGGACATTTCCCTTGGCCAGGTAGTGAGCCTCCAATTCGTTGGCATTCAGTTTCAGACCGGCTTTTGTTCCGGTAATCATTGCCATTACGATGGTGGTCGGAGGTACTTTTCTCCAACGCATCAACACGAGTTGGATCAAGGAGATACGTACACCCGAGATCAGGGCTTGGAACCAAAGGGTGACGGGGAACAGCCACAGTAGGATGATGAGACCTACCAAGCAAGCACCGATCAGGATGATCATCATGGAAGTTTCGTTCAGTAACATAAGCTTGATTTTAATTTAATATTGATTTATGATATTTTCTTTACCCAGATGTGGTGGTCTTCGATGCGGATGATTTCAATGGTTTCTTGGGCATCGACCCAGCCTTCTTGTGCAGTTACCTCGTAAATCTCGTTTTGGAAACGGGCTTTGCCCATCGGGTTGAGGCGGGAGATGCTGGTGCCTTGTTCTCCGATTTGGAGGTCTTCTGCGCAGACGGTGTTGGTTTTAACCGGGCTGTCCAGGGTCGTATTCAGGGAAATTTTCTTCCAGGTTTTGGATCGCATGGCCAGGATGAGGGTCACGGAACACAACACGATGTTGGCAATGGTGACAATCCAGCCGGTGTTTTCTCCAAAGGTCTCGAAGGCGTAGTAGCAGGCACCAACGGTGCAGCCCAATCCCAGGAGTCCGGTGATGAAAATGCCCGGAATCAGGATGATTTCTGCGATGATCAGTACAAGTCCCAGCAGGGAAAAAGCAACGATGAGTCCCATAGTCAGTGGTTATTTCTTGGATTCTACCTGGATTTGTTCGACGCCGAGTCCGATCAGCAATTCGCGGATGCGTTCTGCCTCCTGTTTGGTGGCAAACGGGGTGACGATGTAGCGGGGATCTTCGGATCCGGAGCTCTTGATGACGTCTTTGTTACAACTTTCGTGGATGGCGGTTACAATGCCGGCAGGAATGCCTTCCGGATAGCCGCGAAGCACCAATTGCCAAACGGTTTGGTTGCTGGTATTCTTTTCGCGTTGGCGGGCAGTTTTTACCGAGATTTCTTTGCCCTTGTCATAGGCTACGATGTAGGCTCCCGGGAAGCCATTCTTCTTGACTTTGTTCAGGCAGGAGAGGGCTTCGGCATGGGTGTAGAACAGCCCGACGGTATAAACGTATTTTCCGGATTTCTGTTTCCGTTCATAGACTGGACTCATACCTTTGAGCTGGCGGAGTCCGGCCTTGTTGGAGACAACAAACAATTGGATTTGGTACACCAGACGGTCCGGCAGGGTGTTGTCTTCGGCAAACCGTGCCTGCGGGAGGATCTGGAAGGAGTAATCGAATTGCGGTTTCGGGCGATGGATGGTCAGGTAGGGCATTTCTCCCCATGCTGCGCAAACAAACTGATAGGGAGGCAGGTCGATGGCATGGGCCTCTTCTTGGGGTTGATCAATCTCGGGAATGGGAATGATGCCCCGGCTGAGGAATTCCAGCTCCTTCTTTTGGATGCGACGGGTGATCTCATCCAAATTTTGTCGGTGACGGAAGATATCCTTTTCGTTCTCGGTGATGATTTCCTGGAAGAAACGGCGGTCTTCTTCGTTGGTTTGTTTGTTGTAGTTGGCCCGGCTTTCGTCCAGTTTGTCATTCATCTGTTCGAGTTTCTCTTCCAGTGCACGGCGTTGGAGAATCAGGGTTTTGTAGTCGGTCTGGCCGGTGGTGTCGTTGGCTTGGGTGAACGAAGTCATCCGGTTGCGGTCTTCGTCGGCCTTCCATTTTAGTTCTTCCGAATGGGGGAGCAGGGCGGCGATGCGACGGGCTTCCTGGTCCGAGGAAACCGCGTGGCGAAGCGGATTGCTGGTGAAGGCCAACGCATACAGGTTGACCGAGTCTTGGGCACAGCCCCGGCTGGACGCCAGCAAGGTGTAAAGTCCGTCGGCGGTGTCTTGAATCATCCAATCGTCTTCGGTGGAGGAGTAGGGGAAACCCAGGTTTTCGGGGACACCCCAGTCTTGGGAGGCGGCATCCCAGTGGCAGACGTACAAGTCATACCCCCCCATGCCGAAGAGGCCGTTGGAGGCGAAATACAATTCTTTGCCGTTGGCCGAGAGCATCGGGAAGACCTCGTTGCCGGTGGAGGTGATGTGCTCGTTGAGGAGTTGGGGCTCTGTCCACAAGGTGTCGTTCATCTGTTCACTGGAGTAGATGTTCCAGGAACCGGATTCGTCCGGTGCCGAGAAGTAGATGCGTTTGCCCTGATTGGGGAAGAGAATCGCGGAACTGGGACCGGTGATGTCGGTGGGGACAAAGGCATTGGGTTGTTGCATCCACGTACCGTTGCGTTTGCCGAAATAGCGGAAGAAATCCGCGCGGGAAACGGTTTTGGAGTTGATGGTGGAAGGGGTGGCTGCATATTCCAGGTAGCCTTTTCCGTTTTCGCACCAGAGCATTTTTTGTTGGACAGCTTCCATCTGAATGGAGTCCAGGTCGCTGGTGGCTATTTCTTTGTACAAGACAAGGGCTTCGGAGAAACGGTAGTCACGCAAGAGACTGTCGGCTTGCGCAATTTTGGACAACTCTTGCTGGCCGAAGAGGGAAGCGGAGAAAAAAAGGGATAAAATCGTTAGTAACCAGATTTTATTGTGTGTCATTGAATCCATTTTTTAACCCAACAAAAATAGTAAATACTTTACATATCAGAAAAAAATACTACTTTTGCACTCTTATTTTCGGTTAACTGGAAATTTAAACTAAAATTACACTTATATGCAAAGTAAAGGAGCCATCAAATTAGTGGCGTTATTAATCGGTCTGGCGTGTGCATGGCAATTGTCATTCACGTTGGTAACGAGTCGCCAGGAAAAGAAGGCAGCCGAGTATGCTGAACAAGCTGTGTTGGCAGAACAAAACTCTCCTGCTTTCCAACGAGTTTCTGACCTGGACAAGGTCTTTTACCTCGATTCAATCCGCAAAGAGAAGAACAGATTCTATTTGGATTCTATTTCTTCTGAAAAAGTTTACTTGGGTTTCACCTACAAACAAGTAAAAGAAAAAGAAATCAACCTTGGTTTGGACTTGAAAGGGGGTATGAACGTAATGTTGCAAGTCGAATTGAGCGATTTGATTCGTGCTTTGGCTGACAACAATGCTTCCCCGGAATTCCAAAACGCATTGTCTTTGGCACAAACCCGTTCTTTGGATGCACGCGAAGACTTCATCACCTTGTTTGAACAAGCTTGGAACGAAGTTGCTCCGAACCAACGTCTTTCTGCTATTTTCGGTACTTACGACATGCGTGACCGCATCCAACCGGAAAGCAGCAATGCTGACGTGATCAAAGTGATCCGTGAAGAAGCTGAAAGCGCCATCGCAAACTCTTACAACGTATTGCGTAACCGTATCGACCGCTTCGGTGTTGCTTCTCCGAACATCCAACGCCTGGGTAACTCTGGCCGCATCTTGGTTGAATTGCCGGGTGTGAAAGAACCGGAACGTGTGCGTAAACTCCTCCAAGGTACTGCTTCTTTGGAATTCTGGACAACCTACGAAAACCAAGAAATTTATCCTTACCTCCAAGAAGTAAACGCTTACATCCGCGAATACTTGGCTGCTGATCAAGTGGAGGATGCTACCGCTCAAGTAGCAGAAGGTGACTTGGCTGCTCAATTGATGCAACAAGACAGCTTGTCTGCTGACGAAGCAAACTACGCAAAAACCAACCCCTTCTTCTATGCATTGAACCCGAGCCAATACAACGGTCAATTGATGGGTGGTCCTTGCATCGGTGTGGCTCACTACCGCGACACTGCAAAGATCAACAAATGGTTGCGTCTGCCCCAAGTACAAGCTATCTTGCCTGTTGACTTGATTCCGATGTGGACTGTGAAACCGGCAGAAATGTATGCAGGTGAATCCTTCTTCGAATTGATCGCAATCAAAGCCAGCACCCGTGACGGCAAAGCTCCCCTCGACGGTGGTGTGATTACCGACGCTCGCGTAGCTTACAGTGGCAACGGTGGTACTCCCGAAGTGGACATGGGTATGAACGCAGAAGGTGCTCGTATCTGGGCTCGCATGACTGCTGACAACATTGGTAAATGCATCGCCATCTCTTTGGATGACATGATTTATTCATATCCTCGCGTAAACAGCGAAATTTCTGGTGGTCGTTCACAAATCACCGGTGGTTTCTCTCAAGAAGAAGCTGAAGACTTGGCAAACGTGTTGAAGTCTGGTAAATTGCCGGCTCCTGCACGCATCGTGCAAGAACAAGTGGTAGGTCCGAGCTTGGGTAGCGAATCCATCAAAGCTGGTTTCATTTCCTTTATCATCGCCTTCCTCTTGGTATTGGTTTACATGTTGTTCTTCTACCGTGGTGCCGGTGTTGCTGCTGATATCGCTTTGTTGTGCAACGTCCTCTTCCTCTTGGGTTCACTCGTATCCTTCGGTGCCGTGTTGACCTTGCCGGGTATCGCCGGTTTGGTATTGACCCTCGGTATGGCTGTGGATGCCAACGTGATTATCTACGAACGTATCAAAGAAGAATTGCGTTCGGGTAAAGCTCTCCGCCTCGCTGTGTCTGACGGTTACAAGAACGCATACTCTGCAATTATCGACGGTAACTTGACTACCTTGATCACCGCAATGGTGCTCTTCGTATTCGGTTCTGGTCCGGTTCAAGGTTTTGCAACCACTTTGGCCATCGGTATCGTTACTTCTATGGTCACTTCGATCTTCATCACCCGTTTGATTTTCGAAGCGAAGATGGCTCGTGGCAAGAACATTACCTTCTACACCGATTTCACCAGAAACTTCATGCAAAACACCAAGATCGATTTCTTGGGCAAACGCAAGATGTCTTATGCAATCTCTGGCGTAATCTGCTTGATCTGCTTGGCATTCATCTTCACCAAAGGCTTCTCTTACGGTGTTGACTTCACCGGTGGTCGTACTTATGTTGTACGTTTCGACAAAGCGGTTGAAGCGGAAGATGTTCGTGAAGCTACCATCGCTGAGTTTGGTGAAACCGTTGAGGTAAAACAATTCGGTGGCGACAGCCAATTGAAATTGACTACCAAATACATGATCCAAGATAACTCAACCGAAATGGATGCAATCGTGGATGGTAAATTGTACACCGCTTTGAAACCCTTCTTCGCTGGTGACATTACCTTCGATGAATTTACCTCTACTTTGGAAAACCCGAACGGTATCATCAGTTCAGACAAAGTGGGTCCGACCATCGCAAACGATATGAAACGTGATGCAATCATCGCCGTAATCCTTTCTTTGTTCGCAATCTTCTGCTACATCGCAATCCGATTCAAGAACTGGACTTGGGGTATGGGTGGTGTCGTTTCCTTGGTACACAACACCATCATCGTGGTTGGTTTCTTCTCCATCTTCTCCGGTATCCTGCCGTTCAGCTTGGATGTGGACCAAACCTTCATCGCGGCTGTGTTGACCATCATCGGTTACTCAATCAACGATAACGTGGTTATCTTCGACCGTATCCGTGAAAACTTGGGTCTCTACCCGAAACGTGCTTTGGCTGAAAACGTAAACGAAGCGTTGAACAGCACTTTGTCTCGTACCATCAATACTTCCGGTTCTACCGCTATTGTAATGTTGGCCATTGCAATCTTCGGTGGTGAAGTGATCCGTGGTTTGGCCGTTGCGTTGTTGGTAGGTATCCTCGTAGGTACATACGCTTCTATCTTCATCGGTTCACCGTTGATGTACGATTTGAGCGTTCGCAAAGCTAACAAAGCGCAAATCAAAAAATAATTTGAGAACCGTATAGCCGAAAGGCAAAACAATTGAAAGAGAAGGTGACTAAAGTACTTTAGTTGCCTTCTTTTGTATTTATACCCATATTCCTCTCACTGCTTGCGCTGCCACCTTAATATGAGGCTTCGATTGCGCTGATATCAAGATGTCTTTTTTTAAATCCTCCCTGTACAGTATCTAAAGAGAGTAGTTGTGCTGGAACGGAATGAGGAGCCTGCAAATTGAGCCTATAACTGGCGCCGGCTACAGCTCAGTGCTGATGCGTACGAGTCGTATGCATACGAAAACAAAAGCGACCGAGGAATCCCCGGTCGCTTGGTCATCGAGTGGATGGAAAGACGTCTTAGCCTACGTTCTTAGCGGCTTCTGCTTCTTGAATCATCCGCGTTAAGAATTCGATGCGGGCTTCGTATTCGGGGATGCGTTCGGTGTCCCCGTAGTATTCTACGGTATCCATCAACTGGTAATAGTAGTCCAGGGCTTGTTGCAAGTCCGGGAAGGACAGGAAGGCCTCGTGCAAGGGTTTGGAGAAGAGGCGGATTGCAGCGGCACTCTCGTCAGCAAACTGGTCTGCCAGGGTGCGGGCCTTTTCGGTTTCTCCGCAGAGGTAGTACAGGCTGATGGCCTTGAGCACAGCAAACTCGTTGTATGACGGGAAGGCACAGGTGTTCAAGGGATAGTAGTCCGTACGCATGACTTCCTGCATGCGGTCCAGAACAGCCACGCATTCGGTAATCTTCTCTTCTGTATACAGGGCATCTGCCACTTGGGTAAACAAATTCCGGATCAAACCGTTGAAAGTGGACAGGTTTTGGTAATCGATGTGGATGTCGTCCGCGCAGAGGCTTTCCCAGCGGTAGCCGTTCATGACGCGGTTGTACAACTTTTCGGTATCAACGTAGTCCGCTTCCATGTAGCTGGGTTTGCTCTTGATGGGAACGAATTTGTAGGCAAAGCCGTCGTATTCCAGGTATTCGCGGATGCCAATTTCCAAATCACCGCCCAAGGACAGGAAGTAGATGGGACGGTCCCAGTCATAATGGGCGAGGACGTCCAACAAAATGTATTCGGGCTTGGTCAGCTCTTCTTTGTTGGTCGGGATTTGCAGCACGAGGCTGTCCAGAATCTTGTCCTGATCTTTTTCAGGAACAATGCCGTATTTGATGACATTCTCTTTGTTGACCGGGAGAACGAGCTGGCGGGCTACGAAATAGGGAGTTTCGCGGCCGTATTGGTTCACGCGCAGACGAGGATCCTTGTACAAGTCAATGAACTCTTTCAGGCTAATCGGGCGGTTGAAACGTTCGATGATCGGCGGGAATTCGTTGGTTCCATACAGGTACATTGAACGGTCGATGGTGATCGGCAGGGGTTCGGAGTCGTACATTTTGTACTTCATTTGGTCAATGTACCAGTCGGTACCCAGCAAGCTGGTGTTCACAACCCGTACGTCGGTGCGTTGTTCCTCTACTTCTTGCAGGTACCACAAGGGGAAGGTATCGTTGTCTCCGTGGGTAACCAGAATAGCGTTCGGGTCAGTTGAAGCAAAGTAGTTGTAGGCCATATCCCGGGCGGTGTAGCGTCCGCTGCGGTCGTGGTCATCCCAGTTTTCAGCAGCCATTTGCACGGGTACCAGCACAGCAACGGCAGCGGTTGCGATAGCGACCGTACTCCGTTGTTTTTCATCTTTGTTGAAGAAACGCAGTGCCCATGTGTAGCAGGCGGTGACGGCCAAACCGATCCAAATGGAGAAGGTGTAGAAGGAACCGGCATAAGCATAGTCCCGTTCACGCACTTGGTAAGGCGGTTGGTTGAGGTACACCACGATGGCCAGGCCGGTGAGGAGGAAGAGCAGGGTGGTGACCCAGGCATTCTGTTTGTCCCGTTTCCAGTGGAAAATCAAGCCAAGCAGGCCGAGCAGCAAGGGCAACATAAAATAGTGGTTCTTGGAGGCACTGTTGACGATGTAGTCCGGACCTTCGCTTTGATCGCCCAAACGGATCTTGTCGATGAAGCCGATACCACTTTCCCAGTTGCCTCGGATCGGGTCACCCGGCACTTGCCCGTGGAGATCGTTCTGGCGGCCGGCAAAGTTCCACATAAAATAGCGGGTGTACATCCAGTTGACCTGGTAGTTCAGGAAGTAATGCAGGTTTTCTCCCATGGAGGGCATGCGTTCCTGTCCGCCATAAGGGACTTTTCCCTTGCCGGTCATGTAGGATTTGTAGAACTTCACGTGGTGAGGATCCCGGCTCCACATCCGCGGGAAGAGCATTTTGGAGTCGGATGAGAAGTGGTATTGGTAGCTACCCGGGGTTTCTACGTATTGGTCTCCGATGGGGGTGTAGTAGGACGGAGTTTCAACGTCGTCCGGCACGGAAGCAAAGGTTTCTCCATAAATGAGGGGGTTGCTGCCGTATTGTTCCCGGCTCAAATAGCGGACGAGGGTAAACGGATTGTCCGGTTGGTATTCGTTGGTAGGGGTGTTGGCCGATGAACGGATGACGATGATGCAGAAGGGCAGGTAGCCGATGAAGATCATCAGGAAGGCCAACAGACCGGTGTTTGCCCAGACTTTTTCTTTGCGGCGGGTGTAGATGAGGCCGGCGATGGTGAGCAGGAGGACGAGTACCAGGAAGACGATGGCCCCTGAGTTGAAGCCCATCTTCAAGGTGTTGACAAAGAACAAGTCCACTTGAGCGGCAATCTTCGGCAGGTAGGGAATGATGCCGTAGAGGATGACGGCCAGGAGCACGGCCGAACCACACAAGGCCAGCAAGGCATTTTTCGGATTTTGGTTCTTGACTTTGCGGTAGTACCAAAGGAAGGTGAGGGCCGGAATGGTCAGCAAGTTCAGCAAATGGACCCCGATGGAAAGACCCATCAGGAAGAAAATCAAAATGATCCAGCGGTTGGCGTAGGGTTCGTCCGCTTCTTCTTCCCATTTGAGCATCGCCCAAAAGACGACGGCGGTGAAGAGGGACGACATCCCGTATACTTCCCCTTCCACAGCGGAGAACCAGAAGGTGTCAGACCAGCAGTAGGCGAGGGCGCCGACAATGCCGGAACCGATGATGGCCCATGCGTGTCCTTGACCCAGGGCACCGAACGAAGCGGTATTCTTCTCAAAAATGCGGCGGGCCAGGTGAACAATGGTCAGGTAGAGGAAGAAAATGGTGAAAGCAGAACACAGGGCGCTCATCGTGTTGATGGCGATGGCAGCGTGCTCAGCGTCGGTAAACATCGTAAAGAAACGGCCGAACAATTGGAACACCGGGTTTCCCGGAGGGTGTCCGATCTCAAGTTTGTAGGATGAAGCAATGAATTCGCCGCAGTCCCAGAAACTGGTGGTCGGCTCCATCGTGGTCAGGTAGGTAAAAGACGCCACGATGAGGACAAAAGTAGCCGCAATGCGGCTGATCAAGTTGAATTTTCGAGTATCCATATAAGGAACAAAAATAGTGAAAAACAAGTACAGACACAAACTTTCAAGATTAATGCCTATTTTTGCAAAAACATCGATTTATGGCAAAACAACAAGAGGATTGGAAAGACCGTCTGGGTGTCGTTTTCTCCACCAATCCGAACTTCCAATACGATCTTCCCGAAGAAGAAACGGTGCAAACCTTGCCTCCGGCCCAACAGAAGCTGGTGGTGGGCATTGACCGTCGTCACCGGGCCGGCAAACAGGTTACCCTGATCAAGGGCTTTGTGGGGACGGACGAGGATTTGAATGCCTTGGGCCGTGAACTGAAGAACAAATGTGGCGTTGGGGGAAGTGTCAAGGAAGGTGAAATTATGATTCAAGGAGATTTCCGGGACCGTTTGATGACATTGTTGCGTGAAAAAGGATACCGTGTTGTACGAGGCAATTAAGCCTGTTGGAACGATTCAGGAGGCGTGGGGAGGTTCCTTGGCCGTGCCGGACTTGTCAGGAACGACGCTTGGCTGGGATTCTTCCATGGGAGAGTTTGTGGGCATCACCCTGCTCTTTCTCTTCTTTATGTCCTTGATCTTCCGCAAGTCCTTGCCCGCATTCTTCCGTGTCTTTTTTGCTTCTCTTTTTTACCGGGCAGACTGGGTCAAGGTCGAGCAGAAATTCCTGTTTCGGGTCTTCCGCAGTATCTTGCTGGTGCTCCTTTCCATTTTGTTGTCCAGCAGCCTGGTTTCTTTGCGCTTGCTTCCCTACGATCCTTTTCAGGACAATCCGGGCGGATTCCTGTTGCGGGTAGGGTTGGCTGTGATTGCCTATTTCTGGTTCCGTCGTCTGCTCCTTTGGTTGGTGGGCCGGGTTACCCAGCAGCAAAAACTTTTTTTGGATGCAACGGCTTCGTTGTACCCGTTTTTCTGCCTGATGGTGGTCTGGATGGTGCTGGCCGCTTCGTTGTCAATGGGTATCGGCTGGGTGCAGGGGGGATTGGCCTGTCTGTATTTATTGTACCTGTTGACCCTGGGCAAAGCATTTATTTTTAGCAAAATCTCGTTTTTCTTTACATTTTTGTATCTTTGCACCCTTGAAATTTTGGTACCGGTCTTGTGGATCGGAATATGTATAAAGTAAGAGATAGAAAGAGTAAGATATGAGCATCAAAAATATCCTGATTTCGCAACCTAAACCTGCTAACGGATCGCCTTACAACGATATTATCGCTCGGCACGATGTCTCTGTAGATTTTGTACCTTTCTTTACGGTACAACAAATCACTGCGCGTGAGTTCCGCGCACAGCGAATCGCCATTTTGGATTATACTGCGGTTGTGTTTACCGCCAAATCTGCTATCGATGCCTTCTTCAAAATCTGTGAAGAAACCCGCATCGCTGTTCCCGAAACCATGAAATACTTCTGCTCGACCGAAGCGATTGCGCTTTACTTGCAGAAACACATCGTTTATCGCAAACGTAAAATCTTCTTCGGTAACGGAACCTTGGATTCCATCATCACCAGCATCGGAACCAAGCACAAAGCAGAAAACTTCCTGATTGCTACGACCGACAATGCCAAACCGGACTTGTTCAAGTTGTTTACCAAGGCTAAACTCAAATACCAACAAGCGGTGTTTACCAAGACCGTGAGCAGCGATTTGTCCACCTTGGACTTGAACAATTATCAGATGGTTGTTTTCTACAGCCCCTTGGATGTCAAGTCATTGCAAGAAAACTATCCGAATTTCGAACAAGGCGAGCTCAAATTTGCTACCTTTGGACCGGCGACGGCCAAGGCCGTGACCGACGCGGGTTTGCAAATTGAGATCCTTGCGCCGACACCGGAATGTCCGTCCATCGCAGAAGCCCTTTCTCAATACTTGGAAAAGAACAAATAGATGATTAAAAAGAGACGACCGAACTTCTGGATCTTGCCCATCTTGTTGCTGGGCTTGCTCCCGGTTGTGTCTTGTATGAAGGAAGATCCTTCGTTTTATCGTCGCAACCTCCCGGGAATCTGGCGTTCTCCAGAGGGATTGTATTATAAATTCCAAACCGGTTCAACGGCGTATGTTTCGGGAGTGGGTGCTGCCGAAGATGGCGGTCAAACCTGGTTGGAAAGCCGCCTGACCTATCAAGTCAACTGTTGTTCCTTGCAGCTTTCCGGAACGTGGTCTGCCATTGAGGGCTATCCCCAAGGTTCGCATCTGTATCGCGAGGTAGAGTTCGAGCAGATGAACGATTCTTCGATGGTCTTCCGCAATCGTCTCTTCCAGTTGGACGGTCAGCCGCTTTCGGTTGAGGAGCGTGAGACCTGGCAGCGCGTGGTCACCGACGTGCTGAAGGATTCCTTGGTGGGAATCTGGCAGACGGTTTCATTGGAAGGGGTTCCGAACGACCGTTACCGTTTTGAATTCTTGTCCACCTCCACCAATTACTACTATTACGAGCACATCGCTACTGCCGATACGACCGGATGGATCCTGTTTGAAAACAACGCCGGTACCTGGCGCAATTACGACCGCAACTTGATCCTGACTACCTTTGACAACGAGGCTTGGGGTGAAGCAGGGCTGTCATCCGCCTTCCAGGTGGAAGTGCCGGTGGTCTCGCCGAAGGAAGGACGTATGGAGTGGACAATGCCCTCGGGCAAATGGCTGTTTAAGCGTGTGACGGAGGGCGAGTAATGGCAGCAATCTTTCCGAAACGCATGCGGGTCTGTTCTCCGCTGGAGGTAGGTCGGATTTTCAACCAAGGCAAATCCATCCAAGTGCCTTACCTGCGTGTCATCTATTTGGAAAAACCCGATCAGACTGAGCACCGCGTTGTGGTGTCCGTGCCCAAGCGTTTGTTCAAGCGTGCAGTAAAGCGCAACTTGCTCAAACGGAGAATTCGTGAGGCCTTTCGCTTGTCGAACACTTCTTTGCAGGAAGGTGTTGTGGCCAAAGACATCCTGTGGGTCTATACATCCAAAGAAATTGTAAGTTATGAAAGAATCCGGCAATCTGTCCAAGCAGCCTTGGAGCAACTTTCGTAGCATCCTTCGCAAAATTGCACTCTTCCCTTTGCTGGTGCTGGTGCATTTCTACCGGTACTGCATTTCTCCCTTGAAACCACCGACTTGCCGGTTTACGCCTACCTGTTCGACCTATGCTTTGCAGGCATTGCGCAAGCACGGTCCGATCAAAGGCTTGTACCTGACAGTGCGTAGAATACTACGCTGCCACCCGTGGGGCGGCAGCGGTTATGATCCAGTTCCGTAAAATTAATCGTGGAATCCGAAGCGGGCCAGGATTTGCGGGCGGTCTTCGCGGTCCCTTGCCAAGTTCTCGATTTCTTCTCGAGGGGTATCCTGGAGGTCCATCAGAATCAAACCATCCAAACAGTAGTTGAAGTTTTCATCCACGTTGAAGGCCAAGAAGCGGCAGTTCAACTTGATGTATTTCTTCACCAAGGTAGGCAAGCGGAAGGTGTTGTTGCTCAGACGCAGCATAAAACGGTCGAATTTTTCTACGGTGTCGGATTTTTTGTCCAACAGGGCGTCGAGTTCGCAACGGTAGCAGGTCGGGGTGAACGGTGTGGTCGGTTTCACCAAGCCTTCCAGACCGGTGGCCGGATGGTTCTTTTCGATGTAATGTACCATCATGCTCTTGTAGAAGTCCGGGTACCAGTTGCTGATGCTGACGGGACCTACCAAGTATTGGCAGTTCGGGTAGTTGATTACACTGAACATCAGACCTTTGATCAGCAACATCAACGGAAGGGCCTCGCGTTGGTATTCGTTGGCTACAAAGGAGCGGCCCAGTTCGATGGCCTTGGGCAGGATGGCTGCGGCCTTGGTTTTATCGTAGCGGAACAAGGTGTTGGTGTAGAAGCCGTCGATGCCTTGTTTGGCATAAATCTCTTCACCGATGCCGAGGCGGTATGCACCGACGAGCTGTTCTTTGTCAGCATCCCACAGCAGGAGGTGTCGGTAGGTCTTGTCGAACTCGTCCAAGTCCAAGGGGGTGTTGGTGCCTTCTCCGGCACGGCGGAAGGCTTCTTCGCGCAAGCGGCCCAGTTCGTGCATCAGGTTGGGGATTTGCTCGTAAGCAGCCAGGTAGCAACGGTAATTGCCGGTGTTGAACAAGAATCCATCCTTTTCGAGGGCTTGGATTTCTTCCACCAGGCAGGCGTGCGGTTTCGGATCGGCAATCGGGGGGATGTTGTCCGGCAACACCTCGTGTTTCTCTACGGTTTTGGCCATGCTGGCTTCCAAGGCATAGACGCGGCTGCGCAGGTAGCGTTCCAAGTCGCGGTCTTTCGCAAACTCGGCAATCTCGTTGACGGCGATGGGTTTGCCAATGCGCATGGAGATGGTTTTGCCGGATTTGTTCACAAGTTCCATCGGAAGGCGTGCGGTACGCAACAGGGGATGGATCTTGCCCAAACGGTAGAAGGTCTTGGAGTTGTATCCGTCAAAGTAAACCGGGATGACCGGAACTTCGCTGCTGCGGATGAGTTTGATCATCGACGACGACCATACTTTGTCTTCAATCAGCGGACGTTTGTAGTAGGTGGCCACTTCGCCTGCCGGGAAGAGTCCCAAACCTCCGCCGTTGGCCAACAGTTCTTTGGCGGCGCGGATGCCCGGGAAGCTTTTCTTCTTGGATTTCATATCCGAGAAGGGGTTCACCGGCAAAAAGTGTTCTTTCAGATTTTCAATGTGCGAGAGCAGGAAGTTGGTCAGGATCTTGAAGTCCGGACGTACCGAAGCGATGGTGCGGAACAACAGGATGCCGTCAATGGCGCCAAAGGGGTGGTTGCACACCAGAATGAACGGACCGGTTTTGGGGATGTTCTCCAGGTCTTGTTCCGAGACATCGTGACCGATGTTCATGGCTTCCATTACCTTTTCGCAGAAATCGCGACCTTCGTATTGGTTGACTTGGGCGTAGTATTCATTCAGTTTTTTGAAGCCCAAGACCCGGATGGCCAGGGAGCCGATGGCTGCACCGATGGGGCCATGCATACCCAAGGCTTGTTGGATATCCGCGATATTGACTAACTTTGTTCTCATTGTTTGATCTTTAGGTTAAGTACTTAAACGCGCAAAATTACGAAAAATTATGAATTTTGACGAGAAAATCAGGCTGTTACCCGAAAGTCCTGGAGTTTATCGCTTTTTGAATGAGGAAGGCGTGGTGATCTATGTCGGTAAGGCAAAGAATCTTAAGCGTCGGGTGGCCCAGTATTTTCAGGCGACCCGCCAGCATTCTCGCAAGACGGCCGTGATGGTTTCACACATTGTAGAAATTCAACACACGGTGGTGGATAGTGAGCAGGATGCGCTGTTGTTGGAAAACAACCTGATCAAACAGTTTCAACCGAAGTACAATATCTTGTTGAAAGACGGCAAGACCTATCCCTGGATCTGTGTTCGGAACGAGTTGTTTCCCAGGGTTTTTATGACCCGGCGTTTTGTGCGGGATGGTTCCCTGTATTTCGGTCCCTACGGTTCGGTCCACCATGCCCGCCAGCTCCTGGACCTGATCAATTCGTTGTACCAATTGCGTACCTGCAAACACAAGTTTACCGAGGCGGCCATTGAGAAAGGGGCCTACCGGGTTTGCTTGGATTACCACATCAAAAGATGCAAAGGCCCTTGCATCGGGGCCATTTCCCAAGCGGCCTATGCCGAGCAACTGGAGGGAATCAAAGACCTGCTGCGGGGCAATACGGGTTCGCTCATCCGAAGTTTGGAGCGGAAGATGAAGGCCGCAGCGGCCGAGCTCCGTTTTGAGGAGGCTCAAGCCTGTCTGGAGAAAAAAACCTTGCTGGAACAGCATTACAGCCGCTCCATTGTGGCCAATTCACAGCGTATTGATGCAGATGTGTTCTCGTTGGTCTTCGAGGGAAACGAGGCTTTCGGCAACTTCATGCGTCTGCGGGATGGGGCCATTGTCCAATCGTTGAACATGGAGTTGCGTCTGCGCATCGAAGAGGAGCAGGAATGCGTGCTCGGTGTGTTCATGCAGGCCATTTACGACCAGCTCAGTGCGGTCGAAGGGGGCAAAGGACGGGGCCCGGAAGAGGTGATTGTTCCTTTTTTGCCAGACCGGGAGTTCGAAGGGCGTAAGTTGCACATCCCGTTACGGGGCGACAAGGTTGCTTTGCTGGAGCTGAGCCGGAAAAATGCAGCCGCCTTGCGACACGAGCGTCTGCGCAAAGAAGAATTTGCCAACCCGCAGCAGCATACGGATCGTATTTTGGACCGTGTCCGTCAGGATTTGGGCATGGAGGTGCGTCCGGAGCACATCGAATGTTTTGATAACTCCAACCTGCAAGGGACGAACCCCGTGTCGGCTTGCGTGGTCTTCCGCAATGCCGCTCCGGCTCGTTCGGATTACCGCATCTTCCACGTCAAGACCGTGGTGGGTGCCAACGATTATGCGACGATGAAGGAAGTGGTGAACCGCCGTTACTCCCGTCTGCTGCGGGAGGAAAAACCGCTGCCGCAACTCATCGTCATCGACGGAGGAAAAGGGCAGGTCGGTGCGGCCATCGATGCCCTGTGTGAACTGGGTATCTACCCTCGCATCAAGGTGGTAGGGCTGGCAGAACGGATGGAGGAAATTGTCATCCCCGGTCAGATGGACTCGTTGCTGTTGGATAAAAATTCTTCTACCCTCCGTCTGTTGATGCACCTGCGTGACGAGGCGCACCGTTTCGGAATCACGCACCACCGCAATCGTCGGAGTGCGTCGCAACTTCATTCGGAACTGGACGATATACCGGGCATCGGCCCCAAACGCATCGAGCAGTTGTTGCAGGCATTCAAGAGCGTCAAGCGCATCCGGGAAGCGGGCTACGAGGCCTGGGAAGCCACCATCGGGAAGAAAGGCGCCCAAGCCTTGCAGGCGTATTACAGGGAGAAGTTGAACAAAAACTGAAACGTATTCGGATTGGTATTTGCATCAAATCCGGTTCCTAGGCGGGCATAGCGTACGCCGAGTGAGAGCGGAATGCCAAATTCCACCACATGGAAGTCAAGCAGCACGTCTGCTCCGTAAGAGAGCATCGGGTTCCAGGTCTTGTCTTTCGATTGGAAGCAGGCAGCGTCGCAGAACGGGATGAGCTGGAGTCGTTTCAGGTACAGCAGTTTTGTCACGTTCACATCCCCCAAATAAATCGGAATGGCATAATCAGCAGTAGCCATCACATAGGGAGCGTTGGGCATGCGTTCATTTTTGAATCCGCGTGGCAGGCTGGCGAATGAGCCGAAGGAATAGATGTTGTCAGCAGTGATGATTGGCCATTGGGCGCTGGCTGACAGTTTCAACCCCTGGGTCGTGGTAATCCCCGGCAGGTATCCGTAAATTTTTGCGTAAGCGGCCTCTCCAAAGAGGGGTTCTGCTCCCAACGTGTGTCCGTAAGCCATGTTGATGCCAAAGCCCCAACGGGGATAGATGGCCGAGGTGGCTTGGTAGAGATGTTGGTAATAGGTCAGCCCGTAGGTGAGTTGGTGACGGTATTTTGTCGGGTGGTCCAGGAGCAGGAACGGCTCGTTTGTGAAGTTGTAAGCGACTTGGGGCACCAAGCCTCGGAACCAACCGCCCCGGCTCAGGTTGATGGGAACGTACATCCGTGCACTGGTTTCGAAGAGCGGTGTGTCGGTATCTCTCTCTTGGTAGTACAACACATCCGGTTCATTTTCTTCTTTCCAAAATACGCGTTGTACCCGGGAGCCGTCGTTGAAGTCGGCCGACAATTCCAGTACGGGCCACCAGCCGCTGTACGTGAAGTTGATGTGTCCGGCGTGGTAACCTTCGTGGTAAGAATATCCCAACATGGTAACCGCAGTTCCCAAGCTGTTTTGGGAGTAGGCCGTCAGCCCCAATGCAGCGAGGTCATACAAGGTCTCGTAGCTCATGGACTTGATGCGGTCGATGTTGTAGTACACCGGGGCCCAGGAGTGGAAACGGAACAGGTGCCCGAGTTTGCTGTATTTTTTCGCCGGGTATTGGGTTGCATCGGCGTATCGGGTCCGGTCGTAGGTCGGGCGACGCAAGGAGTCGTATTGCTCCGACAGGTAATAGGCCAGGCTATCGGTGTAAGGTTTGGAGAAATCTTGGGTTTCTTGGACCCATTCTTCCCGGGGCAGGGAAGCCGGACGATAGCCTTGGTGTGTGAAGTCTGCATACAGGAGACCGTCGTCGGTCGGTCGGGGATGGGCTGCGCCGTAGCGGGCTTCGGTCTGCCGGCGGACCTCTCCGGTGGTCGGATCAAAGGTGTAGAGGTTCAACACTCCGTTGACGTCGGAGGTGAAGTAGAGGAGGCCCTTGTGACCATTCAGTTGTTCGATGGTCTGACCTTGGGGTTGGAGGTCGCACAACCAGGTGTCACCGGTCCAGTGGTAGAGACCGAGTCCATTTTCCATCACGATGGCCGCATACACCGTTCCCTCGAGGCAGTAAACTTCTCGGATTTGGCCCTTTTGCGGGGCTTCGATCCGGGATTGTACGGTGCCCGTAGAGTCCATCCGGACAACGTAGGAAGAGCCGGAGACCGGGTATTCGACCGCAATGAGGCCGTCCGGGGTCGGAGCCGGGTTGAAGTAGCGGCCACGGCGTGTGAGCCGGGTCTTTTTGCCGGAGCTCAGGTCGTAGCGGTAGAGGTCGGACCAATTCCGGTGTTCCCATCGCAGGTCCGGAATGATTTCACTCCAATACAGGGAGGAACTGTCTTGGAGGATTCGGCCGGCATAGGGGGAGAAATGGCTCAACAGGCGTTCCCTTCCGCGTTCGTCGATGCGCAGGAGGCGGGCGCTACGGTCCAGGCTGCTTTTTACAGCGTAGTATTGGGTCGGTTCACCTTCCTCGGTGGGAAGCTGGCCGATGTGTTCGTAGTGGGTGTACAGGCGGTTTTTGCGGTGTTTCAGGTGGGTGGGTTCACTCAAGGGGCCGCGATCGATCTGGTTTTGTCTCCATTGCTCGGTGAGCCAGCCTTGGTAAGAAGCCAGGAGGGCTTGGTTGTCCGGGAAAATCAAGCCGAGTTTGTACCAGTTGTCCACGAGGTTGGTCAAGTGCTTGCCCGGGTGGTCGGCTTGTTTGTGCAGCCAGGTCCGGAAGGCGGTCTGGTAGTAGCCGATGACATAGTGGTTGGGCGTGTAATGACGGTAGGATCCGTGGAGGTAGCGTTTCCAGGTGCGGTAGTCGCCGTTGAGGTAGGCGGTACGCAGGTATTGGGAAAATTCTGCATTGCGGCCGCGGCCGGAGAAGTTTTGTGACAAGGCGGTTTCGGCTACCACGGCGTCTCCTTCCAGGAACCATTTCGGGACATAGAGGCCCAATCCGGCGCCGGTGGACTGTTCTCCGATGAAGTAGCCCAAGTATTTCCAGATCCCATTTTCAAAGTGGGAGACTTGACCGACGTGGCGGGATTCGTGGACGGCCAGTTGTTTTTCCCAGTTCTCCGGGTAGCCGGAGGTTGGCGGGGTGCTGTATAGCTCCATCCGTTTGGGCGCCCAGGTTACCATCCCGTTGCTTTGGCAGTTGTAGGGGTGCAGGACCACCGGAATCCGGCTCGGCTGGATGTGCAGGGGTTGCATAACCCCGTCGCGGCATTCTTCCAACAAGGAAAGGTAGATGCGGGCCAGGGAGTCCACTTCCGCCGGATAGATAATGGTATAATGGTCAGACTCCAGTTGCAGCCATCGGGCGCTGGCCGGGTCGCTGCCTGAAAGTACGAATTGTGCGCGAAGGCTCTGTGCTCCAAAACCTAGGAGCATGAGTAGCAAAAGAAAGGTGCGTTTCATGGTCTTAAATCGCCGCAAAGATAGCGTTTTTTGTGTGTGTTTTTTTGCTTCTTTTGCTATCTTTGTCGCGCCAAAAATTATCATTATGAGTGCTGTATTTCAAATTCTCACCTTGCTGGGATCCTTGGGTATGTTCCTTTATGGAATGACCCTGATGAGTGAATCTTTGCAGAAGGTGGCGGGAGACAAGCTTCGCTCCATTCTGGCTGCGATGACCTCCAATTCTTTCAATCGAATCCTCACCGGGTTGTTGGTGACCGCTATCATCCAGTCCTCCAGTGCGACGACTGTTATGGTGGTCAGCTTCGTAAATGCGGGTCTGTTGTCGTTGGCTCAGTCCATTGGTGTCATTATGGGTGCCAACATCGGTACGACCATAACGGCCTGGATCATTTCTTTGTTGGGCTTCAAGGCAGATATTTCCATCCTTTCCATACCGTTGATTGGGGTTGGATTTGTCTTCATGATGTCCAAAAAGGTCCGCAACAAGAACATCGGTGAAATGATCATCGGCTTTGCCTTGTTGTTCTTGGG
Organism: Bacteroidales bacterium; assembly: GCA_017647795.1. Classification (GTDB taxonomy): domain Bacteria; phylum Bacteroidota; class Bacteroidia; order Bacteroidales; family UBA932; genus JAGCJX01. The sequence continues at coordinate 13,974 of JAGCJX010000016.1, read as the reverse complement.
TCTTTCTTTCCTGAAGGAATCTGTTCCGGATTTGGGACAACACCCGGAAGTGTTGGCATTCATCCAACGCTGGACCGGTTGGGGTTTTGGCTCTGTCTTGATTTTTGTGGGTATCGGTACTTTGTTGACCATTGTCTTGCAATCCTCCAGTGCGACCATGGCGTTGACCCTGGTGATGTGTAACTTCGGATGGATTCCCTTTGAAATGGCGGCTGCCATGGTCTTGGGGGAAAACATTGGTACTACCATTACCGCCAACATTGCAGCGTCTGTGGCCAATGTTTCGGCCAAACGGGCGGCTCGTGCACACTCGGTCTTCAACCTCTTTGGGGTGTTGTGGGTGTTGATTCTCTTTAAGCCGTTCTTGTTTGTTGTCTCAAAGATTGTAATTGCGATCGGAGGTGCTGATCCGAGACAGTCTGTTGATTCCATTTTGTATGCCGTTTCCATCGTCCATACCTTGTTCAACGTGATCAATACGCTCATTTTGGTATGGTTTACACCTCAAATTGTGAAGTTGGTGACCAAGATGGTGAAGAGCCCGAAAGAAGAAGAAGTTTTCCGTTTGCAATACATCCAAGCAGGTCCGATGGCAACCGGCGAGTTGTCGTTGGCCCAAGCCAAACAAGAAATCATTCACTTTGCGACCATCGTGAAGAAAGAATACGGTTATGCCCGTCGTGCTTTGGATGAGTCAGACAACCCGAAGGCTTTTGAAGAATTGTACAAGAAGCTCGAACACTACGAACAAGTGACCGACCGCATTGAGTTTGAGATTGCAAACTACTTGAACGATGTGAAAAACAGCCAATTGGGAGAAGAAGGTGCGGGTCGTGTTCAAGCGATGTACAAGGTCATCAGCGAATTGGAAAGCATGGGTGACTCCGGATTTAACATCGCAAGAATTCTGCAACGCAAGAACATCAACAACAAGAAGTTTGACGAAGAATCACTCAACAAACTTCGCCGTATGTTGGAATTGGTGGACCATTCGTTGGATGTAATGATTGAAAACATGAATGTGGGTTACACCAAATTGCGGGATCTTTCATCGGCCATCGATGCTGAGACAGCCATCAATGACTATCGCAACACCTTGAAGGAAGATCACTTGATGCACTTGGAAGACCGTGACTACCTGACCGGTGTTTACTACATGGACTTGGTGTCAGAGTTGGAACGAGTTGGTGACTTCGTGATCAATGTATCCGAAGCCATCGCAGAAATCAAAGTGTCGTAACGAACCTGGCTTTTTAGCGCATAGATTGCAACGCCCTGACAACTTGTTGGGGCGTTGCGTCTTTTAAGAGGACCCGTTTCTCGCTGTCCAGCAAGTACAACGAAGGAATGGCGCGGATGGCGTAACGGTCGTTGTCCCGCAGGCTGAAGTTCGGGTCAAAGGCATTGATCCAAGTCTTGGGGAAATGGTGTCTGTAGTTCATCCAACGGTCCAATTCCTGATCAATGTAAAGGTTCAGCAACGTGAGTTGTTGGGTCTCGATGGCCTGGTTGAGGACGTCGCTCGCCATAAAAGATCCGATGATTTCCTCGCACACCGGGCATTCCGGGTTGCTGAAGAAGAGCAGGGTGTAAGGGGTACGCAGGTTGTGCATGCGTTGCACTTCTTTTCCCGGGACTTGGTACTCGAAATCTGCGGCCACCTCGCCCAGACGATTCAACTGACAGATCCGTTGTTGTTCCCGGTAACGTTCGAGGACCATCTCGTCCTCATGCTGTTGCAGTTTCCAAGAAAGAGCCGGCAGGTAAAATTCTTCGTTCCGCCAATCCGAAATGGGGTTGTAGAAAAGGATTTCGGCTGCCATGAAGAGCTTTTCTGCCACGCGCGGGTGCTTGAACTCCGGATCGCTGAGTTTGTTCCACAAACGGTTTTGGGCATGCACGGCTTTTTGTGCCGGAATGGCACTCAGCAGGATGGCATATTGGTTGGCAGCATTTTGAAAATCCTCAAACAGGATCCCGCCAACCAGGGAGGTGTCGGCCGAGAAACAGTCAAGAGAATCCAGCCAGGCATCCCAATAATGGTCTGCAATCCAGTTGGCCATTTCCTCGGTGGAACGGACCAGCATAATCGGAGGTTCTGCATTCGGAAAGGGTTGAGGACCGCGTTCGGGGGTTTGACAAGCGGAAAGACCCGCCAACAGGGTCAGGATCACGAAGAATTTTTTCATTGCGTGCGTGGTTTCAAAATTTACATACAAAAAAAGAGCAACTTCGGTATTGCTACTTGAGTTGCTCTCTTTTCAGTTGACCTACCAGGATTCGAACCTAGACAGACAGAACCAAAATCTGTAGTGCTACCGTTACACCATAGGTCAATCTTTGTTTGAGGTCGCAAAGATAGAGTGAAAAAAATAAATTACCAAATAATTTTTTCACCAAATTGCATATAAAGTAAAGTCCAAGCCAAAAAACGCAGTCCTTTTCCGACCAACATGAAGAAAATGGACGTTTTGGGGTTCACCCGGTAGAACCCGAGGCCAATGGCAAACAGGTCTCCGACAAAGGGTAACCAGGAAAGAAGGGCCAGCCAAGCCCCGTATCGATCGATGCGCAACTTTTGTTTTTCCAGTTTTTCCCGTGAGACTTTCAGGTAACGTTCGATCCATTCCCATTTTCCCAGCCAACCCAGACCAAAGCTGGTGATGCCGCCCAGCCAGTTGCCCAAGGTTGCGACGACCCAAGAAAGTCCCGGACTGCCACCGGCCAGCAAGATGCCGATGATCAGAAAGTCGGACGAGAAAGGGACGACGGTAGCTGCCAGAAAGGTCCCCAAAAACAGGCCGATGTAGCCCCACTCTTGTAGAAATTCCATTTACCGGATTTTTTTGAAAAAATCGGAAACCAGGCGACCACATTCTTCTGCCAGGATGCCTTTGGTGACTTCCGTCCGGGGGTGAAGCAGGGGCGGGGTGAACAGGGAGTAGCCGCGTTTTGGATCGTCGGCTCCGTACACCACCCGGCTGACTTGCGACCAGGCCAAGGCAGCTGCACACATTGGACAAGGCTCAATGGTGACATACAGGGTGCAGCCCGTCAGGTACTTTCCTCCCAAATGGTGGGTGGCCATGGTGATGGCCTGCATCTCTGCGTGGGCTGTCGGGTCAGATAAGGTTTCGTTCAGGTTGTGGGATCGTGCAATGATGGTGCCACGACAGACAACCACAGCCCCGATGGGAATCTCTCCTTGCTCCCCGGCGAGTTGCGCCTCGCGCAGGGCTTCCCGCATGTATCGTTCATCGGATTGGTTTAGCATGGTGCGTTGTTTCTTGACCTTGCGAAGGTAGTGACAAATTGGCAGATAAACAACGTGGCACTTATTTTGTCTTACCTTGGCTTGTCCTTTCGAAAATAAGAACAAATTAATATAGTTAGACTATGAACATTAAACCTTTAGCAGACAGAGTGCTGATCGAGCCGAAAGAAGCCGAAACCAAAACAGCAGCCGGATTGTACATCCCCGACACCGCAAAAGAAAAACCCCAACAAGGCGTAGTTGTAGCCGTAGGTAATGGCAAACAAGACGAACCGATGGAGTTGAAAGTCGGAGACAACGTACTCTATGGCAAATATGCCGGTACTGAAATTACCGTTGAGGGCGCTAAATATTTGATGATGCGTCAAAGTGATGTTTTGGCAGTCTTGCAATAATCTTTAATTGAGTAAAACCATGGCAAAAGAAATCAAATTCAATATGGATGCCCGCAACCTGATGAAAGAAGGTGCGGATGCATTGGCAAATGCAGTAAAAGTAACTTTGGGACCCAAAGGTCGTAACGTTGTGATTGACCGTAAATTCGGAGCTCCTCACGTGACCAAGGACGGGGTGACCGTTGCCAAAGAAATCGAATTGGAAGACCGCTTCCAAAACATGGGTGCACAAATGGTGAAAGAGGTAGCTTCCCGCACCAACGACTTGGCCGGTGATGGTACCACCACCGCAACCGTTTTGGCCCAAGAAATCATCAACGTAGGTTTGAAGAACGTAACCGCTGGCGCGAACCCGATGGACCTCAAACGCGGTATCGACAAAGCCGTTGCTGCTGTCATTGCCAACTTGAAAGAACAGTCTCAAACCATTGGCGAAGACTATTCTAAGGTAGAACAAATCGCTACCACTTCTGCCAACAACGATGCATTCATCGGTAAGTTGATTGCAGAGGCAATGAGCAAAGTGAAAAAAGAAGGCGTAATCACCGTAGAAGAAGCCAAAGGTACCCAAACCGAAGTGAAAGTGGTAGAAGGTATGCAATTCGACCGTGGCTACATTTCTCCTTACTTTATGACCAACGCAGACAAAATGGAAACTGTGTTGGATGCACCGAAGATCTTGGTGACCGACAAGAAGATCTCTGCTATGAAAGACCTGCTTCCGATTTTGGAACCCATCGCTCGCGAAGGCAAATCGTTGTTGATCATCGCAGAAGATGTAGAAGGTGAAGCTTTGACTACCTTGGTTGTGAACCGCTTGCGTGGTACTTTGAAAATTGCTGCCGTGAAAGCTCCCGGCTTCGGTGACCGCCGCAAAGAAATGTTGCAAGACATCGCAACCTTGACAGGTGCTGTTGTGATTTCTGAAGAACGTGGCTTCTCTTTGGACAGCGCAACCCCGGATATGTTGGGTAACGCAGAAAAAGTGACCGTGGACAAAGAAAACACAACCATCGTGAACGGTGCGGGTAACAAAGATGCCATCGCTGACAGAGTGGCACAAATTCGCAAACAAATTGAGACCACTACTTCTGACTACGACCGTGAAAAATTGCAAGAACGTTTGGCAAAATTGGCCGGTGGTGTGGCCGTGTTGTATGTAGGTGCTGCTTCTGAAGTGGAAATGAAAGAGAAGAAAGACCGCGTAGAGGATGCTTTGAATGCAACCCGTGCGGCTGTGGAAGAAGGTATCATCCCGGGTGGTGGTGTAGCATTCATCCGTGCAATTGATTGCTTGAAAGCAGTGAAAGCTGACAACGAAGACGAACAAACCGGTATCAACATCATTGCCAAAGCAATCGAAGCTCCGATGCGTATGATCGTTGCCAACGCTGGTGTGGAAGGCAGTGTAGTAGTACAAAAAGTACGCGAAGGCGAAGGTGATTTCGGTTACAACGCTCGCGCAGACCGTTACGAAAACTTGTTGGCTGCCGGTGTAATTGACCCGACCAAAGTAACTCGCGTAGCCTTGGAAAATGCGGCTTCTGTTGCTGGTATGTTCTTGACAACCGAATGCGTGTTGGCTGACAAGAAAGAAGAGACTCCTGCAATGCCCCCGATGGGCGGTGCCCCGGGCATGGGTATGATGTAGGCCTCTCCCTCGATAAAAAAATTGCGGCTCGATTCGTTGGAATCCAGCCGCAATTTTTTTTAACCCACTAACCAGACGAGGATGTGATCGTCGATGAGTTCGTATTCCAGTTCGAATTCTTCTTCTTCGCCGTCTTTGTGGATGAACACCGCTTCCAATTCACCGGAACCACGGGGTTTGAAACGGTCCAGTTCAATTTGTTCGGCAAAGTCAACGCCACTTTGGGCCATGCGTTTGTAGATGGCTTCTTTGGCACACCAATAAATGGCCAATTGGAAATCGTGTTCTTTTTTGGAGTCGGAAAGGTCGTCAATCTCGTCTTCGGACAAGACCTTCTTTTCTACCGCAGAGAAATCACGGCGGAGGCATTCGATGTCAATGCCCAAGTCCAGTTCCGGATGGGTAATGATGGCAACAAAACGGTGGGTGTGGGAGATGCTGATTTGAACCAGACTGTTCGGGATGAAAGGTTGTCCGTTGTCGTGGTGGCCCAAATAGACTTTTTCCGGGAAAATTTCATTCAGGAGCGCGCGAACTGCCAGTTTTTCTTTTCTTCTGGATTCGCTCTTGAGGAGCATCAGTTCTTCTTGTTCATCGTTGGGAATCGGATTACAAAGCTGTCGTAGCTCGTCTTCTGTTTCGGTAATTTCCCAAAGGTAAATGCTGGCACCGCTATCGGTGTGTTTCGTGGTATATAGTCCCATACATCAGTAAAATCGGCTGCAAAGGTAGTGATAAATTTATTTTTTCCAAGCCGTATATTTTTCTTCCAGGAAAGCCGGATGATAGGAGAGTTTGGCCTTGCGCAGACCTTCGTCTCCAGCATCGTCTTCGCGGTTGATGTAGAGGAATCCTTCGGTTTCTGCTTCCACAAAGCTGCGGTTGATCATGGGATAGGCTCCTTCGATGTTGGCGAAGGCTTTTTCAATGTGGACGATGAAGGTGTCGGAGTTCAGGGGCTCTCCGATGGTGTAGGCAACGGGTTCGTCGTTCAGGCGCAGCAGACCTCCTTTGAGCTGGAGGGGGACGAAATTGGCCAAGGCTTTCCGGCCGGCGCAAATTTCACTCTGCAAGGAGTAGTTGTGACGGCAACCGTTTTCGAGGCACCATTTTCGGTTCAGACGGACACAAGCCTCGAGTTGCTCCCGACAACGTTCGGGGTCCGCGGAGTCGATGCGTTCGTAGGACCAGTTTTCGTTGCGTAGAAAGCGGGAGATGAAATTCCGTTTTGACTGGTATTTTTTCCCTTTGAGGGTGGCAAGGTCCTCCCGGTGATAAAGGTAGTCAAAACTGTCCCGGGCGGGTTCCATTTCCCAAGTCTCGTTCGGGAACCAAGTCTGCAGCATCGGGAGATCCTCTGCGCTCAGGCAATGGATGCGCCAGGGCAGTTGCAGGGTTTCAGCATCGGCCAGGATGGCATCAAAAGCTGCTTTCAGATCTCCTTGACCCGCGGGGAAGAGGTAGTCCGCCGTCGGATGGGGCTGGTTGGGAGCAATGGAACGTACCAGCAACCAGTCTTGGAAACGGGCGATCCGGGTACCGTAGCTTTCGGCCCACATGAAGAGGGTGGTGAAGCAGTATTCTGTCTTGCGGGAGTTGTGCATTCGCAGCAACTTATCCACCCAGGCCTTGTCTTCCAGGTGGATTTCGTGAAAGACGGGCATCAGTCGTTGATCCATTGTTGGATGTAATCAAGGATTTCGTTCTTGGTTTCTTCGGGGAAAGCCAGGATTCTGGCACCGTGGCAGGCCTCGGGCAGGTTGTAGATCCGGATGTTTTCCCGGCCAAAGTCGGGTACGCGGACGGCTGACCAAGGGTCGTTGGCTCCGTAAATAAAGATCATCTGAGCTTCTCCGTTTTGCAGGAAGTCGATCAGTTGGTGATACAGGGAGGCATCGAAGTCAAAGGAAAGTCCTTCGGGCAAGAAGATTTTCTTCAAGTAGCCCTCGGTGGATTGGATGTCTGTGTAGGCACGGAACGGTTCCAAGTCGTAGCCGTAGTAACCCAACTCTTTGGCGGCTTGGATGAAGAACGGCGTCGTGTCACTTTCTTTTACAAAATAGCCCGGATCGGAGATGGCTACGAAGGCTTTGAAAAAGTCTGCATTGGAGGCGTCCATTGCCGGGAGGTGTTCTGCTTGGAAACCCACTTGCCAGTAGGCGAAAGGAAACTCCAGCACGGTGTAGTCGTAGATCTCACGCAACGGCAGGTTGAATTCGTAATGGTTTGCCTGACAGAGGGAATCCAGGGCGGGCAGCAGGGCTTCCTTGCGTTTGAGGAATTCAATTTGCAGGTCGTAAAGGTGTTTCCGTTCAGCAGCGGTTCCTACTGTGTCGGCCAGGAACGGTTCGTGGCGTCCGTCTTCCACGGAACGGCACAAGGGGCCCACATACGGAACGGCAAGGTCCATGTCTTTGGGATAGTGGGCCGTGTAAATCAGGGTATTGTGTCCGCCTTTGCTGGCTCCGGTAACGGCCCAGGGACCTTGGTAAAAGGCTTCAAAAGCGGTGTGGATACAGTGCAGGTCGTGAGCCTCGTTCCGGCCGTTGAAGTATTGCCAGTCGCAGGGCTCGGGAGTGGACTCCAAAAAGTAGCGGTGTTCCACAACGAGGATGTTTGCGTCCAGAATCATGGCCAATTCGTTGTGGTAACGGGGGTTGAGGGCATAGTGGGCTCCATAGCCTTCGGCGACCATTACGGTCGGCCGGTCAGTGCCGCGGTGGTGTACAAAAACCCGTTGTTCGAACGTGCCGGTTTCCGGGTGTTCGGGGTCTATGGGTTGGGTGAAACGGACGAGGTATTTTTCCGGAAAGTGGGTGGATTCCAACGCTTCCACTGCTTGGATTCCCGGGTGGTTTTCCAAAAAATGCAGGAGGGATTGGGAGGGGAGGTTGCCGCAAAGGCAAAGGCCCAGAAGGACCAGAATCAGCCGTTGTTTTAAGTTCATATCCATCATTTCAATTAGACAAACAAAAGTAACAAAATTATGCCTATTTTTGTGCTTTGATCAAAGCAAGCAAAAGAAGATGAAAAATTTTGTAGAAGAATTGCGCTGGAGAGGTATGATCCACGACATCATGCCCGGCACAGAAGAACTGCTTAACAAAGAAATGGTCTCTGCATACGTGGGTATCGACCCGACGGCAGATTCATTGCATATCGGACACCTGGTCAGCATCATGATCTTGAAACATTTTCAACAATGCGGCCACAAACCTTATTCCTTGATCGGTGGTGCAACCGGCATGATTGGAGACCCTTCCATGAAATCAGCCGAACGCAACCTCTTGGATGAAGAGACCTTGCGTCACAACCAGGCCGCCATCAAAGCCCAGTTGTCCAAATTCCTGGATTTTGACAGCGATGCTCCGAATGCAGCGGTGTTGGTGAACAACTACGACTGGATGAAGGACTTTTCGTTCCTGGATTTTATCCGCGATATCGGCAAGCATATCACCGTAAACTACATGATGAGCAAGGATTCTGTGAAAAAACGTCTTTCTGGGGAAGCCCGCGAAGGGATGTCGTTCACAGAATTTACCTACCAATTGGTGCAAGGCTACGACTTCCATTACCTCTATGAACACTGTGGTTGTAAGTTGCAAATGGGCGGCAGTGACCAATGGGGCAACATCACTACGGGAACAGAGTTGATCCGCCGCAGATTGGGTGGGGAGGCTTTTGCCTTGACCTGTCCCTTGATTACCAAGGCAGACGGTGGTAAGTTCGGTAAGACCGAAAAAGGAAACATCTGGTTGGATCCCCGTTATACCTCGCCTTACACCTTCTATCAATTCTGGCTCAATGTCAGTGACCAGGATGCAGACCGTTACATCAAGATTTTCACGATGTTGACCCGTGAAGAAATTGAGGCGGCGATTGCCCAACACCAGGAAGCACCCCACTTGCGTAACCTCCAAAAACTTCTCGCCCGTGAAGTGACCATCATGGTACACGGCGAAGAAGAATATTTGAAGGCAGAAAGCGCTTCTCAAATCCTTTTTGGTGGCAAAGCAGACCCGGAAGCCCTGAAGGCATTGGATGAACAAACCTTCTTGTCGGTATTTGAAGGGGTTCCTCAATTCGAAATCGCCAAGGCACAATTGTCTGACAACATTCTGGATGTGTTGGCGGTACACAGTGCTGTCTTCCCCTCCAAAGGAGAGTGCCGTAAAATGATCCAAGCCGGTGGTTTGTCCATCAATAAAGAGAAATGCAATTCTTTGGACAAGACGTTGGCCGAAACAGACCTGGTTCACGACCAATATGTGTTGATCCAAAAGGGCAAAAAGAATTATTACCTGTTAAAATTTGTATAATGGAAGAACAACAAAGTACCCGACAACTCAAGGTTGCGCGTCAGTTGCAACGCGATCTGGCTGAAATCATCCGTTCCAAAGGAATGGCTGCATTCGGCGGAGCTTTGGTGACGGTGAGTGAAGTTCGGATCAGTCCGGATCTTGCTGTAGCCAAGGTGTTTGTCAGCATCTTCCCCTCAGCAAAAGGCCGTGAAGTCTTGCGGATGATCGAAGAACAATCCCGTTCCATCCGTGGCGAATTGGGCCGTTTGGTGGCCAAGCAACTGCGCATCGTCCCGGAATTGGTTTTCCTTTTGGACGAGTCCTTGGATTATGTAGAGCACATTGACGAATTGTTGAAGAAGTGAGGTTTCCGCTGTTCATAGCCTGGCGCTACTTGTTTGCGCGGAAATCACACCACGTCATCAACACCATCTCGATGATCAGTGCGATCGGTATCGCTGTCGGTACCGCCGCGCTGATCATTGTTTTATCGGTATACAACGGCTTTGGCAGCGTTATCGAGAAAATGTACCGGCAGGTGGATGCCGACCTGCGCATTGAGCCGGTTCGTAGCAAATCCTTCCTTTACCAGCCGGAGGCCCCCGGACCCTGGCAAGAATTGGCCGCAGACGAGCGTGTGGAGGCCGTTTGCTCGCTTTTGGACGAACACGTCTTTGTCGCCTACGACGGCAAGCAGGCGGTGGCTGTCATCCGGGGTGTCGATGCCATTTATGAAGAACGGACCCCGTTGGTGGGACAGTTGGTCGAAGGAGACTTCGCCCTGTGGCATGGGGAAATCCCGCAGGCAGTTGTCGGCCGGGGTATTGCCCGTGATTTGGGCATCATGGTTCGGTTTCTGGATCCTCTGGAGGTCTATTTTCCGGACCCGCACCGATCTATCTCCTTGATGAACCCGGCTTCTTCCTTGCGGAAAGAGACTTTCTTCGTCTCGGGGAAGGTCGCCTTGGAACAGCAATTTGACGACACCTATATTTTTGCCCCCATTGAGCGTGTGCGCAGTCTTGCAGCCAAACCTCAGCAGGCCGTTTCGGCCCTGGAGGTCCATCTTTGTCCGGGAACGGATGTGCTGGCTTTCCAACGCGAGTACAAGGATTTGCTGGGTGATGATTTTAAGGTGTTGGACCGCTATCAACAAAACGAGACCGTTTACAAGATGATGACTTACGAGAAGGTGGCTATCTATCTGATCTTTTTTTTCATTATCCTGGTCGTTGCTTGCAACATTCTGGGTTCCTTGGTGATGCTCATCCTCGAAAAGAAGGATGATATCGAAACGTTTCGTGCACTGGGGGCTCCTGAAACAACAGTCCGTCGCATTTTCTTGCTGGAAGGGGGTTTGATCACCGGCATCGGGACTTGCGTGGGACTTTGTATCGGGCTGCTTTTGTGTTGGGTGCAACAAACCTTCGGAATCATCCAAATGCCCGGCAACTTCCTGGTGCAGGCTTATCCCGTGGAGGTCCATTTTGCCGATGTGTGTCTGGTAACCGCTGGTGTTTTTGTCATTTCCACCTTCCTGTCTGCCCTCCCAATCTATGGCCGACGGTTGTTTAACCTTTGATTCCTTTATAGACCGCCAGACCTTTGACCGTCAGTAAGTATTTCTGACGCGGATGACGAGGAGAGTTTGGATAAAGCATTCTGACATATCCTTTGTCCATGGCAGGGGAGAGTGAGTACTCAAGAAAATTCTTTCTATCCTTAAGACCTACTGCTGCAATCATTTCTTTGACTGAGAAATGATTGTATCCTATAGCTACAACAAGGCGCTTGATGTTTTCGTTTTCGGGAATCATACTTGTGGGGGTACTTGTGGGGGTACTTGTGGGGGTGTCTACCGCAAGTAATTCACTTGCCCTCACATGAAGATATCTACTCCTCAATTCGTTATTTTCTCCCATTAGAAGGTTGCGAAAGAACCTCTCAAGGAAGATTGTCTCTTTCTTGATGCCTTTCTGAAGGTTCTGGTAATTTGCACGCACAAGGGCATTTCTAAAATACCAGGAATCTTTCTCAAATGGAGTGTTGTTGACCTCAAAGCCTAGTGAACGCAGGTATTTGATGATAAATACAGCCGTTGTTCTTGTATTGCCTTCTCCAAATGGATGAATCTGCCAAATTCCAGAAGTGAATTGGGCGATATGGCTTACTATACCCGACAAGTCACGACCTGTATAGTCAAACTCTCGTTCTTGTTGCAAGTCGTAGGCTATCATGCTCTTTAGATCTCGGGCAGGAGAGTAGAGAACCGTATCGCCATCAAGAATCCATTCTTCTTTGGTAATATTATAGTCTCTAAACTGCCCTGCAAATTTGAAAATTCCCTTGAAGATTTCTTGATGAATGGACATGAACCCAGGAACCGAGAAAGAAAAAGACGACTCATTGAGTATTCGGGTGATGTTTACGGATGCCAGATCTGCCTCTTGAACCCCTTCGTCTTCGGGTGTTCTGGCAGTCCTTGACTTATAATAAGATTTGACAAGAGTGCTAACCTCGTCAATGGTAAGATTTCCCTCGATATGCTTAGCTGCAGTCTCATTTAGGTATTCTGAAGTCTTAAGACCATCAACAGCTTGCAGTCCAATAGCGGTCTTCCAGGCGTCGGCTCTTTCCTTACCACCAGGCTCACCCATTCTGATATATGTGTCAAAATCAATCATTTTTCAAAGATACGAATTTTACTTGACACATTCATGTCATCCGCCCTCCCGATCTATGGCCGACGGTTGGTGTTTTCGGGAAAATAAAATCAGGAGAAAGGCAAATGAACCTTTCTCCTGAATCTATTTAGGAAGAATCCCCTACGTGTTAGAAAGCATAGCCCACGTGGACACCGAATGTTCCAAAACGACTTTTTGTAACAGGATTGGTTGTTGTCATATCAAGACTGTAGGCCAATCCCAGAATCACATCCTTGATGCGGAAGTCCAGACCAACCTGTGCGCCAACAGTAAATCTTCGGTTTTGCCCATTTCCGGCTCCATTGTAGGTTTCAGAGAAGAAGTCATTTTTAATCAAACCATTGTCTGCGGGAGAGTATAGGAATTCATTGTATACATTGGCAGGACCCGCTACTCCATACCGGGCATTAAATCCCAAAGAGGGAATCAAGGAGAACGTCTCTCCAAACTTGAATTCATAGAGAAAATTTACCGGTAGATAGAGGTAGTGAATTTGTATGTCCCACTGTTGCTTCACAAAGAATAGATCCATATCAAAAGATCGGAACACCCCGAAATATCCCAGGCCTGCGGACATTTTCCAATGCGAGTCCTTAATCAGGTCAAACTGAGCATTCACCTCTGCCCCGTAGGATGAGTACAAATCCGACATAGTCCCATCTATCATGCCGAAGAACGGCCGATATGTCAATTTGGGAACAATCTCAACTTGTGCAAAAGCGGTAGATGCTATTCCTAGAACCAACACTACCAACAATACTTTTAATCCTTTCATAATTTAGCCTCTTAATAATAATTAGATTCCACTAATTGTTTAAAGTACACAAGTACTGATAAACAGGTACACCAAGCCCTGCCAGACCATTTTCATTCATGGGAATAAGTACAACATATATGTCGGAACCATCTGCATGAATGTTTGTCCTTTGGGTATGCGATCCTTCTTCCATGTAGAGGTAGCCTATTCCAGAATAGGGTTGTAAATAACTCGTCTCAATGAAATTGTTAATATCTTCTATTGTGGGTTCTACCCCGGGTGCAAAAAATGCGACACCTCCCATCACTATTTCTGTATTTTCACCCCAATCCATGGTAAATGTATACTCCGATTCGGTGACCGAGTCAATCTTGAAAGATAATTCCTTTGGAAGATCTTTTCTTCCATCATAGGAAGGTGTTTCTATTTCAAAAGAATGCCAATCCTGAACCTTCTTTTCTTTCAGCATCGCAACGCCTACAACGTAGCCGATATGGCTTTTTAGTTTTCTCAAGACTAGCTTTCCAGTTTCTCCGTCGCAAAGAGGCCTTCCATCTTTGAATTCATCCATAAGTCCATACTCCTCGATTACGGGAGATTGATTTTCATCAAGAATAGCTCCAGTAACTACCTGATCACATTTTGATTGGTTAAATATTCGCACACGATATTTCATGTAGACGCAATCGATCGAGAGAATTTCGATTCCTCCATATCCACAAATTACCGGTATGGCTATTGATTCTCCCCTTCTTCCATGTTCTGAAACAGGACGAGCATATAACATATAGGTGCCAAGATTAGAGCATTTCAGTTGTACTGGCAATTCACTGATGGGGAAAACCTTGGCGGAGCCACAATTGTCCATATCGAAAACGAAACCATCCTCTG